>JACQFF010000296.1 GCA_016200205.1 Planctomycetia bacterium
ACCAGTTTGGCTAGTTGTTCCCGCTCCTCCGATACCAGCCGCACAATGTATTTCGTGTTGTAGTTCATTCTTGGCCTCCTTGAAAAAAACCAGGAGGCGTTATGCTATCCCATATCCTTGAATCAACGACAGACCACTAGCAGCCGCCCGCGGGATCCGAAAGCGTTGATCGCGTTGCACTTCGAAAAGCCGAGGAGTTCAGACGGATGGATTGGGTGCAAGTTTACGATCCGCTCAACTCCCCCTGGTTGTCGACCCTGATGGCGGCGGCGCCGATCGGCGTGCTGTTGGGTTTATTGGTGATTGGGCAATCGGCGCCGCGCGCGGCCCTTGCCGGCCTGGTGGTGGCGCTGTTGGTGTCGGTGGCCGGATTCGGGATGCCCCTTTCGGCAGCGCTGGCGTCGGCCGTTTATGGCGCCTGTTTCGGCTTGTTGCCGATCGGTTGGATCGTATTGAGCGCCGTGTTTTTGTTTCACCTTACGGTTCGCGCGGGGCAATTCGAGATCGTGAAGCATTCGGTGGCCGCCATCTCGCCTGATCGGCGGATGCAAGCGCTGTTGATCGCCTTCTCGTTCGGCACGTTCATCGAAGGGGCGGCTGGTTTCGGCACGCCGGTGGCCATATCGGCCGCGCTGATGATTGGCCTGGGTTTCTCACCCTTGTATGCCGCCGGTTTGGCGCTACTGGCCAATACTTCGCCGGTGGCCTTCGGTGCGTTGGGCACTCCGATCACGACCTTGGCAAAAATATCGGGACTGGACGAAATGGTGCTGAGCCAAATGGCCGGGCGACAATTGCCGTTTTTTTCGCTGATCGTGCCTGCCTGGCTGGTGGCCACCATGTCGGGCTGGCGCGGCGTGATCGGTTGCTGGCCGGCGATCGTGGTTTGCGGCGGCAGCTTTGCCGGAATTCAATTTTTCACCGCCAACTTTCACGGTCCGACTTTGGTCGATGTCGTTGGCGGATTGGGCTCGCTGGCTGCGTTGGCCGTGTTCCTCCGGTTCTGGCAACCGCGAGAAATCTGGCGTTTTCCCGCCGAGCCGCCGCACTCGGTGGTCTCGCGCTCGCCCCGCCTGACGCGCCGGCAAATTGCTTATGCCTGGGTGCCTTGGGCATTGCTCTCGATCCTGGTCTTCTTGTGGGGTGGGCCTTCGTTTCGCGCGGTGCTCAACGGCGGCGATTCGGCGCAACCCAACATCCTGGCCGGAATGAGCAAGTTTTCCTGGAAGGTGCCCGCCTTGGACAACAAAGTCTATCGCACCGCGCCGGTCGTGGTTCTCAAATCCAATTCTCTTCGGGCCGACGACGCGGAGAGAGCGGTGTACGATTTCAATTGGCTCTCGACCACCGGCACCGGCATTTTTCTAGCTGCCGTTTTGTCGGCCTTTTGGCTGGGGATTCCTCCGGCCAGTTTCGCGCGGCAACTGGCCGAAACCCTCGCGAAGATGCGCTGGGCCCTGCTCACGATCGCCTGCATGTTGGCGCTGGCGTTCACCACCAAATACAGCGGCAGCGACGCCACGCTCGGATTGGCGTTTACCAAGACCGGTCGGCTGTATCCTTTCTTCGCGCCGCTGTTGGGTTGGCTCGGCGTGGCACTGACGGGATCCGATACGTCGTCGAACGCGCTGTTCGGAAGCCTGCAGCGAATCACGGCCGAACAGTTGGGCCTCAATCCGGTGTTGATTGTCGCCTCCAACAGCACCGGTGGGGTGATGGGAAAAATGATCGATGCCCAGAGTATCGTCGTGGCCGCGGTCGCCACCGAACAGTCGGGCGGCGAAGGCAAAATCCTTCGCTTCGTTCTGCTCCATAGCATTGTGCTGGCCTGCCTCGTCGGCCTGCTGACCATGCTGCAAGCCTACGTCGTGCCGTGGATGATTCCCGCCGGTTGAAACCGTGACGAAAACCGGATTGGCTCTGCCGATCGGACGACTAGCGCAATCAGAGGAGTAGCAACGGAGCGAACACCCGCTGCGAGTCTTGCCGCGGTTGGCCACGATTACTGGGTCGCCAGCCGATGGGCCCCGCGGACGGTCCATTGTGCCGCATTCTGCCGGTCATATTCCGGCGCGATCGAAGCCGACGTCGCCAGGCCGGTGGTAACGCCCGCCAGGAAAAACACTATCATGTTGATCATCGAAGCCAGCGATGTGTCGTGAAACATGCCGTTCGGCAGATAAATGGCGATCGTGACGATCAGCAGCAGTCCACACTGGCGAACGGACAGGGGCAATTGCTCATTGCGCCACAAGCTCCAGGCGTTTTTGAACCACAGGGCCAGCAGCGCGATAAACAGCCCCATTCCCAGCAGTCCGGTCTCCGTCAATAGCGAGAGGAATATATTATGCTGCACATACGGGCGGACTTTCTCTAGCACTTGATCGGTCGTACGGTCCGAAAGATAGATGCCTTGCACTTCCGGATATTGTCCGTAGCCGCATCCTACCAGGGGATGGTCGACAAACATCAGCCATGCGACGGTCGCCATGATCGGCCGCAGCTCCGCGGATTCGGCCGTTAGTTCCGCGCTCAATTCCTTGTCTCGCTTGTAGGTCAAAATGCTCTCCCACTTCGTCACCGTCACTACGGTCGCCACGAGAATCATTCCGGCCACGACGGGAACTCGCAGATTGCGCGGCATGCTCAGGCCGATGAGCGCCATAATTCCTGCGACTGCCCCCATCCACACGCTGCGGGTCAACGCGCCGTAGATGCCCCAGGCAAACAGCGGGACGAACAACAATAACAACAGTTTTCCCGGCCGATTCAACCGTGGCCACCACAATAAGGTGGCACAGAGGCCGATACTTTGAAAGAAGCCACAACTGATCGGATTGAGAAATGGTCCGCGCCCACGGCCCAGAAACATTGGGTGCTCATCCGATCCGATATATGCGGGAAACACGGCCCACCAGATTTCATGCGTTTCGGCGATCGCGGTGACGGCCAGGTAGACGCCGAAGACCGCCAGGCTTCCCACGATCCGGGCTATCGCGCGCTCGGAGACGGTGGCCTGCCGCGCTACCCAGTACAATGCCAGCGGCATCAGGTAAAACAAGACGACCTGCGACAGCGGTCGCGACTGCCTGACCTGCCAGTCATGAGCGAACGTGCTCAGCAGCAATAAGATAATGAACGAGCCAAGCACGATGTCGGTTTTCGACAGCGGCTTGGCGTCGGTCAAGCCCAGGTGACGATAAATCAAATACTGTACGAGCAAAACCACCAAGAGCACGCGATCCAAAGTCAAGGGCAGCGGCCACGTCTGAACCTTGAAGAAGGGATGACCGAAACAACTGCCGGTCAGCAGTACGGCCAGGCAGCCGCCGATCAGTCCACCGCGGAGGAGTACCACGCCGACCCAAAAAAGAGCGATCAAGACCCCGATCGCCAACATGAATTCCATGGTAGTACTTCGCCTGCGGTTGCGGGATTTGGGGACAGAATCTTCGCCGCGCTCTTTCCTAATCCAAGCATAGTCCACCGCATAAGTTGATCGTCCTGGCCGAGCCTTAGGGGGTCAGCCGGGATCAGCGTCCAATCTGCCGATTATGCGGACTATGGCGAAAAACTGGCGCTTCGCCCGCTGATTTCTCCGCGCTTGCGAGACCTCGATCGACGACGCACAATGAGAACGCGTTGGCAGGTTCCGCCACGCTGATGAAATTCGGGAGACCGGCAATGAAATTCACTTTGCTTCAGGCGGCTCTATTAGTGCTCGGGTCATGGCTCGCCCCGGTTGGAGTTGATCGCGCATCGGCGGCCGATGCCCCGCCGAGGGGTAAATTTCAACCGGCTGCCCAGGACAAAATCGTGCCCAGCGGCGCCAAGCCCGAGCTGCTGTGGAACGAAGGCGAATTCACCGAAGGCCCCGCCCCGGCGGCCGACGGCGCGATTTTGTTTTCGGATATCGGCAATCGCATCATGCGCTACGATCCCCAAACCGGAAAGACCGCCGTGTTTCGCGCGCCCAGCGGCAAGTCGAACGGTCTGAAGTTCAATCCCACCGGCCAGCTCGTGGCGTGCGAGGGGGCGGCGCCCGGCGGCAACCGGCGGATTTCCGTCACCGATTTGCAAGGCCACGTCCGCACGTTGGCCGACCGCTTCGATGGCAAGCGGTTCAACAGCCCCAACGACCTGGCGATCACGACTACCGGCCGCGTCTATTTCACCGATCCTCGTTACGTGGGCGACGAGCCGCGCGAGCTTGACTTCGAGGCCGTGTTCGTGGTCGAGCCGAACGGAACGGTACGAGTGGCCACGCGCGACGTGCAAAAACCCAATGGAATCATCGTCACGCCCGACGATCGGACGGTTTACGTGGCCGACAACAGCAATCTATCGGAGGGCAACCATCAGTTAGTGGCGTTCGCGGTGCAATCCGATGGCACGTTGGCGCGGAAGCGCATGCTGCATGATTTCGGGCCCAACCGCCGCGGTATCGACGGCATGACGCTGGATCGGCAAAGCAATATCTACGCCACGGCCGGGAGCGACGCGGAAGCCGGCATTTACGTATTTGGACCAGAGGGACAGCACCTGGCGTTCATCGCCACGCCCGGCGATCCGAGCAATTGCGTATTCGGAATCGGCAAAGAAGCCAGCGCCTTGTACATCACGGGCGCAGGTCCGCAGCCGGCGCAAAATGCGGGCGCGAAGCGACCCTATGCGTTGTACCGCATCGGCCTGACCATCCCTGGGTATCACGTTTTTCCGCCGGCAACTCGGTAAACCGCGTTCTCGAAGGGCCCGCGATCTTTTATTGACTGGTGCCGGTTGTGTTCACCGGTACGAGCCTAACCTGCCGCAAGTCCATTACCGCCGGGCCGGGATTGGTGCGCGGCTTGACGGCCAGCGTGTAGCGGCCTGCTTTGGCGAGCGTGATCGTGCCGATCCGTCGGGTGATGAACATCTGAAAGCCTCCGGTTTCCTCCACCTTGATGCTGACGATCTGATCGGCCACGGCGAAATCAACCTCGCTGCCGCCGCTCCCCTGACCGCAGCCCTGCAAAATCTCCAGGCGAAAATCGCCCGGCGAATTCGCTTGAAAATCCCAGCTCACCCAATCGTCCTCGCGCACCCAAAACCCAATCGTATTCTTGTGCGGCAACGGCTCGTAGCGGACTTGTTTCAACAGCGGCACGATGCAGACCCCATCCACGGGCTTTTCGACAACCAGGCCGCAGATCGCCGCGATCGTCGGAAACAGGTCGTAACTGCTGACCGGCGTGTCGCAAAGTGGTCGATGGCTGGATCTGTGCGGGCCAATTGACGATCAGCGGCACGCGAATCCCTCCCTCATAGAGATAACCTTTGCCTTCGCGCAATGGAGCATTAATTGTCGAGGGAGTATCGGGTCCTTCCGCGGTCGCCAGGCCGCCATTGTCGGCAGTGAAAATGACGACCGTCTGTTCAGTCAGCGCCAACGACTTGAGCTTTCTCATCACGCGCCCGACGGCCTCGTCCATGCTGTCAATCATGGCCGCATAGACCGGATTGTTTTGTCCCCCCGGCCGCGAGGAAGCGACAATGCGATACTTGGCGATCAAGTCCGCTTTAGCCTTGATTGGCGTATGGACGGCGTAGTGGGGTAGATACAAAAAGAAAGGTTTCTTTTGGTTTCGCTCGATAAACTCTTCCGCCTCAGCCGCCAGCCGATCGGTCAAATATTCTCCTTCGGGCGCGTTTTCCAGCCCAGGCATGATGCGGCCATCGCGCGCATAAGGAACGACTCAAAAATAACTTCGTCCGCAAACACCTCTCGCTCTGGGAGAGGGCCGGGTGAGGGAAATCAAAATGCTGAAGTTATTTTTGAGTCGTCCCTAAGGCGCGAAGTAACTGAGCGGGCTTCCGGCGTGATCGCCCCCCACGTTGCTGTCAAAACCTTGGCGCGTCGGCTCAAAGCCGCTGCCCCCTAAATGCCATTTGCCGATCGTGCCGGTGACGTAGCCGGCGTCGTGCAACAATTCGGCGAAGATCGTACGGCCGCTGCTGACAAGCACCAGACACATCGCGATAAAATGCCACAGGACGCTCGTTATCAGCGGATGATTTAACATGGGCGAGCACCGTGTGACGCGCGGACCTTGATCGATTCGTTAGATGTTGTTCGATTTGCCGTGACCCATAAAACCTAGAAATGGTCTCCGGCGTGGCGATCCAACAGGATCGTGCGGTCGCCGATCCATTGGGTCGGCGGGGTCGCGAGGTAGCTGGCCAGCAGGTTGAGTCGGCTGGCATACTTGGCGCGGTGTTCGGCAAAAGCAGGCCACGATCTGGCCCAGTCGATCGCCGGATAGCCGGCCGCGGCGAAGAGTTCGCGATGCCAGGGGGGCTCAAATCCTGCATTACCATAGCAAATCGGAGACCAAGAGACAGTCGCTAGTTCGCGCCATTCGTCATTTTTCGAGCCGGTCCGCATCGACGATGGTCATCTTGCCGTAACCGGCCGGCCAAGCCGATTGCACCTCGACTTGTCCAACGTAGTCCTCCTGGCCGAGACGTGCTTGCCAGTCGCGCGCCTTGCGACCGGCCCGGTCGACATAGACCCGCATCAGATACCGGTCGGCGGGGAGCGACGGCCCGGACGTCCTCCAGGTTTTGGCCTGCGCCGAGTCGGCCGGGGCGCTGAGCGTCAACGTGTGTTGCCATTGTCGGCCTTTGCCCCAGACAGCCCGATCGGTCGACGCGATCGGTTGTGTGTCCCACTCATTGCGTTGCGGCGCCCACGCATGGATGTCGGCTTGCAGCAGCGAGTCGCCCCATTCGGCCGGAAGGTTGGACAGTTTGATCCAGACATCGGTGCCGAATCGCTCCAGGCCGTCAGGCTTCGGCAGGGAGGCCGCGTCGGAATAACGATCGGCAACGGTCATGGCGTAATCGTCGAGCCATCCGCGAAACGCCTGATAGCCCTGGTCGCCGACAATGAATTTCTTTCCGCCCCCGTGCTTGACTTCGTTCAACGGCTTTAACAGCAGCAGGCTCCGCTCGGGATGCTGAACGTCGATCAACCGGCTCGCCAGCAGGTACTCCATCGTGGCTTGCGGGCCGGTGGATTTGATCCAGGCGACCCGGTCGCCGTGCTTCTGCCGCAACTTGTCATTGCTCTCGCTGCCTTCGACGTGGCAGCCCATGCAGCGAAATCGCATGGCCCAAATGTTATTCTCGAACGATTCGAGCAGCCGATCTTTGCGCGCGTGGCGGATTATTTCGAGGGGACGCTCGGGGCCAGGGCGTCGCTCGGGCGCCGGCGGCGCCACTTCGCGCAGCTTCGGATCCGCCGCGGCAACTTTCAGCCACTCGGCGAAGGCAGCGTATTCCGCCTGTCGCGTCTTTTCTTGAATCAAGGCAGCGCCGGCCTGATTGGCTTCGCGCATGTTGATGAGTTTGAGAATCTTGGAATTCTCGGGCCGCTCGATATCGACCAGCCCCTGCTCGCGCAGCGAGACAAACGTCGCTTCCTCGGACGGTCGGATGTACTGCTTCAAATCGACGCCGGCCAAATGGCACTGCGTGCAGCTAGACGGGTTCGGCGAATTAAAAATCGGTAAAATACGCCGCGCGAACACGTCCTCAGCCGCCGGTTCCGCCGCCGTGACCAGTCGGCAAGCAACAACCATCGCGATGGCCGCCACGTGTGCGTACTTGATGCTCATTCTGGCACACCAGCGGACACAAGAGCTTATCGTCACGACCGACGCGCGGCCACCGGTAAATTGTTTCCACTTGCCGGCACCACTTCCGATGTTTCGGGTGGAAGCGCCCCAACGCGTCTCCTTGCTGCCACAAATGCCGCGCGTGAGAATGGAGTTTTCGGCGCCGTTCATCTCGATTCACCTTAGGATCCTCTGATGCCTTCGATTTTATTGGCCGCTTGCGCGGTGTGCAATGTTTCGTTGTTTCTCGAGCCGCAGGAGTCCGTCCACGACATTAGCTGGCCGACGCATGCCGTCATCGCCGTGCCACAGGGCTGGATCAAGCCCACGGACCATCTTGTCGTTCACGAAAACGGGCAACCCATTCTGGCCCAGCTCGACGTGGCCGCTCGATGGCCGGACGGTTCGCCCAAATGGATGCACGCGTATGCGTCGTTCCGTTATGTCGGCGGCAAGCCCGCGACGTACGCCTTGGTGAAACAGGGCGAGCCGTCGGAAAAACTCCCCAGGTCGCCGCTGATCGTGTCCGAGAAGGCGGACGGAATCGGCATCAACACCGGGGTCGTCAATCTGTTCATTCCCCGGCCATTTGCCGGCATTTCCCTGGCCCCACGCGAACCAGACTTTGTGCCGAGCGGCGTGGGCGGTCCCAGTCTCCTCGACGAGCGCGGCGTCACCTGGCACGCGATCAACGACGAGAAGACGGAAATCGTCGTCGAGCAAAAAGGGCCCACTCAGGTGACGGTCAAGGCCTCGGGTTGGTATCAGACCACCGAAAAGCGAGTCGAACCGTTCTGCCGGTTTGTAACTCGCATCACCGCGTTCGCCAATTCGTCGATTGTCAAGGTCGATCACGCGACCATTTTCGCCGGCGATATGCGGAAGCACGCCATTGCCGAGCTTGCCTTCAAGGTTCCGCTGGCCGACGTGAAGGGATTCTCGACAAGCACGCTCGATGGTCAATTCGACGACAAATTCACTGCCATTTGGTTTGCGCAACTCTCGGCAAACCGCCTCGTGACGTTTTCTCAGCACGGACCGAAACCGCTCCACGGCGCGGGGATCACCGAAGCCAACGCGCGCAGCGAGGGTTGGTTTAGCGCCAAGCTGGAAGATCAACGCGTTGTGCTGCTGACAAAAGACTTCTGGCAAAAGTTTCCAAAAGAAGTCGGGATCGGCCGGGATGGAATCATCTATTACGCCTGGCCGCGCCACGGTGAGTTTTCGAAGCCGAGCGAAGCAGCCACGCGGCCAGAAAACCTCTACAAGTTTCTGTGCTTTCAGACGGGCAAGCTGCTCGACTCGCGACTCCCGAGCGAGTATTTCACCGCTCTCGAGGACCAATCCGACACCACTGAGTGCAAAGCCCATTACGCTCGCGCCGCGAATTTAGAGGGCGTGGCGATTCACAACGAATTTGCGTTGGCTTTTCTGCCGGGCTCCACGAAATCCAAGGACAGCAACGATCAAGTCGCTCGCTTGCAGCGGCTTTACGCGCAAAGCCCGATTGCCAGAGTGAGTCCAGAGGCCATTGCCGTCAGCGGCGTGTTGGGGCCGGTGGCGGCGGCCGGGGACGAATTTCCGGAAGTGCAAAGGGCCGCCCGCGACGGCATGCTCGGCTATGCGCATTCGATCGAACGCTACGGCGATTACGGCTGGGCCATTTACGGCAATACCCACCATGAAGAGCTCATGAACCCGAAAGCGGCCGGCGTGCCGGGTGGCCGGCCTTCGCTGCATCGCGTTTGGAACAACAATCACTACCAGCACGTCAGCACGTCCTGGCGGTTGTTCGCCCTGAATGAAGACCCTCGCTTGTTGGACTGGGCCCGAATTTGCACCGATAACTACGCCAGCATCGGCCAGGTTCGCTACGACGGCCGAAGGGGCCACCTTGATGGGAACAACAAACTTCAGCCGGGACCGGAGGTGAAGTTTCACAATCCGGGGGCTTTCTGGCACTGCAAAGCGTTCGTGCCCTGGGGCGGGCGCGATTTTGGAATGGATCGAAACGATGACGATTCGGGGCTGACCGGCCATTGGCCCGATCCCTCGGGCTTGCTGTTTGCCTGGCTATTCGACGCGAACCGCTGGGCGAAAGACGGCTATGAGCTGTGGCTCGAAAACGTCAAGTTCCCCACCACCGGCACGCGTCGCGAGATCAACACCACGCTGGTGCATGCGATCACGGCCTACGAGTATCAGCCCAAGCCGGAGATCCTCGCCGCGATCAAAGGCATGGCCCGCGGCCTGACGAGCGTGCCGATCATGGATCAACGTCCCGGACCGCTCTGGGAACCGACCTGGCTGTCGCGATACCACGAACTTTTTCCGGATGACGCCGCCTTCAATGAATACATCATCCAGAGCGCCGACGCGGTTGGCGTGGGCGTCGAATCGGTTTGGTCGCTGGCTCTTTGCGCGACGGCTTATCGAATCACGAAAAAGGAGGAGTATTTGCGGCGGCACGCTGGCACGCTGGCACGCGCCGTTCGTCAGGTGTTTCACGATCCAGCACCCGACAAACGCTGGGACAATTATGGATTTGGACCGGGCCCGGACCGCGACCGGCACTTCATCTTGCAATGGCCCCGGTTCAACGCGGCTTTGAAGGATGCAAAGATCGACTCGCTCAGTGCGCCCGACGAGCCCGGCAATTACCTGTGCGGTGTTTCTCGCTGGGACAATAGCGCCGACATCGCCCAGCGCGGCACGAAGATTCTGATTTGGAAAGAGTCGACGCCCGCGACGCTCGACGTGCAGGCGACGACTTTAAGCGGCGGCGACGTTCAAGCCACTTCGTTGCAATTGCTTTCCCCACAAGGTCGGGCACTCGTCAATGTGCCGCGCATCCCCATGTCGGCCCAAATTCCGATCGTTGTTCGTTCGGTCCGTCCCTCAACTTGGGAAGGTGCCATCGAACGCTATTCGATCTCCGACAGCACACCCGGGCTGTACACCGTCTTGATCGGCAGCAACGAAATCGGCGTGTTTCAACCTCTGACCAACCATCCGGAGTGTCAGGTGCTCAAAACCTCGAAGCTCAAACATTGGAGCGATCCGGCTTCATTCTCGGCGAAGCTGACCCGCGGATATCTGGTTCCGCTGACGAAGGCAAGGATCGAGCTGACCTTTTTTGCCGCGGGAGATCGAGACGGTTGTTACGTTTCGCTCGAGGGCCCGCGGCGACAAACGATCTTGGCCCGATACATTCGCGCCGGCGATTCGGCGACTGTCACGCTCAATCAGCCCCGCGGCGTCCCGGGGCCGTGGCTGTTGGACGCGTTTTCGGACCACAGCGGTTTCTTCAGGTTGGCGATCAGCGCAGAAGTCGACGAACCTCTGCTCTTCGGCCAACGTCTGGAAGACGTACAATTGATTCGCCAGAAACTCGGCAAGTGAATTATCGGTGTCCAATATCGAGCTTGACCCATTTTGGATACCGACGGACACTGAAGATCGAAAGCGCCAGGAACTGACGCACCAATCGAAGTTTTTTCAAATGTGGAAACGCCATGGACGCGCAGCGCAATCTGTTGTTCGGCATGCTCGCGCTGCAGCTCGGGTCGGTCACTGCCGGTCAACTCGTCACCGCACTCGAAGCATGGGCGAAACACAAGCCGCGAGCGCTCGATGCGATCCTGCGCGAGCAAGGCGTTCTGAGTGACGAAGCCCATTCGGTTCTGCGGAGGATGTTGGAAAAGCACCTGGCGCTGCACCAGAACAGCTTGGGACCAAGCCTGGCGGCCGTCACCATCATCGAGTCATTGCGCGAGGAGTTGCTGCGGATCGCTGATGCCGAACTGAAGGCCGCCGTCTTGCAACTTTCGCCCATGCCCCAGCCCGCCAGCCAGGATTTACCCACGCAAGTGTTTCATCCCGACCAGCCGGCCGCGACCCAGGGCGACGACGCGGTCACGTTAAGCGCCGACCAGCTAGGCGCGCCGGTCGCGGGGCGGCCGGCCAAGGAGTTGCGGTTTCGCATCTTGCGCCCACATGCCAAGGGGGGCTTGGGCGAAGTTTTTCTAGCGCAAGATCAGGAACTCAACCGTGAAGTGGCGCTGAAAGAGATTCAGGCCCGACACGCCGGACACACGGATAGTCGATCGCGCTTCCTGCTGGAAGCGGAAATCACCGGCGGACTGGAGCACCCGGGCATTGTCCCGGTCTACGCTCTGGGCAATTACCCCGATGGTCGCCCGTATTACGCGATGCGGTTCATCAAGGGGGACAGCTTCAAAGATGCCATCAAGCGGTTTTATGACGCGGATTCGACCCAACGCGATTCCGGCGCGAGGGCGCACGAACTGCGACAGTTGCTGCGCCGGTTCATCGACGTGTGCAACGCCATCGAGTATGCGCACAGCCGGGGAGTGTTGCATCGGGACCTGAAGCCGGCCAACATCATGTTGGGAAAGTACGGCGAGACGCTCGTCGTCGATTGGGGGTTGGCCAAAACGCTCGGTCGACCCGAACCGGCGGGGGGTTTCGAAGAACGCCAACTGCATCCGGTTTCTGGATCCGCCATCGCTGGCACCCAGATGGGCTCGGCCATGGGAACGCCAGGTTACATGAGCCCCGAGCAAGCGGCCGGCGACCTGGCACGTCTTGGCCCGGCGAGCGACGTGTACAGTTTGGGGGCCACTCTCTACGAGCTTTTGACGGGCCACGTGCCGTTCGCTGATCGGAACATCGGGCAAGTCTTGAGCAACGTCAAGAGTGGGCGCTTTCCGCCGCCACGCCAGGTCGAACCGCGAGTGCCCAAGCCCCTGGAAGCGATCTGCCTGCGGGCAATGGCCCTCGAGCCCGGCCAGCGATACACGTCCGCCCGCGCCTTGGCCGACGACGTGGAACACTGGCTGGCGGACGAGGCAACCGTCGCTTATCAGGAGCCCTGGAGAGAACGGCTGCTGCGCTGGGCCCGTCGGCATAAGACGTGGACGCAAGCCGCGGCTGCCGCAATTCTCGCGGTGACGATCATCTCGATCATCGCCAGCCTGCTCATCAACAATTCCCGCCGCAATGAGGCTCTCGCTCGTCAGAGCGCGGAAGAAAGTTTTCTGCAAGCTCGGCATACCGTGGACGATTTCTTCACGCGCGTCAGCGAAAGCAAGCTGCTCAACGTGCCTGGCTTGCAACCGTTGCGCAAAGAACTGTTCGAGGCCGCCTTGCAATATTATCGGGGCTTTATCGCCCAACGCGAAAACGATCCCACCATTCAGAGCGAACTGGCCGAAACCTATTACCGCATCGGACTGATTACCGGCGAGATCGGCAGCAAGACCGAGGCGCTCGGGTCGCTCCAACGGGCCCAAGCCATTCAACGAGCGTTGAGCAAAACCAGCCCAAATTCGGCGGAGTTGTCGCTGGCTTTGGCGAACACCTGCAACGCGATTGGGAACATTAACGGGCAAACGGGCGACTTGAACGGAGCGCTCGCGCGATTCGCCGAGGCCAAATCTATTCGCGAGTCGCTGGTGCGCCAGAGCCCTGGCGACGCGCAATTGCGCCGCAAGCTCGCCAACAGCCATAATAATATCGCGGTGGTGCATGCCAGGCTGGGTCACGCGGATGCGGCCGCCAAGGAATTTGAGCAGGCCGGCAGCATGCGAGCCCGGTTGGCCCGCGAAAACCCCACGTCCTTGGTCTTTCTGCGGGATCAGGCCCAGGGCTACTTCAATTTCGCGCTGCACCAGCAAGACATCGGCGACCTCGAAGGCGCGCTGGATTCGTTTCGAAAGGCCGTTGATGTCTACGAATCGATGGTCGCGAGAGATCCGCGTGTCATCGATCATCGCCGAGAATTGGCCTGGACGTATCGCGCGGCCGGCGATCTGCAAGCGGCCACGAGCCGTCAGGCGGATGCGATTGCGTCGTACGAGCGCGCTCGAGAAATCGCCGAAACATTGGCCCGACAGAATCCGTTACTGTTGGAATTGCAGGCCGACGTGGCCGCCGTCTATGCGAACTTGGGCCGGCTCAAGCGGCAAACGGCCCAGTTGCCTCAAGCGGTCGATTGGTATATGCGCGCGTGCGCGATTCGCGAACAATTGGTCGCGGCGGATCCGACCGTCGAACGGTTTCGCTTGGACCTGGCATCTTGTCGGCTTCACTTGGGCATGGCCCAGTTGGACGTCGATTCGCTCGACGAGTCGCTCGGGAGCTTCGAGTCGGCGTTCGAGGGATATCGCGCGCTTGCCGAGCGGAGTCCTGACGACGTTGCGATCCAGGACGCTTTGGCCCAAACCGAGCGGAATATCGGCCTGGTGTACCGCGCGCAAGGCGATCCGGCCCGCGCCCTGGCCGCCTTCGAGGAAACGCGAAGAATCTTCGCGCGGCTCAGCGAACAATCGGGAACGGCATCCGCCAAGGCAGGCTGGGCCGACGCGCTAGTCAACATCGCCGTCGACTGCCGGGCGTTGGGAAAGATGGACGAGGCGCTAGCCGCCGCGCGGCATGCCGTCGAAATCCAGGCGGCGATTGTCGACCAACTGCCCGAGGTCGCAGAGTACCAGTATATGCAAGCGGAGGGATTGTATGCGCTCGGCTTGCTCCAACTACGTCGCGGCGAGTACCGCGAATCGCTCGAGTCCTACCAATCGGTCGTGGCCATTACCAGGAAACTGGCCGCCGAGCATGGCGACAACCTGGCCTATCGCAGCATGCTGGGAACGGCGCTCGACAAGCAGTCCGTGGTGCTGTGGCTGCTCGACCGACGCGATGAGGCCACCGAGTCGGCCGCTCGGGCTACCGTGCAATTGGTGTCGGCCCTGAATGAGGCTCCGCGGGTGGTTCAATATCGACTGAACTTGAGCGACAATTACTTTAATCGCGCCAAATTCGAGCGCGAATCCGGACGTCTGGCCGAGGCGGTCGCGCTCACCACGGAGCGCAAGAAACTATGGCCCGACAATGCCGGCGAACTCTATAAAGCGGCGTGCGAACTGGCCCTGTCGGCTCGGGCCGTCGGCGGTGGCGAAAAACTTTCGGCCCCGGAACAACAGCAACGCAAAACGTACCTCGACGAGGCCCTCGAAGTCTTGAAAGAAGCCCTAGCGGCCGGACTGGACGACTTGGAAGCCGTGCGCAAAGAACCGCAACTCGAGGCGCTGCATAGCCATCCTGAATTCCAGAAACTGCTTAAGACCACGGAAGAAGAGACCCGCTAGCTCGGCTCGAAGGTCCCCCTGAAATGCCGGATTCGCCCCTCCACCAAGGATGCCGCCGAATTTGGCTCAACCGCTAGCTTGATTAAATCCGATGTAGTCGATATGGGCAGATCTGGCTGGTTCGAGTACTCTCACCCGCCGCTGGTTCAATTCTCCGCTCGAACAATTGCAAACACCGCAAGGATAGCTAGCATGTCGGAACTTGGCTTCTTACGTTGCGAAGTCAAGTGGGGCTTGCAAGTGTTCTCTGACTCGTCGCGCCGCACGCTCTTTGCGATGCTGTGCGCGATCGCGTTGAATGTGGCCGCCCGATCATCCCTGGCCGACGATAACCCGGCAAGCGGACAACCGATTGCCGACGAGGACGGCAGCGCCGATTCGGCTCCGGTTGCAGCCGGATTTGCCACTGCCAGATTCGTTGACGATCAGTTTGCACAGCAACCTCTACGGTCACTGTTGCCGCCAGCACAGCCACTGCGACCGGCTCCACAAGCGACTCCACAAACCACTCCGCAAGCGACTCCACAGGCAACTCCGCAACCTACTCCGCAACCTGCCCCGCGGCCTGCTCCGAGTTCAGACTTTGCGTTGGAAGGGGCGACTCGGTCGCTCGGCGGTGCCGGCTCGCCCACGTCGTCGACTCCCTACATGATCGGTGATTTTTTTTCCAGCGCCGGACAGATCTTTGTATCTGGTCCAAGCAACCCAAACGCGCTCGCGAAAAGCCAGTTCATTGGCACGATTCCCAACGCGGGTGGAACCCGCCGGGTGAAGATTTCCGAAAACAACAGCCCGATTCCTCGCGACCGGGTGTTCTTCGCCTTCAATGAATTCAACAACGCCGCCCTGCTGGTTCAGCAGAATGAGCCGAACCTGATCGACATTCAGCGTTACACACCCGGCTTCGAAAAGACTTTTTGGGATGGCCAGGCGTCCATTGAGTTCCGCTCGCCCCTTGCTTACACGCAAAACTCCCAGGTGTTTCTCCAAGGGAACGGACCGATCAAACATACGCAGTTTGGCAATATTTCGCTGGCGCTAAAATTCTTGTTGTGGCGGGAGGACAATTTCGCGCTGGCCGCGGGAACGGGCATTAATCTGCCAACGGCGCCGGACGTGCAGATTTTCCAATTCGGTCAGCCGCTGCTGACGCTCAAGAACCAGTCCGTGCATCTGCTTCCCTATGTCGGCGTCTATTGGGCGCCGACCGACCGTGCGTACGTGCAAAGCTTTCTGCAGATCGACGTCGACACGAACGGCAACACGGTAAATGTGCCCAATGGCGGCCCGGCCGGAGTGCTCACCGAACAAACGTTCTTGTACGCCGACGTTTCCATGGGTTATTGGCTCTATCGCAATCCGGAGGCGCACCTTTTGACGGGGATCATTCCGATCCTCGAGTTCCACTACAACACCACGCTGCAAAACGCCGACAGGGTTGTCGCTCGCACGGACCCTACCCAGTTTACTTTGGGCAACAGTTTCAATCGGCTGGATATCACCAACGTTACCGCGGGGAGTCACTTCCGGCTCGGCCCCTTAAGTTTTCTGACGATAGCTGGGGTCTTTCCGCTCAAGAGCCGGGAGAGCGACCGCCAGTTCGACTCTGAAATCGTCGCCCAGTTCAACCGGCTGTTTTAACGGCGTCAGCCTGCACACCGCGGTCCATCGCGATGCCTACGTCACGTGAACGACATCCGGCTTGCGCTCGATTCCCAGCCGGGTAGTTATCGCGTCGGCCGCGACTTTTCCGGTGTTGAAGCTGACGATGATCGAGCCTTTTCCCGGCGCCACGGCAAGTTCTCCGGCGACAAACAGGTTGTCGACATTGGTTTCCAGCGACGGCGAAAGCCGCGGATTGCCGCGCGGATCGAGCTCGATTCCCGCGCTTTGCAGAAACGCGGCCGGAGAGCTGCCGCCGATCCCGAAAACAACATGGTCGAACACCTCGGCTCCGCCTTCGGCGAAATAACATTGCGGCTTGCCATCCTGCTCGAGAATCTTTTCGATTTCGGAGTTGCGCAGCACGCGGATATTTCCGTTTTTCTCATCCTGCTTCAAGAGCGAAAGATTCATCGGGTTCAAACGGCTGAAGGCATTTTTGCGGTACGACACCGTGACCAGTTTCGCCTTGCCCGAGAGGCTGAGCGCGAATTCGATGGCGGAGTTGCCGCCGCCCACCACGAGAAAATGCTTTCCCTCGGGCGTCAAGTTTCGCACGTCGAATTGCACCAGCATCCGCGCCTTGGCCGGAATAGTATTGAAATAATCGGGCCGGTTCGGTTTGCCCATCCGTCCGATCGTGACCGCAACGAACCTGGCCTTGATGACTTCGCCCTCGGACGTCGAGACCGCGAACAGGCCGTCGACCCCTTTTTGGATCGAGTCGACGTGCACGTTGTAGCGGACGGCAAACGGATAGCGGGCGAGCATCTGGTCGACGATGGCGAGAAAGTTTGGCTTGGTCGTGTCGCGAAAGCAGAGCACGCCGGCGCAGATCGCCTCTTGCCCACGATAGGCGGCATCGACCCGCTTGTCGTCGGGATAATACTGCAACACGGTTTGGTTGTGCGATGGGCCTTTCTCGACAAGGAGAATATCGCCAACGCCATGATACGCGCACTGGGCCGCCACGCTGATTCCCGCGGGACCAGCCCCCACGATGAGCACTTCAACCACTCGACTTTCCGTCATGGGCTAACAACCTCTCGCTGGAAATTCAGACCGTGTCGCATCTTACTAGAACGTAGCTTTTAGCCGCTGCCGGCATCGCGTTTTTTGATCGCCAAGGCACCTGGATTTTGCGAGAAAACGCGAGGTTTCCGCCGGCCTGCAGAAGCATAACTGCACTAGTGGTCTGTCGTTGTTTGGTTCGTCGGCGATAGCACGGGATAGAGGCGTTTGAGCTTAATTCGGGCGTCGGCGGTTGTGAATTGCCAGTCGACGCGGACCTGTTGTTGGTTGCGAGATCGCTGCCAGTGGGCTACCTC
>JACQFF010000302.1 GCA_016200205.1 Planctomycetia bacterium
CGCTTGTCACGGTCGCGTGCGGCTTAGAGCCTATCCGAGAACCGTCGGGGACTGTCCCCTTGTCCGACCGCTTCGTGCGGTTTCGAGCGATTCGTGGTTCTCCGCGGCGGGCACCGTGAGATGGTCTAATTTGGCCTCGCTTGGCATGTTAATTGCCGCCAAGCCGCGGCTTAAACATCTTCAACGCGGATTTTTCTTTCCAAATGCCGAAGGATCCGCGCCGGGGGGAGGCGACTTGCGGCCGCGGCGTGAAAACGTAAAATCATGAGAGCAACAAGCGAATCCTGGGGTGCAAAGCCGCTCGTGCGGCTAGTTGCTGGTCCGCGCGCCCATGCGGCCAAACATCGTATTCGCTCCGGAACAACGTCAAACAATTATTCGTGAGTAAGAGGTCCCATGAGAAGAAAACTTGGATTTACCTTGGTCGAGTTGCTGGTGGTCATTGCCATCATCGGCGTGTTGGTCGCATTGCTCTTGCCCGCGATCCAAGCGGCGCGCGAAGCGGCCCGCCGCACTAGTTGCACCAACAACCTGAAGCAGTTCGGCATCGCATTGCACAATTACCACGATTCGCTGAAAATCTTCCCGCCGGGTGGCGTTGATCGACCCAGCGATATTTCCCATATCTACAGCAGCGCGCACTCGATGCTGCTGCCCTATTTCGAAGAGAACAGCCTGAAGGGGCTGTACGATGTGACCAAGCATTGGGCACTGCAGCGCCCCGAAATCGCGGGCAAAGTGATTCCGGTATTCATGTGTCCATCGAACGGCGGCGACAACCCGGTCGTCGATGAACTTCTCACGGGCGTGCTCAAGGTGGCGTACGGCAGTGATCAGCCATACATTCCGGGTCAAGGTTATCCGTTGTTCGGCGGCACGAACTACGTGGTTTGCAAAGGCGTGACCGATGCGTGGTGCGGTGGCGGCACCGACAAGAACCACTTGGTGCCACCTGGCCCGCCTTATGTCCCTGTTTCGGAACGTGGCATGTTCGATTTTTTTTGGAACGTACCGATCCGCAAGATCACCGATGGAACCTCCAATACGATTGCGGCCGGCGAAGGGGCCTACGGCGGGACTTGGCTTGTCACGGGAGTTGTGACTGCCGCCAATCGCAATATTTTGCCTTCCGGAAGCGGCGCGGGACGGACGTCGTACCAGGCGTGGATCGAGTCCGAGCCAGTTCCCAAGGGTGTCGCTAACGCGGTGCCTTTGTTCATCGGCAGCGTTTTGGCCTGCACCCTGGAGCCCATGAACAAAAACCCCGTTACCGCGTCGGTCGTCGACGAGAAAAACTTGTTCGGCATCGCCGGCTGCCAGAAGAGCTTGCCGAGCGCACCCGGCACCAAACAACCCTGGACTCAGGGCGGTACCCATTCAGCGCCCAATTTCCGCAGCGACCACTCCAACGGCTGCAATTTCCTGTTTGCCGACGGTTCGGTGCACTTCCTGCACGACACGATCGACATGCTTACCTATCAGCAGCTTTCGACCATGATGGGCAACGACATTGCCGTGATCCCCGACAATTGAATGGGTGTGCGTGTAAAGATTGTATAAAGCGGACCGAGGTGGGAGTCATTTCCGGGGCTGGCGCCTGCTGCCAAATTGCGGGCATGCCACATCGCGCGGCCCGATATTGTCGATACGAAAATTCCCCGCCCAAGTAGCTCTTCTCATTTCCAAACAGGACCCTATAATGACGGGTTCAGTTTTGTGACCGATCCCGTTGGGCTGGAACCTGTTATCGATATGCCAAAACAAAAGACCCACAAGGGCGTCAAAAAGCGGTTCCGCGTCACCGGCACCGGCAAGGTGCTGCACCGCCAGGCCGGCACCAGTCACTTGGCTGCCCGCAAGACCCACAAACGGAAGAGGAATTTGCGCGGCACGACGACCTTGGCCGATCAGTTTACGTCGCAGATTAAAAACGTATTGGCTGGCGACAGCTATTAACAACCCGCCGCCCCGTTAGGGACAGATGCCCGAGTAGCGGGCAGATGCCTCGACGGGCAGGCTCGGGTTGAGAGACACGCGCGCGGGCGGGACAACGCTTGCCCGGACTTTCGGGCGAGGGCCTTGACGTGCGGCAGAAAGTGGAAGGTAGGTAGATAACGATGAGGACCATGAAAGGCGCCGCGCGCAATCAGGCGAAAAAGCGGCTGTTCAAGAAAGTCAAAGGATATCGCGGCGGCCGCGGCGGATTGATGCGCACCGCGAAAGAAACTCTGGTTCGCGCCGGCGTGTACGCGTTTCGCGATCGCCGGGTCCGCAAACGCGAATTCCGCAAGCTTTGGATCATCCGCATCAACGCCGCAGTGCGCGAGCGGGGTTTGCGCTACAGCGAATTCATTCATGGCTTGGAAAAGGCCAACTTGGGCTTGGACCGCAAGTCGCTCTCGGAAATGGCGATCCACGATCCGGCCGGGTTCGATGCCGTCGTGGCCCGGGTCAAAGAGGCGCTGGCCGCCTAAGGGACGACTCAAAAATAACTTCGGCATTTTGATTCCCCTCACCCGGCCCTCTCCCAGCGGGAGAGGTGTTTGCGGACGAAGTTATTTTTGAGTCGTTCCTAAGAATGGATCGGCCTGGCACGGGCCGGGCGAATATTCGTCGGGAGAGGCGCGGCTCGGGAATTTTGGCTCGCCTCTCCCGTTTTTTTTGAGGCGAACCTGGCCGACCTTTCCGGGCGTCCACTTAAAAGTATTCCGAGAGAGCATCGTTCCCCAGGGCATTCTCGACCGACCATGGCGCTTGCCGAATTCCTCGCCGAACTCGAACGGTTCCAAGCCGCCGCCGCGGAGGCCTTCGGCGCCGCCGCCGACGCCCTGGCGCTGGAAGCGGCGCGGATCGAATTCTTGGGCGCCAAGAGTGGCCGCTTGAGGGCGGTGCAAAAGCAGCTCGGCTCCGTGCCAGGTTCAGATAAGCCTGCGGCCGGCAAGCGGTTCAACGATGCCAAAACGGTCGTCGAGAGTGCCTTCGCCGCCGCCGGCCAACGGGTCGCGGCCGGAGCCGCCCAGGGCGCTTTGGCCACCACGTTCGACCCCACGCTACCCGGTGTGCGACCGCGATTGGGCCATTTGCATCCGCTGACGCAAACGATCGAAGAGCTTAAGGACATCATGGGCCGGCTTGGCTTCACCGTGGCCGCAGGGCCCGAAATCGAAGACGAGAGGCATAATTTCGAGGCCTTGAACATCCCGCCTTCGCATCCGGCCCGCGATCCGTTGGAGAATTTTTATTTGGCCGCCGCGGGCGTGGCCGCCGGCGCGCCACTCTTGTTGCGCAGCCAGACGAGCACGGTGCAAATCCGCGTAATGGAAAAAACGCCGCCGCCGGTGCGGATCATCTCGCTTGGCCGCGTCTATCGACCCGATACGGCCGACGCCACCCACTATCCCATGTTCCACCAGATCGAGGGCTTGCTGGTGGATCGCCATGTTACGATGGCCGATTTGAAGAGCGTGCTGCGGCTGTTTGCCAGCAGCTTTTTGGGCAGCGACGTGCATATTCGATTTCGGCCCTCGTTCTTCCCGTTCACTGAGCCGAGCGTGGAAGTCGACATGAGCTGGCACGACACGAAACAAAGCGGGACGACGCGCTGGATCGAGATGGGCGGAGCCGGCATGGTCGATCCGCGGGTGCTCGAAGCCGTCGGCTACGATCCGGAAGAAGTCACCGGCTTTGCCTTTGGCTTGGGCGTGGAACGCGTTTGCGCTCGGCGCCACGGCGTCACCGATATCCGCGAGTTTTATCGCAACGACGTGCGATTCCTGCATCAGTTTTAACGGACGATCCGCCCACGGAATTCTACATCTAACAAACAACTCAAAAATAACTTCGTCCGCAAACACCTCTCCCTCTGGGAGAGGGCGGGGTGAGGGAAATCAAAATGCCGAAGTTATTTTTGAGTCGCCCCTAAAGGCCCATTGCAAGCTCATGCTCGTTTCCTGGGATTGGTTGAGCCAGTACGTGACGTTGGACATGACGCCGGCCGAGTTGGCCGAGCGGCTGATGATGGCCGGCCTCAACCACGAGGAAACGCACCAGATTGGCGACGATTTTGCGATCAATCTCGAAGTCACCAGCAATCGGCCCGACTGCTTGGGCCATTTGGGGATCGCGCGGGAGATATCGGTACTGTGGAATCGCGCGCTAAAAGTTCCGCCGGCCAGTCTGCGGCAAGAGGCAACGCCCGTCGGTGGTCTGGCGCAGGTGCGCGTCGAAAACCCGCGGCAGTGCCCACGTTATACAGCCCGGGTGATTCGGGGCGTCCGCGTGGGCGGGAGCCCGAAATGGCTCGTCAGCCGGCTGGCGACCGTCGGCGTCGCCGCCATCAACAACGTGGTC
>JACQFF010000303.1 GCA_016200205.1 Planctomycetia bacterium
CTGCGACAACGCTTTCTGTAATTCAACTCACATAAGTCGGCACCCAGAAACAAGTAGAGTAACTTTTTTATGGGCGCAGATTGACTTGCGCCCTACGATGGAATTGACCGCTGGTCAGCCCCGCATCCAGCGGCTTACTGGCTTGCGAGCGCAGAGGGAGAAAACCATGGCGGCCGTCCAGCTAGACGACAAGTTATCTCAAGCCGGAAAGAATCGCTTAACGCCCTCCAACGGAAAATCTTCATGGCGCCGCTACGCTTTGGCCGCGGCAGTCGCGCTGGCGCTGGCGGGCTTCTACTTCTCGGGACTGTCGCGCTACTTCACGTGGGACGCGATCCGCGCGAATTTGGATGCCTGGCAAGCGCAAGTGGTCGAGCACCTTGTCCTGTCAACCCTGGTGTTTTTTGCGGTCTACGCGGCGATCACCGCTCTGTCGCTGCCGGCTGCCGCCGGGCTGACACTGCTCGCCGGAGCCCTCTTTGGGCGCGTCGTGGGAACCGCTGTCGTGAGCATCGCCTCGACTTTGGGCGCGACGCTAGCGTTTCTCGGCAGTCGCTATCTTTTCCGCGATGGGGTGCAATGTCGATATGGGGATCGCTTGCGAGTTATCAATGAAGGCGTCGAGCGAGACGGCGCCTATTACTTGTTCATGCTGCGGCTCGTCCCCGCGGTTCCCTTTTTCCTGATCAACCTCGGGATGGGACTCACTCCCATACGCGTTTCGACCTATGTCACGACAAGTTGGCTAGGCATGCTCCTGGGCACGTTTTTATACGTCAACGCCGGCACGGCCCTCTCGACAATTGATTCGCCGCGCGATGTTCTGTCACCGACAGTGCTTGGATCGCTTGCAGTGCTCGGGATCGTTCCCCTTGCCATCCGCAAGCTGACGCATTGGGTGCAACGCCGGAAAAGAGTTTCGGGATAGCGCATCGGCATCGCTACCGAGGGCTGGTGTCCAGTGCCGGCGGGTTTCCCAGGGCGCGGAGGAGCTCGAATTGCGCACGGTCATAATCGATGATGCTCGCCAGATACTGCGTCTGCGCGGCCGTTAGTGCGCCGATCGCTTGTAGCGCCTCGATCGCCCTCAATTGACCCCCAAAGATACCCTTGAAATTGAGAGGCAATGCCTCGCTTGCGGCTTCCACTTGGCGACGGGCGGCCTCGATCTGTGAATCGCGTAGCCTCGCTTGATAGTACGAACGCACAATCTCCGCGGCGATCGTGTTGCGGGTCTCTTCGCGCGAGATTTGAGCCTGTTGATTTTGGCTGCGGCGTTCGCGAATCAGAGCGGCATTGCCAAAGCCCATCCCGCGCAATTCCCAGACGGCCAGCGCGTCAAAATCGGTGCGGCCCGAGAAATCACCGAAGAAATTGTCGCGCCCGCCGCCGAATCCGCCGGCGCTGAAGCCCACTTGCAGATTGGGAATCGCGGGCCGCCATTGCTCCTGACGTAGACGGTCGAGCGTAGCATTGACGAACGCCTGGTGAGCGGCCAATTCAGGCCGAGAAGAGATTCCTTGCGCGATGAGCGCCGGCAGGGGCTGGTCGGTATCGACGAGCTCAATGGCTACAGGCTGCTCTTCATTGGGAAGGAGACTCAAGTCCGGCTGCAGATTCAACACGCGTACCAGCTCCGTCGAGGCGTTGCGGACGGCTTCCTCGCCACGAAACACCATTCGCTGACGGTCCGCTAGCTCGGCTTGGGCGCGTAGTTCATCAGCCGGCGGAGCCGTGCCGGCGCGAACGCGCGCCACCACCAGTCGCACCAGTTCCTTCGCGTTATCAACCGCCTCGCGGGCAATGGCCACTTGGCCGACGGCACGCACGAGTTCGAGGTATCCGGTTGAAGCCGCAAGCAGCGCGTCGTTGAATGTCGCGGCCCGCGTCGCGTTAGTGGCTTGCACGATTTGACGCTCCGCCAACGGGGTAAAGATTGCGTCGGTTAGCGGCAGGCCTACAGAGAGACGAGCCGGACCGTTGTTTCCCCCATTCAACGCGTCTCGACCCACAACCGGACCACCGCCAACAAATGCGGAGCTACGGTTGACGTCCAGAATGCCTCCCGTGGTGTCTTGTATCTGGCCTCGGTGCAGGTTGTACCCGACGCCACCGTTGATCGAGGGCAACCAAAGCGCATTGGCGCCCTGCAGCCGCGCCCGGGCTGCATTTACGCGCGCCGCGGCCAGCGCGATTTGCAAATTGTTGCCGCCGGCCAATCGCAACGTTGCCGGAAGGTCGATCGGGTACGGATTGTGTACCGGGTCGCCGGCGACATCGTCGGCGTCCCGGACACCGGGGGACGGCAATGCTTCAGACGCGGCAGCGGACGTTTCCCAAGATACCCGCTTGACCGCCGAAGAATTGGCGGTGGGCACGATCGGGGGCAATCGTTTTACTGTTGAATCCGCGGCACTGATCTGTGCTGGCGGGGGCGGTGCGGCGGCCATCGCCAACTGGGTCGTAGTTGGCGCACGGTACACTGAAACGGCCGAGATCGCGCTGTTCGAGGAATTTGAGGCACAGCCCGACAGGTTCAGGCACAGGCTGCCGATCGCGATCAGCCATTGCGCAACGAGCCGGGAGCGCGCGACCAAGCGGCTGTTTGCCCATTGTTTCCCATCCATGAGAAGATTCTCCGCTATCAAAGCCTTATCGGTTGGCTAGTTTCTGCGGCTTAAGTAGGAACTGCGGCCGCATAAAACTTCGTGCCAGCAATGCCAGCAAATCAGTCTAACGGTTCACGACCTCCACCTGCTGACCGTCGCGAACTGCATCCTTTCCCTCGGCGATTACCTGATCGGTGTCGCTTAATCCTGCTATAACGTGGACGCGAACTCCGTCATTTTGACCGATCTCGATCGTGCGCCGCTCGACCCGGCCGTTGCTAGCAATCATCACGCTGGGTGCGCCGCCTCCAGTAACCAGCACGCTTGTGGGCACGAGCAAGGCGTCGTCCTGGTCCGCTAGCGTGATGGACACCGAGCCATACATGCCGGGCCGCAGCACGGTATTGGCCCCGTCGAGGGCCACTTCGACTCTCATGGTTCGCGTGTGGCCGTCCAAAGCGTCGGAGAAGCGAGCAACCTTTCCTTGAAATTGTTGCCCCCGCAGGGCGTCCACGCGAAACGTGGCCGGTTGCCCAACCTTAACCCACGCAGAATCGGCTTCCGGCACGTCGGCGACAATGCGGATGCGATCGAACCGGGCGAGGTGAAACAACGGGTCGCCGTTTCCGTTGGACGCCGATTGAATGAACGCGCCCGGGTGAACCAGACGCTTCGTGATGACCCCGTCGTACGGAGCCGTCACCTTGGCGTAGGCGAGCAACACGTTGGCGAGGTCAAGTTCGGCTTGGGTCACCTTGACCTGCGCTTCGGCGGCCGCTCGATCAGCACGAGCCTGCTTGAGTTTTGCTTGTTCCACCAGCATATTGGCTTCCGCCGTGTCGGACGTCGCGTGTGCGGCCTCTAGCGCGGCTCGAGCGGCCTGAAGCTGGTTGGACTTTTCATCGACGATGTCGCGCTGCAACGCCCGCTCGTTGAACAATTGCAGGTGCCGGTCGTATTCCACTTTGCGATACTTCGCTTCGGCCTCATAGCGCGCAATCTGCGACCGCGCCTCGCTGGCCTTCGCCTTGGCGGCATCGACCAGCGACTCGCCAGCCTTTACGGCGGCTTGGGCTTGCTCCTGCTCGGCGCGCGCTTTTTCGACCAAAGCTTCTTTGTGAATTCGTTCTTGTTCCATCTCGGGGATCCAGATTTCGGCCAACAGCTGACCCTTGCGCACTCCGTCGCCGATATCGACGTGCACCACTTCCAGGTAACCGGACGTCTTCGCGAACAGGTCGGCCTCTTCATACGGGTCCACATAGGCCGCCTGCGTCGACGTCTTTTGCAATCGTTCGCGCGTCGGCCGAACGACTCGTACACGAACAGGCTTCGAGCGGTCCTCCAATTCCATTTTCTGCGCATTGGGCGACGGCGATTCTGCCTGCCCGGATGGCGCGCCGGAGCCACTGGCCAACAAATACGCTCCTGCCCCCAGGACAATCCCTAGCCCGGCCCCAAACCAGGCAATCGTTCGGTGCGTGAAATGTATTCTCATGAAATCGGACCCCTTCACGAGTTACGGGCCAGCAGCGGGTGCGGCGGCATGCTTACCCTTGAACAGAACGTACAGACACGGCACCACGAGAACCGTCAGGGCAGTCGATACCGACAACCCACCGATCACGGCTCGGGCGAGCGGCATCGTAGCCTCGCCTTGATGCAATGCCAGCGGGACCAGGCCGACGATTGCCGCCAGCGAAGTCATCAGGATCGGACGCAGCCGAACGCGTCCCGATTCGATAGCCGCATCCAGCGTCGAGTAGCCGTGCTCCAGACGCAGTCGATTCGCGAACTCAACCAATAGAATCGAGTTCGATACGGCGATGCCAACCATGAAAATGACGCCCATCAGCGATTGGACGTTCAGTGTTGTGCCGGTGGCCGCAAGCATTGCCAACACTCCGATCAGTCCGAGTGGCACCGCAAACAGAATAATGAAAGGATCGAGAAATGACCGGAACTGGGCCACCATGATCAGATAGATCAAGATCACCGCCAACACCATTCCAAAACCGAGGCTGGTGAACGACTCGCTCATGCTGGCCACTTCGCCGCGCATCTTGACGCTGTAGCCGGCCAGCGTCTCGGCCGGCTTGCCGGGGTCCGGCACGGACCATTGCGCGACGCCATCCGCCGTAGCGCTCCCTTGCTTGCCCCAGTGGGAGAGAAGGCGTTGGATATCGGCTGCCACCGACCCCACGTCGCGTCCTTCCACGTTGGAATAAATGTCGATTACGCGGGTCAGTGCCACGTGGTTCACTTCGACCGCCGAGGAAGTCATTTCAGGATGACTCACCACGTCCTGAAGCTGCACGGGACCGCCGGTGCCTTTGCCGCTGACCGGCACAGTCAGCAACGAATTGATGGAATTGATGTCCTGCTCCTTGTAGGTGACGCCGACGAAATAATGGTTCCCGGTCTTGTAATCGAGCCAGAAAGCCGGATCGAAGCTGGTCGAGCTATTGAGCATGCTCATCAGGTTCTTGACCGTGTCTTCGTGATCGATGCCCGAGTAGGCCATTTTGGTGCGGTCGGGTTTGAGCTTGATGGTCGGATAGTCAACGGTCTGCTGGATACGGACATCGACGGCCCCCGGCACATCCCGCTTGATCCTATCGCGCAGTTCTTGTGCGATCCGGTACTGGAGGGCCATGTCGCGCCCCTCGATCTGAATGTCGATGGGAGCCGGCAAGCCGAAGTTGAGCGCCGCCGAAACCATGCCGCCTGTGTTGAAGGCAAAGTCGACGCCGGCGAACTCTTTGTTGAGAGCGTCTCGCAATTGTTTGGCGTACTCCTGGCTCGACGTCGACCGATGGTGGGCGTCTATCAACTGGACGAGCATCGTGCCGTCCATCGGACCCGAGTTGGCCGTATAACCCGCGGGCCAATCGTACAACACGCCGATGTCGGTCACGATCATCTGCCGGTCGTGGTCTGGGATGACGGACTTGATCACGTTTTCAATCTGTCGTGTCAATTGTTCGGTGCGCTCGATGCGCGTGCCGGACGGCGCCCGAACGTTGATCACGATCTGGCTGGCATCGGTGACTGGGAACAGTTCCCGGCCTAACAGCGGATAGAGCAAGAGCGAGGCGGCTAGCAGGCCAAGCGATCCAGAGACGACCAGCCATCGCACGCGCAGGGCGCCGCGCAATAGATTCGTGTAGGCGGCTTGCAGCAGCTCGAACCCCTCGTCGCACAACCGGGACAACCAAAATCGCGTCTCTCCCGGCCGGTGCGGCTTCAGGAAATACGCACAGTAAGCCGGCGAGAGCGTACGCGAGAGCAGATAGGACGCGAACATGGCGAATGCAACGCTGATCGCCAGCGGCGTGAACAGATACTTACCCATCCCGAACAAGAACACCACGGGAAAGAACACGACCACCGTCGTGATTGTGGCCACCAGCACGGGCATGGCAATTTCCATGGCGCTATCGAGCGCGGCCTGCCGAGGCGTTTTGCCCATGTCGAGGTGGCGAAACGTGTTTTCGATGTCGACAATCGGATCGTCCACGAGTCGCCCCATCACCAGCGCCAGTCCACCCAAGGTCATCGCGTTGAGCGTATTTCCGGTGAAGTACACGCCGATTACCGCGGCCAGGGCCGACAGCGGAATCGTCAGCGCAATAATCACGGTCGACCGAACGCTGCCGATGAAGACGAGCACCATCAGCGAAGCGAGAATCGCCCCCAGCACGCCCTCCCAGGTCAGGCTGCTGATGGCATTGCGGACGAAAATTGACTGGTCCGCCACGACATCAAGGTTCAAGCCGGAATCCGTGCGCCCTTCCTTGACCGGCAGTCGTTTCAAGAATTCAGGAAGCCTTTGCTGCACGCCCTCGACCACTTCAATCGTGTTCGAGCCCGGGCGACGAAAGATCGGAATATAAACCTGCCGTTTGCTCTCCCAGCTCGGCGCGCGCGCGATGCGCACGACATTTGTTTGAATCGCCGCGGTGTCCTTCACTTCACCCACGTCTTTCACATAAACAGGCCGGCCATTTTGCACTTTGACGACGATTTGGTTCAGCTCGTCGACGGCATGCACCATGTTCTCCATGTCGATCATATAGTCGATGTCGCCGATCTTGGCATTGCCGGTGGGTATCATCAGATTGTTGCGCTTGATCGCTTCCTGGACGTCCATCAGCGACAGGCCGTAAGCCTGCAGCTTGATCCGATCGAGATAAACGTAGATGCGCCGCAGTCTTCCGCCGAAGACGGCCGGCGCGATAACGCCAGGCGAACCGGAAAGCATATTGCGCACGTTGAAGTATGCCAGGTCGTAACTTTCCTTCTCGTCGAGCACGTCGCTCGACGCGGCCAAAAGCGCCGTGGGCATCGGCGCGCTGGGATCGAACAGCATAACCATCGGCGGAATCGTGCCTGGGGGAAGGTAGTACAGATCGCTCATCGCGTAACTGGTGACCTGCGCGAACGCCGTGTTCGGATCGATGTCGTCGCGGAAGAAGTCCTTGACGATCGACACGCCAATCATCGTCCGCGATTCTTGACGCTTGATGCCTTCGGATTGGCTCGTCCACCGCTCGATACGGTTCGTGATGTCGCGTTCCATGATCTCGGTGGGCATGCCGGGATAGAGCGTCAAAACTTGCACCGCCGGCGTTTTGAATGACGGCAAAAGGTCGACCGGGATCCTCGTCAGGCTGACGTAGCCGATGACGACAATGAGCAGGCACAGAACGATCACCAAATACGGATTGGATACCGCCACGCGCACCAGCCAGCTTGCTCGCTTCTCGCCGGCTTCGCTTGTCGAGGTCACGTAGTTCGCGTGATCTGCCGCGTACGACGGTTGACGCCGCACAGCATCGCTATCGTGAACTGCCATGCTGAATACTCCGATTCGTGGATCGCGACGTGGGCGGCTAGAGATGATGGGGATACGTGCCGTAGGCGCGGAGCACTCGATCCAGCTTGTCGGGGTCGGTCCGACCGACGACCAGCACAGCGTTGCGATCGATCACGCCGAGCACGGACTCCAGCGAGCCCGCGCGGCTCCGTTGAATTTTCCCGTGCATCGCGGCTCGCTGATGCGGGAAAGCGGCCAGGCTTTCCCGCCGCATGACAAAGATGGAAACCGGCGTCATGTCCACGTGCCCGGCCAGATAAGCCGCTGGTTGGTCGGCAAGCCGGCACACACCGGCCCCTTGGACCGCGAACCCCGCGTCTTTCCGCGGCGGGCAACGCACGGGAAACGATACTTGATGGCGCAGGTAGTCCTCAACTTCCAAATCGGACTGGCTGCGGAATTGGAGCGGTTCCTTCCCCGTGGCAAGCCGCTCGTGCCAGTTGCTCGTCAGCTCGACAATATCATTTGCCGTAACGGCCGAAGAGGGCCTGCCGTTCCACAGGAGGAGCAACACGACCGCGGCAGCGCACGCGGCCATGCCCGAAAACAGAATCCATCGTCGGGTGCTGGCTGGTTTCACTAATCCACTCGCGACAAGCACGCGGTTCCAGAGCTCCGGTTCCGGTGTGTGCGCAGCCAGCTTTTGGACCAGCAGGTCTTCGAGCCGGCTTTGCTTGTGAAACCACTCCACGCAGCCTGGACAATTCGCGAGGTGTTCTTCGATGCGGAAATGCAATTCCACGTCTCCCTCGGAGTCGTGATACAAATTCCAGTGCTGCCGCGCTTCGTTACAGTTCATCTGTCCACCTCGCTTGTCGAATTCGGGACGCACGGGGGCGTCGCCGCTCTGTGCAGAACGTTGTCAGGTCGCATCACGCCGAAACAGCCCGGATTTCTTCCCGTATTCAAAAAGCTGCTGACGCAACCTCGCGCGACTGCGTGCCAGATTGCTCATCACCGTGCCCAGCGGAATCTGCAGGATGTCGGCTATCTCCCGGTACTTGAATTCACCGATGGCCCGCAGGAGGAGCACGTCCCGTTCGGCCGGCGCTAGTAGCCGGACGGCCTGTGAGAGCACTTCGTCGCACCGTTCCAATACCGGATCAGGATCATCCAGCAATTCTCGAAACGACGACTCGCAAACCGCCGCGTCCCTCAAGTCTTCCGCGGCAACGTCCCCCGGGCAATGTGCAAGCTGAGTCCGCTTTAGCTTGCGATTGTTGTTGAGGATCTCCAAGTGAACGAAACGGAAAATCCATGCGCGAAAATTCGTGCCTTCCACATACAACTGGAAATCGCGGTAGGCCGCTGCGATCGCACTTTGCAAGACGTCGGCGACCGCGTTCGGATCGCGCAGCGCGCGCCGGACAAAAGCCTCCAGGACCGCCTGAAGGGGTCCCAGGTGCCGCATGAACGCCTCGGCCTTCGCAGCATTTTGATCCAAACTCGTTTCTCGCGACTCTGGTGCTCGGCACTATATATTGCGTCCCAGGTAATTAATGGTCGAGGGGCGACCAGCGGAAGCCCCGGCAAATGCGGCATTTCGCCACAAATGGCCAAGCCCATTGCATTGCTAGGCATCAATAGTACATGTCGGGAAGCGTCGTTTTTATTCTCGCCTCCGCAGACTTGATGATGCGATACGTGACGCAACCCACAGTGCTGTTGGGAAATAGAGCACGAATTGAAAAATTGAAGGGTTCTCCCTGCGGCCTCGGAATCGTGCTGACTCGCACTTCCACATCGGCATCATCCGCGCGAACGCGTCCTTCCCGCGGCTCGTCGTTGCAAGAAGGCAACAGATCGGCCAGGACTGTCAGTCGCGCGATGAGCTTGGCCGCCACTCCGCTCGGGTGAGTCCCCAGCCCAATGAAAACCCCGTCCGTGCGCGAGCGCAGCTCAAGTTCCTCGGGCGTCGGTTGCAAATGCAGATCGCGTGCGCCGCGCTCCCGGCCCGCGGCCAACAAGATCTCCACAAAGTGCGTGGAGTAGTGCGTGTTGGCCGGCTCGAGCGACGAGAGTGCGCCGGCGATTCTGTCGTACCAGTTTGGAGGAACCTCGCCGAACGCACGTTTTCGATCGAAAAACATGCCCGGCCGAAACGATGCTTCTTTGCCGCCGACCCTTAAACTAGCATTTCCTTGATCAGCTTGAGTTCGTCCGCCTCGATCCCGGCCTCCTTGAGATTCAACTTTTCCAAGCCGTCGATGCCCAAGCCGATTTTTATTCCGTGCTGGATAAACGGGTTTTCCCAAACCGAGAACTTTTGCAGCCGGCGTTCGGTGCCGTAGCGCTTCAGCACGGCCACGCCGGTGGCATCCGCGGCGATGCGGTCTCGGCTGGCCACAATCAGTTTCGGATCGACCGTGTCGCCGTGCGAGGGTCCGCCGAAGACAAAACTCTTACTACCGTCGAGAACGTTGAGCGACGGATTGAGGCCCAAGTTCAACTCGGCGACGCGGTTCACCAGCGGCGTGACTTCGTCGATATCTTCTTTGCGCCCTTCGGGACCCAGCCGGCGGCGACTGCCGGAGGATTTTTGATCGAGTAGATTGCCCGAGCCCTTGAACGCGGTGTGGAACTCGAGGCGAGTTCGATGATGGCTCATGCCCACGAAAGCTTTCATCGACATCGTGAACCAGGCCTGGAAGTGCGTTTTGATCACCGGCACGTTGATCACGTGATCGACGGCAAACAGCAATTCGGCCTGTTCGAAACCGTTGGGCCAATGCTCGGCCTTTTCCGGTTTGAATTTGCGCCACATTTGAGTGTCGGGTTTGCGGCCTAGCTTTTCCAGCTCGTCGGCGCAATCTTCCAAGCCGACCGCCACGACCGGGGCTTTGAAATCGCTGATGGCTTGATTGACGGAATCCAAGTGCCCGACACGCTTCATGACGTCGACCGTTCGGGGAGTCTTGACGTCGAATACCGGCGAGAAGCTGCGGTCGGCGACGATGATGCGCTTCGGTCCCCGCTCGGCCACTAATTTAATGACGGCGTAGAGCACCTCAGGATTGGTCGTGGTCGGACTGACCACCGCGCCGGTCACGTTCGGCTTGATCAGCACCGTTTGATCGGCTTTGATAAAATCCATCCCACCCGAAAGCTCGACCGCCCGGCGAACCGCTTCTTCCAAGTTCGAGCCGCGCGCGATTCCGACATCCGCCTTGGCAGGCCCGGCTGGTTTGTCTTCGCCAACGGCCAGCTTCGGCAGGATCAATTGGCTGGACAAACCCACGGCCAGCGAGGCGCCCCCGGCCTGACGAAGGAAATCCCGACGATGATGACACGCGTGTACCATGGAGGACCTCGTAGTGGTCAGTGATTAGTGCTCCGTGAATGGTGGCTAGTGATCAATCGCAATCCGAACCGCTAGCCACCAGCCACTACTTCGTCGATTGTAGCCAATTCTCCAGACCTAAGCGAAGCTTTTCTGCCCGGCCGTTGAGCGAACTAGCCGTCGCTGACGAGATTTCCATGGCAGAATGGATAATTTGCATCGTGTCAGTTCGCAATGAATCCACATCCTTGCGGAACCGCGGGGGCACGGGATTCTCCGTGTTGGCGATGTTCTTTTTGTGCACCTTTCGCAGCGTACCCCATAGCTTGTCGTTCTCGTTGACCACCGCGGCAATGTTCGGAAAGTCCTTTTGGGGCTTGTCGTGACAATCGCCGCACATGGCAGCCAGCTTGAAATCGGCGGGCGGATTGCCGATGTCGTGATTGCCGTGACAATCGAAGCATAGCGGATATTCCGTATTGATCCGGGTGGTGAAGTCCCAGTGATGCGGTCCGGAGGCCAGTAGCTCGGCCTCCTCGCTATGGCACTCGCTGCAACCCTGGATATGGGCGCTTTTTTTGGTGCCGATGAAGCCGAATTCCCCCTCATGAGCTTTCACATCGTCGCGGCTATTGCCGCCATGGCAGTCGTAACAGGTCATCTCGTTGATGTCGTGCACGCTACGAACAAAATTCGTCACCGCCGCCGTCAGTTCCCGGCCGGCCGTCAAATGGCACGCCGCACAGTTCGACCCGACAATCGGCAGCGGATGCCCGTCGGGCCAGTTCTTTGGCGCGACGAGTTTCTTGCGTACCGGCTCGACCTGGGGCTTCGCCTTGGCCGGAACCTTGGCTTCGCCGGCCGACATATAGCTTGTCATCAGCAGAAAACACGACAACACGATGGTCGCGCTAACAACCGGCAGGAAACGCAAAGAGCGAGCTTGTCGAGTCACAGCGCACCACGCGCCCGGCGCCAAGCTGGCCAGCAGGAGCGCGATCAAAGCAGTTTCCACGAAACTCTCCTATGGGCAGTGCGCGTGCTCAACTCGTGCGGTTGCGGTGCACTGGGGCAGCTTCAAGGCTAATTGCAGCAGCCAGCGAAGTCAAGAAACACGGCGCGAACTTAGCAACACGTCAATTCGAACCGTCTCAACACTCAACGACGTTCGGAGCAGGTTCACATGCCAACCGCATCATTCCCCAAATCCACCCGACCCGTCCACGCTTCGCCTGCAATACGCGAAATTCCGCCTGCTCCAATTGCGCGGTGCATTCGGCTAACGTGTAGGTCCGGTAAAACGCCGGGTCCGTCCAGCGAAGCCAGATGCTGCACAACTTGCAGCTCAGGTAATCATCACACCAGTCCAAGAGGATCAGCTTTCCGTCGGGCTTCAGCACGCGGCGGATTTCGTTCAATGACTCTTGCGCACCACGGAAGTAATGGAACGCGTTGGCGCAGATCACCACGTCAAAAGTCTTGGACGAAATTGGAAGATGGTGAGATTCGGCTTGCAGAAAGACCGCGCGTCCAGCCACGTTCTTCTTCTGGGCATTCGCGAGCATTCCGTGACTTAGGTCGACACCGAGGATTCGCAGTCGTGGCGCTCGGGTCAGTAATTGGCGTTCCAGTTCGCCGGTGCCGCATGCAAGGTCCAGAATTAGTTCGTTCCCCGCAATTTCCAAGCCGGCCAGAACCAACTCCAAACTTGCTTCGATATAAAAGCGCCAGCGCTCGTCGTACTTGACCGCAAGCCGGTCATAGGTTCGTTGGACCGGATCAAGGACGTTGGGGCCTGGCATGGAACCATTCTATCTAACACGCACTCCAAGTCAGCCTCGACAATGCCCAAATCTGAGGGAAGCAAACTGACATACTGCCGCAGGCCTCCCGAACTCTCCAACTCCCCAACTCCTCAATCCCAAGTCCCTTCGGGAATCGGCTTGGCTTCCACGACTTCGATGGTTACTTTGTCGGGGCCTTGCACCAAGAAGCTCTTCAGGCGGAACTCTTTCCGCTCGGTGATCGGCTCGATGATTTCCACGCTCGCGGCCTTCATCCGCTCGAAGACCGGCTGAATATCGCGATACGAGAATGCGATGCGATCGATCGGCCGGTCCTTGGTCGGCTGAATGTCCTTGAGCGGTTCGTCGCGCCACCATGGCGGCGCGGGCGTGACGTCGGGCTTGCCGAAGAAAATCATGGTCACGTTGTCGCACTGAATCACGTTGATCCAGATGCCGGCCAACGTCGACATGTCGCCCTTCGGCTTTTCTCGCCGCGGCACGCGCGGCTTGAGGCCCAAGTGTTTGGCGTACCAATCCACCGATTCGTTCACGTCCGTGCAAAAGAAATGAACGTGGGCAAACCGATGGTGGCCCATGGTGTTGATTTCGATCAACTCTTTGTCGGGCCCACTGATGTACATGTAAAAATTGTCCGGACCGGGCAGCGGAGAGAGCGGCGTATGGATGTCGACCTTGTGGTTCTTCCACCATTCATACTCATTCTTCACGTCCACTCCGCCCCAGCCGATGTGCCAGATGCCGGTGTTCAGTTTGCTGTCGGGGGGCGTAGCGACTTTGTTGATCAAAATGAACGACTTTTCGGTGAACAACCCGTCGGACACGCCGCGGAACTTGACCGGCGAAGCGCCAAACACGCGGCTATAGAACTGAATCGACTTGGCTGGGTCGACCGAATTGAGCATCACATGATGAAAACGGGCCGGTTCCACCTCTTGAGCCATCAATTTCGCCATTCCGAAGAAACCTCCCAACACGGTCCAAACCACCAGCGAGTATCGACAGCAGCGGTTCATCCACAGGTCTCCTGATTCTATGGTGCCAAGAACGAGAAACTCGCAACGCCCGTCGGGCCTAATATACTCGCCGTTCCGCACGGATGCACGACAGGTCCGCCACGCCCAGAGCTTTGAAGATAATGCATCGCTATCAGGGCGGTTTCGCCGGACGAAGGCGGGGCATGAGGCTGCGGCGGGTGGGGACGCCGAGAATGCGGAGCAACTTTTTTGAGCGGAAAGATCGCGAAGCGGTCGGCGATGTAGATCACGGTTGGGGTTGTTCCCAATTCACGCCGGAATAGTCGGCGTAAGCGGCGGATGCCTGTAGCTGCGACTTTCTTGCCGGCTTGACTCAGATACAGTTGCGCCGTGTTGAAGGCCAAGCAAGTCAATGTGATACGGCCGGTTTGCACAAGCGGGTGGCGGCTCCAACGTTGGGCTTCCAAGCCCCAGCCTTCCTTGAGTTCGCGGTAGCCGTCATTCTCGATATGCCAGCGCCGACGAAACGCGCTGTAGCCCGCCACACCGCTTTCCCAAGCACGCGTGCTGACCAGCGTCCAAGGCTTGTCATCGGGGCCATTCGGATCCAGGGGACGCACCAGACAAGCCCAAAGACATGGTTCGTGAGCACCATATTGCTCCGCCGCGGTAATGAAACTATCCCAACCGGTGAGGCCATGCCTAGCCCCTAATTCCAGGCTGCGTCGCTGCTTGTGTTCCTGGATCCGGCGTACATAGCTGTGTCGCTCGAAGCGTAGCAGACCGCCGCTGGCCAAGCCCTCCAAGTCGCGGTGAATCTCGCGATCGTGGGGAATCGGCACGAGCATGTCGATGCCATGCACGTATTTGCACCAAGCCAACAGCGGACCGTCGGCGTATAAGGCATCGGCCAAGAGCAAGCCGATCGAGTCAGGTCCGCCCAGTTCCCGGGTTTGCTCGATGAGGCTGCGAGTTACGGCGGCTTCCTTGCCCATCTGCGAAGCATCGCCATGCAGCACGCGCCAGGCGACGATCAACGGTCGCTGCCCGCTGACGCACACCAAACAGACCAAGCGTACACCCGGACCCAAACCTGTGCCATCTACCGCGTAGACCTGGCCCCGCACCAGCCCTCGCTCAAACAAGCCATGAACGCCTGCTCGTTGAGCCTGGAGCCAACTCTCTTGGGAGACTCGTTGCAAAGCATCGCGCAGGGTCTCGGGATGACAGGGCAGCGAGCCAACCTGTCGGCCTTCGGCATGCCGATGCCGCCCGTTATCGCCGATTCCGATTTGCAGGGGCGACCAACCCAAACGCAACAGAATGGCCGGTTCCCCGAACAGTTGTCCGGCTGCTGCCGACAGCGAAGGCGTCGATAAAAATGGCAATACGGCCGCCGTCCGGAGCAACAGAGCGTCCTCAATCCCTCGCCGCTGCCGATCACATACCAAGCCCTCGACCGCAGCTAGGCTTCCCAACTCCTCGTGCAGAGCGACCAGCTCATCTAAAGGTCCGCAGGCCATCGTCGTGGCCATATCGGGTCGCTGGCCCCGACGCAACGTCGCCTCCACCCCCTCCTGATCCTGCCGATACCATCTGCGTTCCACGGCGCAACCTCCCGGTCACGCCATTGTGCCAACTCCAACGCACGCTAGCGATGCATTATCTTCAAAGCTCTGCCGAGCGGCGGCACCTGTTGACAATGGACTGCCTTCCGCCTAAAATGTCTTTAATTGCTAAAAGTCAATTTGTGGCAATCGGATCCCGAGGTCCGAAACGAGAAGCGACGACCGCCCTTTTAGAGATTATCCGAGAACCCGCTCGGGGAAGGGGGCAGCCGAATTTTGCGCCCCGACCGTCCTGCGAATGGTGCCCGCCGCAAAATCGAGACCGTCCCCGACGGTTCTCGGATCGGCTCATAACCTCGCCCCCGAGGGGTATCTGGCTGATTGGCCAAATGGCTTTATATTGTTGTAAAGGTCCTTTCGATCCACGACTGCCGCCCGTTCGCGACCCCCTACCTTGCAGCCCTAGCAAAGAGCGATTGATATGATCGCACGCCGCGTTTTCTTCGGCCTCGCCTTGGCGATCTGCTGGCTCGCCGCGCCCCAGTTGGGCCTGGCAGGCGAACCGACGAGTGAGGCGGTCGAGCACTTCGAGAATCAGGTCCGGCCCCTGCTGGCCGCCAAGTGCTGGAAATGCCACGGCCGGGAAAAGCAAAAAGCCAGCTTGCGGCTCGACTCGGCCGCAAGCGTAGCCACGGGCGGAGACTCCGGCCCGGCCGTGGTGCCCGGCAATCCCGACCAAAGCCCAATGATCCTGGCGGTCCGCTACAGCGACGATCCGAAGATGCCGCCGGAGGGCAAGCTCAGTGACGCCGAAATCGCGACGCTGACCACTTGGGTCAAGCAAGGAGCCCTGTGGCCCAAGTATCCCGACTCGGACTCCCCCGGCGACGAGCAGGCAATCGCGGCGTTGCTCAAGGCGGCTCCCGCGGGAGAACGAGATACCTTGTGGGCATTTCGGCCCGTGCGCGATCCGCAGCCGCCGACGCTGAAGTCGCGGCCCGAGCCCAAGAGTGTCGTCGACTATTTTATTCTCGCCAAAATCGAAGAGCTCGGGCTGTCTTGCGCCCCGCCCGCCGACAAGCACACGCTCGTTCGCCGGGCCTATTTCGATCTCGTCGGTTTGCCACCGCCGCCCGAAGAAGTCGACAAGTTCGTGGGCGATACGGCGCCCGATGCATTCGCCAAGCTGGTCGACAAGCTGCTCGCATCGCCGCAATACGGCGAGCGTTGGGGGCGGCACTGGCTCGACGTGGCCCGCTACGCCGATAGCGGCGGCTACGAAACCGACATGTACTTCCGCAATGCCTGGCGATACCGCGACTACGTGGTCAAGAGCTTCAACGACGACAAGCCCTATAACCGCTTCGTGCAAGAACAGATCGCCGCCGACGAAATCTGGCCCGACGATTTGTCGTTGGCCGGTAGCTACGTGATGGCCAAGGAGAAACTTGAACACCTGGAAGCCCGTATCGGCACGGGGCTCTATACGCTCGGTCCGCAGATCCATGAATCGAACATGGACGCCAAGAAGTTGGACTATGAACGGATGACCGATTGGGCCGATACGACCGGCAGCGTGTTCTTGGGCCTAACGCTCGGCTGCGCTCGCTGCCACGATCACAAATTCGATCCGATTTCGCAGCGCGATTATTACGGCCTGCAAGCCGTTTTCGCCGGCAGCAGGGAAGTCGAGCTGCCCTTGGTCAACGGCATGGAGATCGCGGATTTCAAGCAGTTCTATCCGCGAATCGTCGCCATTGACGAAGCCCGCCGGGCGTATCGGCTGTTCGAAAAAACGGCCGCGGGCCGGAAACTCACGCCGGAAGAGGAACAACAGAAGCAGACGCTGCGCGATAAAATCGCCGCCGCGGTGCTCGAGCTGCCCGAGGCCGCCGCCTCCTCGCCCGGCGATCGTTTCGATGGGCTGATGGAAATTCCCGCCGCCTCGGTCTTGGGCCACGTTGACGGGCCGTTGGTTCCCGCGGTCCACATCCTCAATCGCGGAGATCTCGACCGGCCCAAGAAAAAAGCCTCACCCGAGATTCCAACCGTCCTCCGCGAGGCCACAGGCTACCGCGATTCGCTTGGCGGGCCGACGACGAGCCGCAAGCAATTCGCCCTGTGGCTCACGTCGCCGGATCATCCGCTCACCGCGCGAGTGATGACCAACCGAATTTGGCAGTGGCATTTCGGCAGTGGAATCGTCGCCACCTCGAACGACTTCGGAAAGATGGGCCTGGCGCCAAGCCATCCCGAGTTGCTCGATTGGCTCTCCAAACGGTTCGTCGAACAAGGTTGGAGCATCAAGCAGATGCACCGCCTGATCATGCTCAGCGATGCGTACCAGCGGGCGAGCGCGTATCACGATCCCAACAATCTCGCCAAAGACGCCGACAACCGCTATTTGTGGCGGATGAATCGCCGCCGGCTGGAGGCCGAGGCGCTGTGGGACTTCGTTCATTCGACGGCGGGCACGATCAATCTGAAAATCGGCGGCCGGCCGATCGTGCCGCAACTGGCCGACGACGAGATGTCGGCCCTGCGCGAACCGTGGCAATGGACCGTTTCGGCCGACCCCAAGGACCACACGCGGCGAGGATTATATATTCTGGTGAGGCGGAATTTCCGCTTCCCGATGTTCGAGGTTTTTGACAGCCCCGTCAATTCCGTCAGCAGCCCGCGCCGCGACGTGACGATTGTCGCGCCGCAAACGCTCTGGTCGCTCAACAACCGTCGAGCCTTCCGCCAGGCGCAGGAGTTTGCCGGCCGATTGGTGCGCGAAGCGGGAGGGGATCCGGGCGCGTGCGTCGGACGCGGTTGGGCCATTGCACTTGGCCGCGCGCCGAGCGAAACCGAGAAGGCCGACGCTTTGCAACTGCTCGAGACATTGGCCGCCAATGCCGGTTCCGCGGCGCCGTTGGAGAATCCGCCGGCCGATCTGGCAAAACTTCCGCCCGAGCGAGCCGCGGCCCTGGCGAAATTGTGCCTGGCGATTTTCAATCTTAACGAGTTTATGTTCGTGGACTAAGCGGAAAAAGGAGCGACAGACTTTCTCCCCCTCCCTCCGGAAGAAGGCCGGGGTGAGGGTGTCTTCGTCAAATTGCCCTCAACCTCACTCTCTCCCAAGGCGAGAGGGGATCGTCGAAATCAAACAACCAACGCTGAACAAGGAGCGATCAAGATGAAATCCACTTGTTGCCATCGCCACGACCTGGCGCTGACGCGCCGCGAAGCACTCTTGAAATCGGGCGGCGGCTTGGGGGCCATGGCGCTGGCGTGGTTGCTCGATCGCGACGGCGCGCTGGCGGCAGCCGCTTCCGCGGGTTCGCCCTCGACAGGCATCAATCCGCTGGCGCCCAAGCAGCCGCATTTTTCGCCGAAGGCCAAATGCGTGATCTCGCTGTTCATGCAGGGCGGGCCAAGCCAGATGGACACCTTCGACCCCAAGCCCGAGCTCACGAAACTCGACGGCAAGCCGCTGCCGGCCAGCTTCAAATCGGAAGATCTCAAGCTGCAGTTCATGTCGGCTGCCGGCGCCACGCTAATGGGTTCGCCATTCCCATTCAAGAAGCACGGCCAGTCGGGACTGGAAATCTCCGACCTGTTTCCCAACCTCTCCCGTTTCGCCGACGAACTGGCCGTGATCCGCTCCTGCTACCACGAGTCGTTCATCCATGGACCGGCCCTGAGCCTGATGCACTCGGGCAACCTGCTGTTGGGCCATCCCAGTGTTGGTAGTTGGGTCGTCTCGGGCTTGGGCTGCGAAAGCGACAGTCTGCCGGCCTTCATGGTCATGACCGACGGCGTGATTCGCGGCAGCAGTAGCGCCTACAGCTCCGGCTTCCTGCCCGCGGTTTATCAAGGCACGCTGATTCGCACCGAAGGGGCCGCCATTCAAAACCTCGCGCCGCCGCCGCAGATCACCCCGCCCCAGCAGCGAACGTTGATCGACCAGATCGGCAAGTGGAACCAGTCGCACCTGGCCTCGCGGGAGGATGACACGAATTTGGCGGCCAGGATCGCGAACTATGAACTGGCGTTTCGCATGCAGGCCGCCGCGCCCGACTTGATCGACGTCTCACAAGAACCCAAAGCGATTCTCGAAGCCTATGGCACCGACAAAGAACCGACAGCCCGCTTTGGGCGAATGTGTCTCTTGGCCCGGCGAATGGTCGAACGGGGCGTGCGGTTCGTCGAGTTGTATGGCAATGACTGGGATGGCCACGGCGACTGCCCCGGCAATCACAAGGGCAACGCCGACAAGACCGACAAGCCGATCGCCGCGCTGCTGGCGGATCTCGACGAGCGTGGGTTGCTCGACAGCACGCTCGTTTTGTGGTCCGGCGAGTTCGGCCGCACGCCCATCATGCAAGGCAACAAAGGCCGCGACCACAACCCCTACGGCTTCACCGCCTGGCTCGCCGGCGGTGGCGTTCAGGGCGGCAAAGCGATCGGCGCGACCGACGAGTTCGGCTTCCGCGCCGTCGACGACAAGGTCCACGTCCACGACCTGCACGCCACCATGCTCACCTTGTTGGGCCTCGACCACGAAAAGCTGACCTATCTCTTCGAAGGCCGCATGCGCCGGCTAACCGACGTCGGGGGACAGAACGATTTGGCGGAAAGGCTGGTCAAATCCTAAGGTGGGCCCCCTACTCCACCGGCGGCAGTACGTCGGGCTCGATCTGATAACCTTCGGCCAGCGTGTTGGTCATGTTGAACAGGCTGGCGATGGCCAGCACTTCGCCGAGCATTTCGGTCGAGGCGCCGAGCTTTCGTAGCGCCGCGGTGTGCGAGTTGACGCAGTACGCGCAGCCGTTGGTGGCCGAGACGGCCAGGGCGATGATTTCGCGCGTGGCCGGATCAAGGCTCGGCTTTCGGCCCACGGCCTCCGGGTGCATGAGCGTTTTGAGGCTCGTCCAGACCAGCTCCAATTGGACCGGATTGGTGGCCAGCGTCCGCCACAGGGCCGGTACGAAGTCGATATCCTTCGTCCGCTTGATATCGGCAAAAATCTCGGCCACGCGGCCGGTGGCTTGCTGCTCCGCGACCGGACGCACCGTCGCAATTCGATCTTGTTCCATCTTCAATTCTCCCGCATGAATGCCAGCCTTATCTTGCGCTCTGCAACAGCCGCGGCACGTACTCGGCATAGCGGGCGTGCGGTGACGTTCCCGTTTTTGACAACAGCCGTAGCGTTGCCTTCGAGGGCGCCGCCTCGTCGCCCAACGCATCGATGGCGTTGAGCGCAGCCATCACGACAAAAACATTGTTTCGCCCCCAATCTCCTAACTCGCCGAGCACCGAGAGCGACCGCTGCACGTCCTGATCACTGCCGAACCGGCCGAGTGCCTCGGCCGCGACGATGCGAACGTACGCCGACTGATCGTCCAGGGCACTCAGTAACTCGGCGCGACCAAGGCGAAGTGCGGCACCTTCTGTAACAGCGCAACCGATTAACTCGGTGAGCCGTCCGAATGAGAGCCGTAGTCATTTCAATTTCGTGGTTACGGAATCCGAGTGCGGTCCCCCGGCGACACCCTGAATGGACAAATCAAGTGCTGGTTGATCCGGCGCGTCTGTAAACATGGTGAAAGTGTAATCTATTGGCCCTGGATTTGTCTTGACTAAGACGGTCGTCAATTTTCGTCGTTCGCCCGGCAGAAGTGTGAATGGAAGTTCTGCCGGGACTGGAGCGCACCCGCCCGGCGAACAATGCTCCGACGCACCCAGGAACCGCACAGGCTTTGAGCCATTGTTGTGAAGCAAAAATGAAACAGTGTGGCTGCCACATGCGACTGCGCCGAGTTCGCATTTCGTGACGACCTCAATCGGAGGCTGGTTGGACAATGCTTGAACAAATAGCCATCGAGAATCTTGAATGTTGGTTTCCCAAAAACATCTGGAAGGTACAAGTCGCCTACAGAAAGCTGAAATCTCGCATAGGAATAAGCCCCTTCGTCAATTTGTTCCAAGAAATCCTTGGAAGGCTCACCCAAATGGGCAAGAAGCCACGGCCGCGTTTCGTCATATTTCTGAATGTGAAACGCATACTTGGGATTCTCTGCCAGCACCTTTGCCTCCCCGAGCCGCTCTACCGTCTCGCCGGGAGGAATCTTTGTCGTCGTTGAACTCAGCAGGCGACTGCTGCCAGCGAACTTGAATTGATTCAAAAACTCTGTGTCCCCCTTAGAGGTAGCCCAAGTAACGCGCACTTGAATGTCCAGGCGGTCGGCAAGCGCCGCGATCTGCGACCAAGCCTTCGGTGCTTCGGACTCCAAACGGGCGCGAAGCTGCGTGTCGGTCGCCCATCCCCACGATCCAATTGCCGTCGCGGCGACCAAGAGCACGAAACTGCGGATCGAAAACGTCGTCATTGCCGTAGTCCCAAGAGCGCCAGTTATGAAACTAAGAAACGGTCGGCCGTTTCGCCGCAACCAGGCTGCCGCAGTGAGAAGCGAGGTATCAACCTTACGAAACGCAACGACGCAATCGGTTTCTCGGCATTCAGGCCACGAATGAGGGGTGCACCGCCCCAAATTTCCAGCCAATGCGGAATCCGAATGCGTCAGTGCGACCGACAAGCGGTGGCAACTCGCCCGCGAACTTATGTCGAGCAAACGAAGGTCGGTGGCCGAAGACTCCGCGGCCTGGGAAACCAATTCGCAACCGACCGCCAGGCCGGTGGTGATTGCGGCACTGTCGCGAACAAATTCACGGCGAGTAACGCGCTGGGCCATGGCAGTCCTCTCGCCTATCGAGGGCGTGCTTGAATAAACATTCGATCACTTCGTAGACGTCGCGCGTGGTTGTTCCAATCTTCGTCCGGAGGCCTGCGGTGCGTCACGCTCGGGCACTTGCAGTTCAGTTCGCAACCGCACGACTTCCTTCTCCAACTCCCTCTGCGTGTCGGCGTAACCGGCCTGGCCGTAAACGCTGCGAAGCTCGTGGGGATCCTTGTGCAAATCGAAAAGCTCCCAATAGTCGGCATCACCGCCGTAAAAACGAACCAATTTATAGCGGTCGGTCACGACGCCGTAATGCGGGCGGACATGGTGCGGCGTCGGATATTCATAGTAGTGATAATAAAACGCCTTGCGCCAGTCCGCGGGCGTCTGGCCTTTGAGCACCCCCGCCAGGCTACGACCCTGCATCTCGGCGGGGATCGGCACCGATGCAGCCTTGAGAAACGTTTCCGCGAAGTCGAGATTGGAAACCAGGTTGTTGTTCGTGGAGTCCCGCGGCGTCACGCCCGGCCAACGCACCAACAGCGGCGTGCGCAACGACTCTTCGAAAATCCAGCGCTTGTCGAACCAGCCGTGCTCGCCCAAGTAGAATCCCTGATCGGAACAATAGACGACAATCGTGTTGTCGGCCAGACCGTCGTCGTCGAGGAATTTGAGGACTCGCCCGACGCTTTCGTCGACCGCTTTGATGCAGCCCAGGTAGTCGTGCATGTAGCGATTGTATTTCCAGCGCACCAGATCTCGGCCCGCCAGCTTGGCTCGACGAAATTTTTCGTTGCGAGGCTCGTAATAAGCGTCCCACGCCGCGCGCTGGTCGGACGTCAATTGCGACGGCGCGGTGAGCTTGAGATCCTTGGCATTCATCGTCTTCTCGATGGTCATATCCTGATCGCGCTCCGCCAGACCGCGACCGGAATAGTCGTCGAACAAAGTTTCCGGCTCGGGATACACGCGGTCGTTGTCGTGCCCCAAATGCCGCAAAGCCGGCTCCCACTCCCGATGCGGCGCCTTGTGCTGGCACATCAGCAGGAACGGTTTCGATCGGTCGCGGTTTTTGAGCCACTCGAGGCTCAACTCGGTGATGATGTCGGTCGTGTATCCCTCGTGTTGCACGCGCTGCCCGTTTTCGAGCATCGGGGGGTTGTAGTACACGCCCTGGCCGGGCAGGATGTGCCAGTAGTCAAAACCGGTCGGATCGGAGACCAGGTGCCACTTGCCGATGATCGCGGTCGCGTATCCGGCCGTCTGGAGCAGTTTGGGAAAAGTGATCTGCGAGCCGTCGAAACGGCTGTTCGAGTTGTTATAAAAGCCGTTCGAATGGGAGTATTTTCCGGTGAGGATCGTCGCGCGGCTCGGCCCGCAAATCGAATTGGGCACCAGGCAGCGATTGAAACGCATGCCCTCCCTGGCGATTCGGTCGATATGAGGCGTGCGCAACAATTTGCGCGGCTCCTGGTAGGCGCTGATGGCCTGCCAGGCGCAATCGTCGGCAAAGATGAACACGACATTCGGCCGTTTGGCATCCGCGGCAAAAACGGCGCCAAAGGGCCAAGTCATCAACCAGCCGCACAGCGCAACCGCTGGGCAGACATGGCGCGCGGTTCGAAGTCGCGGCACAATCGACATCACGGCGGGTCCTTTTGAAGTCATCCAGATGATGGCAGCCGCAATGGCCGCCATTCTACCCGGGGCAGACCGCCCAACACCAAGTACTCCCAAGGCGATCAAAACAATTGCCAATCTTCTCATGGTCATCGATATTAGCACAAAGCCGGCATCGTATCGCGGCTTTCGCACAAATTGCTTCGCGGGTTTCGATTTCTTGCCGCAAGACGATCAGAAATTGCTGGAGGAAAACTGCCATGCTACGTGGTCCGGCGGTAACCTTAGTTCGCAAATGCCGATTATGCGGCGGAGTTCGCGGCTTTGAACCCGAGCACACACGAGAATAGACCGGAAGGATCCGCCGAGTTTTGAAATTCTAGCCGCCGAGTTCCGGCGGCCGGTTCCGATCGAGCTTGGCAGCCCGGCACTCAAGCCACAGTGCGTCGCAGTCCCAGGTGCTCGACCAGGCGTCTCACCAGGCCGGCGCGGGCCGACGGATCGCGAATTGCCGGGAGCTTGATCGTGCCGCGGACCAGCTTGCGATGCAGCCGGCGTTGGAAGCTGCCGTACTTAGAAATGGCGCGCTCGAGATCTTCGCCGGGATTGATGCCCAGTTTCGCCAAATGTTGATAGCTCTCGCCGCGCCCCAAGGTACCCGTGTGCTCGACGCCCACCTGGTCGAGAATGGCCATTTCATGTGGTTGAAAAAAGCGGGGCCAGATCAAATCCAGGCCCCAGCCCGAACGGTTTTCCAGAAACGTCGGTGAGACCCGCCGGAACGCCTGACGGGTAAAGATCGGGCACATCGTTTCCACA
>JACQFF010000306.1 GCA_016200205.1 Planctomycetia bacterium
AATCCCAGCGGAAACGGCCCATTCGGAATGGTCTGGATGCCCACGGCCGCGCCGCCGGCACCGATCGTGTCGTGGTTGATGACGCCGTTGTCCATGTTCCTCATCAGGATGCCCACGCTGCTGTCAGCGGCGGTCGATCCTCCACCGACGTTGTTGACGGTGGAGTTGATGATTTGCATGTTCTTCCAAGCGCCATTGTTGAAGTAGCTCGACATCGCGATGCCGTGGAAGAAGGTGTTGTTCACGGTCACGGTGTCGACGACCATGTTCACGGTTGGGTTGCCGGTACCGAAAATAAGCGGGGTCAGGGGGACCTGAATCGGGGTGCCAGGGTTCTTGTAGTCGAACGCCGAATAGAAAGCGTTCCCGTCTTGCGCCAGGTCGAAGAGCGTCGAGATGCCCTGTTGATAGTTCAACGAGCCACCCACGCCGCCAAGGTTTCCATCCATCGTCAAATTGCTGATCGTCACGTTTTGAGCGTTGATGATGAGACCTTGATGCGCGCCGCTGGCGCCGGCGCCGGCGTGGCCGAGGTTTTGCGTCGCGCCGAACTCGCTCTTGTCGGAGGCCACTTCCGGAACGATGACCGTGTTGGCTCCGTTACCAAACACGGTGATCGCGTTGCCCAGGATCACGTCCGAGGCCGCATAGGTGCCATCGGAGATTTGCAGTTGCGCGGCGGAGGGCGTCGCGGCGACGGCGTCGTGCAGCGTTTCATCGCCGGCCAGAAAGTGATTCGCTGGGTTGGCGGGGTCCACGGCATTGGTGACATCGCCGAACCCCGTGAAGGCGTAATTGAAAACCAGCAGCGTGACGGAATCTTGGACCTGATCGTTGGAATTCAGGTGAGTGCCGTCGAACGTGGGGTCCACGTCGACAAAGTTGTGGGACAGCATCGTCGACGCGGCCAGCATCTTGCGATCTTCGAGCGGCTCGAGCAAAGGACGGAAATAATCCTGCCGGGTGGCTGCCCGGTTCGCTGATTGCAATGCTGCGAAGCGGCCAAAGAGTGTGCGGCGGTTCATGCGAGGCTCCTACCAAGAGGGGGTGGAAGATGACGGTTGGGAGACGCTTTGGAAATCCCGTAAGACGTCCTGCTAAGGAGAACCATTCCCTCGGAATGGATGTTCTCCTAGAAGGTCTGCTTCCAATTGTTGGCTGGCCTACTTCTCTGAGGTGATACACCCTTCCGCAATTGACGTGCCAAGTGAGGTCGAATTAGTCCATGTCAAGATGACCGCCGTGGAGAACCGCAAATTGCTCGAAACTGCACGATGTTCTGCGAACCACCATCGCGAAAGCTGGACGGGCAACCTTGGCCGTTGGGCCGAGTTCGACCCAGCGACAATCAACCAGTGGTCGGAAAACGACGAGAAAAATGGTTGGAAAATGACCAAGAAGACTGTTGCGCGATCAGATTTCTTTGCTTTCGACGTCGGCCAGCCGGGCGGCCGGCACGGACGCGCGATGGATGCCGCGGTTTCCACCCGTGGAGGGGATCCTGTCCCTGTTGACGGTAATCCCACCACTGACCCGCGATGGTCGTGCAGGCCCCCGGCCACCCGCCCGGCGTAGTGCACCGTGTCGACGAACAATAGGGCGCCGACTCGCGCGCGATGCGCAATTCTTCTTCACCGCCCTTGCCCGATGCAGGCCGTTGGACGCTAAAAATCAGTCAGGATCCCTGTCTTCATCATCGCCGTCTGGCAGGGCGAAAACAAAGCTGGCCCGAACGGGTGGAGGCATGATCGAATCGGCGCCGCGCACCGATCTCCAGATGATTTCGTTGAGCACCAGATCATCGGCTGAATCTTCCTTGCTTAGATCCAGTTCCGCCGACAGCTCGCTGCCCCAGGCCGCGGGGTCGTTGCGAGCGGTCAGATCGACATTCGCCGGCCGCACTTTGTACGGCGTCAGATCGGCCTGGGCTTGAAACGAGTCGTACATCGGCAACGCCGCCGCGTCGAATTGCGTCATCGGGTTGAGTCCCAAAATCAATTCCATCGTTCGCAGCATACTGGCGGTCGAGTACATGTTCGAATCGACGTGGTGGCGCCGCGCGTAAGGACTCACGACCAAAGCCACCGTGCGATGGGCGTCGACGTGGTCGGAGCCGTTTTGGGCGTCGTCTTCGATCACGAAAATGGCGGTATCTTTCCAGAACTTGCTGCGGCTGACTGCTTCGACCACTTTGCCCAGGGCCAGGTCATTGTCGGCCAGCATGGCAATCGGCGTCGGCTTGCCCACCTGAGTACCGGAGGTGTGATCGTTGGGCAGTCGCAAGATGATGAACCGCGGCATGGCGCCCGACTTTTCGAAGCCCGAGAGTTCTTCGACGAACCGCTCGGCGCGGGCAACGTCGGTGTAGTCAAGATCGAAGCCGCGGAACAGCGGATCGAAGTGTCCCGCCAGGGCCGGCACGGCGGCGGTGGCGGGCTGACCAACTTGCTCCGCGTTGGCAATGAACTCGCCGTAGCTGCGATAGGTCACGTTGTGCTGTTTGCAGCGATCCCAAATGTAACCGGCGCCGGAAAACGCGATCGGCAACGCGCCTTCGCTCGGGTAGCGGAAAATGCCTCGCCCGCCGTCGCGATAATTCAACGGCCACGTTTTCTCCACAAAATCGGTGGCGTATGCCGCCGTACTCCATTCGTGGCCGTCGGCGCTGACTTCGCTCTCGACGTAGAAATTGTCCAACAGCACGAATTGCTTTGCCAGCGCGTGGTGATTGGGAGTGATCCGCTCGGGAAAAATGCAAAGCGCCGGGTCGCCATTGCCGCTGGAAATGTCGCCGAACACCTGGTCGTAGGTGCGGTTTTCCTTGATGACATAAATGCAGTGTTTGATCGGGCTCGCATCGCCCAGCTTCGAGGGAATGGGGTTGTTCGCCTCGCGCGGCTGAGCCACCACGCCGCGATCCGCTTTGAGCGGGCTCGACTGGTAAGCCTGCTTGGTGTATTCGGCCATTTCGCTTGGCGAGGGCGGCAGGATGATGCTCAGCGTGCCGCGCAGCAGTCCGCCAATATATTCCGTCACGTTGTCGGCTGGGCCGCGGGAAACCAGTGGATTGGGTCCTTGGCGATTGGCTCGCGGCAGCAGCCCCTTGCCGTTGGCGACGTAAATGCGATTTTCCGCCCCGCTATAACGGACCGAAGTCGGATACCAGCCGACCGGAATAAAGCCCAACGACTTGCTCTTGCCGCGCTGCGACACATTCACCACCGCCAAGTTGTTGTTATCGGCGTTGGCAATAAACAACACTTTGCCGTCGGGCGAGAGCGCCAGACTGTTCGGCGTGCTGCCGTGAGGCGCCTGCGGGTAGAGCGCACTGTTGATCGTTTCCAACGCCCGGCCCGTTTGACTGTCGAGCACGGCCACGGTGTTGCCGTTGGCGCAAGCCGCGTAGAGCGTGTCCCCCTGGGGCGAAAGCACCATTTCGGTGGGATGCGACCCGGTCGACCACTCGGCCGCGAACTTCAAGGTCGACAGGTCAAGCACGGCCACCGCCGATCGGTTCCACAGGCTGACATACAGCCGCCGGCCATCGGCGCTGGGCAGCGAGGTGTACGGATAGCTGTCCTTCTCGAGGCCCAGACGTTGCAGTTTTTGCGGATCGTCGAGCGGCACCAGCGTGAGCGTATCGCCCCAGGCGTTGGCCACGAACAGCGTTTTTCCGTCCGAGCTGCAGCTCAGACCCGCGGGAATGAATTTTTCTTTGAGGTCGGCGATGCGGATCTCGCGGCGGTCCGCAAGATATCCGGCGGCAAACTGAAACTGATAGACGATCCCGCTCTCCGCCCCACTGACAAACAACCGCTTCCCGTCCGGCTCGAAGCACAATCCATAAAAGCATTGCGGCAGCTCGACGCGCGACATCACGACTTTTGTCTTGAGATTGACGATCACCACTTCGTGCTCCGCATAGCCGGCGTTCAAAATCGCCGCGAAACTTTCCTTGGGATGCAGAGCGATATTGACCGGGAAATCGCCGAGCCGCACTTGCTCGCCCGCCGGAAGCAGCGACCACTGGGTCGGCAGCAGGATCCGGCCGTCCAGCTGCAGCCCGGGCAATTTGCGCGAAGCGGCCGCAGCCGGAGCGACTTTGGCGGCCGGAGCAGCTTGCGGCGGGGCTGCGATCAACGATGCGCCAGCGGACAACAGAACGATCGAGAGCAAGGCCGTTAATTCTCGCGCGCTCATGGTGAAAGCCTCGGCAAAAGTGGTGAATGCGTTAAGAGGTCATTGTAGTTCTAACCCAGCGCATGCCGGATCGCAATTCATCCCCAAGGAGAAGAAAAAACCCATTTAGTTCGCACAACCGCCCTCGCTGAAAGAGTCTCGCCGTTGAAAAACGGGATTGCCTCCCAGCACATTTAGAGCCTATCCGGTCTCGGACAAGGTGAGGTGGACCCCAATTGTTGGACAGTTTTTAGCCTTGGATAAGATGTAGGGTTGTTAGGCTAGCGGCCCGTGAGACCCCTCACGGGTCTCGCGCGGCCGCTGTAGCTGTTCACGTATTGGGTTCCGTTTGATTTTCCTC
>JACQFF010000311.1 GCA_016200205.1 Planctomycetia bacterium
GAGGACGGGATCAAGGGTCTGCAAGAAATGGGCTACGATCGCGAGCACGTGCGCAACAAGTTGCGGCAGTTGGCGGCCTACTTTCTCCAGGGCTATGCTGTCAGCCGGCAAAAAAAACGGATTGTGGAAAAAACCCCGCACTACGTGGCCTGCCTGGACTTCATCGAGGAGTTGTTCGGCCCGCAATGTCAGTACTTGATGCTCTATCGGCATCCGCTGGATGTTGTGGTCTCGATGACCAAACATTTCACGATTGGTTGGCATCCCCTGTTGAGGCGCTACGTGGAGCATGAGTCGGATCCGCACGTTGGCTACGCCCGATTCTGGGCCGACCACGTGGCCAAAATGCAGGACTTCGAGGCAGCCCATCCGGATCGATGCAAGCGCGTGCGCTATGAAGACGTGGTGGCACAACCGGCGGAGCGGTTGCGCTCGCTCATCGAGTTCATCAACGAGCCCTGGAGCGATGACGTGCTGAAGTACTACCAGCACCAGCACGACCTCGGGCGCGGCGATCGCAAGGCGCTGTTGCAAAAGGGCATCGTGCCGAGTGTCGATAACTGGCGATCGCTCGATTCGGCGTTACTGGAAAAGGTACAAGCGATCGTCCAAGGGCCGGCGGCACAGTTGGGCTATGCCTTCGAGACTCCAGCCTCGAGGGAGCGAGGCCAACCGACAGCAAACCTCGCCGGAGCTAGCACGGGGGGCAATGGGTGGTAATCCACGGACCTCAAGGCTTGGACAACCCCGGGGATTCGCTCGAGCCTCGCGCGAGTGAGCCCGGCGTTTCGATGAATGGGCGTGCCATGATTTCGGCCCGTCGATCGCGGATCAGAATTGTCGATGTGTTTAACACGGACCACGCGGCGCGTGCGCTGGGCATGCGGCGAGCCGAGCTGATCAATCAGTCCGGGCGGTACGAAAACCTGATCGTGTGCACCGACGGTCCGTGCGTGCCGCTCTTGCGCCAGCGAGGGATTCGCGTGTTTACCACGCCGATTCCGCGGCGTATCGCGCCGCTGGAAATGCTGCATTGCGCCCGCGAAATTGCTCGGCTGGTCAACCAGGAACGGTGTTCCGTAATTCACAGCCACGGCTCGACGGCGGCGGCGTGCGCGCGGTTGGCGGCCCGAAGAGCCGGTGTCGGGATCGTCGTTCATACCGTGCATGGATTTCATTTTCACCAGGGCATGAACCCCCTGCGTCGCGCGATGTATGCCACGGCCGAGCGTCTTCTAACACAGTATACGGACCTGCTGCTGTTCCAGAATCAGGAGGACCTCGACGAGAGCCGGCGATACGGCATCCGCGCGCGTCGGGGGAATGTCAAAATCGGCAATGGCATTGATCTGCGGCCGTTCGCTTCGCTGACGCCCGAAGGTAAAGCCGATCCGCCGGCCATTCTGATGATTGGGCGCTTCGAACGCGTCAAGAATCAAACCATGTTGCTCCGCGCCGCCAAGTTGCTGGCCGAACGGGGTGACCGTTTTCAACTCTGGTTCGCCGGTAAGGGCGTCCTGTTGGAAAAGCATCGGCAACTTGCCGCTGAGTTGGGCCTGGCCGATCGTGTGCACTTCTTTGGCTATTGCCAGGATGTCATGCCCCACATTCGTCGCTCCACGATTGCGGCGCTGACGTCCATCAAGGAAGGTATTCCGCGGGGTCTGCTCGAGCCGATGGCGGCCGGCCTGCCGGTCGTCACCACGGATGTCAAAGGCAATCGTGAAACCGTCGTGCGGGGCAAGACCGGCTTTCTCGTGCCGCTTGACGATGCCGAAGCCTTGGCCCGGGCACTGCACGAATTGCTGCAAAATGCCCCCCTCCGCGAGCAACTAGGCGCGGCCGGCGCGCATTGGGTCCGCCAAAACTTCGACGAAGACCGCGTGGTCGACCGCCTTCTCAATGTTTACGACTCGCTCCTGGCCCCAGTCGGCACGCCAACGTGAGTACTATGCCGAACCACCTGCAAGCCTATACGTTGCTGGATATCCAGCGACTTTGTCATCGCGAAAAGGTCAAGAAGCGATGGTGGTATCATATTCACCGGCGGCTCTCGACGCCTTTCACTTGGGTCGCATATCGCGTGGGGTTTTCACCGAATACGATTTCCGCCTCGATGGTACTGGTCGGATTGCTAGGCAATTTGGCACTGGTTCCCCTCAATTTGGCGCTGAATCTACTGGGCCTCATGCTCGTATATCTCGCTTTCTTGCTCGACAAAGTGGACGGCGACTTGGCACGGTTGCAAGACCAAGCGGGTCCGCGAGCGATGATCCTCGATTATGCCTACCATCGTCTGACGCTGTTCACTTTTTACGCGGCGCTAGGCGCCCACGCGTACTTGATCGACAGTCAGGTCATGGGCCTGGTCGCCGGATTTGTCGCGGGTTTTCTGGCCAACTACGCCCTCGACGCTCAACTTTACCCCTACCGAATCTACGCCCAAAAGGTCGTCTGCGGCCATGAGGGATGGACCATCGCTCCGCCGCCGGCTCGGCGAGCAGGCGAACAGCGAGATTCGTGGTGGAAAATTCTCAAGATCTTCACGTCGCAACTGCTGTTGCTGGTTCCCTCGACGGTCCTCGTTTGTTGGCAACCCACTTGGCTCATGATTTTTCTTTTCGCGGCGGCCGGAGATCTGGTCGTGTTTCTGGCGGTCCAGCATTATGTTTTCTTGCGAGGCGGCATGGAAGCGGAGTTGGCCTACATCGACCGGTGCGTCCGTCAAGGATCGCCGGATCCACGGTACGAGCCGAACCTCGTGGAGAATGGAAACCTTGCCGCGCGCTGGCGCTAGAGTAATGGTGCACATGCCGATGGCAACGATTGAAGCAAAAGACCAAGCGCGTGCGACGGCCGGGACGTACTATCCCCGCCGGCGTCCCCTTCATCACGTGGCAGCCTGGACGCTTTTCGGCACGCTCACCTATTCAGGTGCCCAGGCGGCGATTCTTACCGTATTGGCCAAGCTGGGTTCCGCCGAAGTCGTGGGCGATTATGCCCTGGCGCTGGCCGTCGCCTCACCCGTGACGGCCTTGGGCCGCTTGGGCATGCGGCCGCTGGTGGCCACGGAGACTGGCCGCGAGCTCAGCTTTCAGGACTACCTGACCGTCCAGCTACTTACGGTCCCGCTTTGTTTGGCGGTCTTATTCTTGGTGGCCATGGTGGGACCCTTTCGGCCGGAAGTCGCTTGCACGATTCTGACCTTGGGCTGCGCCAAGTTGGCGGAATCGACCGGGACGGTCTTTTTTGGCCTCATGGACCGGCACGAGCGTCAGCGCCGCATTGCTCAATCGATGTTCTTTAAAGGCGTTCTTGGCGTCGCAGCCGTGGCATTGGCCTTTTGGCTCACTCATTCCACGGCGATATCAGGCGGAGCGCTGGCCTCCGCGTGGCTCCTGACAATTGCCGTCGGCGATGCACCGCTCGCCTCGCGACTCTGCCGTACTGACGGCACCGGTGCGCATCTTTGGCACTGGCCGGGGTTGACGAGAATACGACGCGTCGCGGGTTTGTGTCTCACGGTCGGCTTTACCGCTGCCATCCGCGAGTTCAATCTCGATTTACCATCTTATTTCGTCCGCAGCGTGCTCGGCCGAACCAGCATGGGCTATTATGCTGGCGTATCGGCCGTCAATAGGCTTTCGAGGATCGTCTTTCGCAGCTTCAACCAGGCCGCCAGTCCTCGATTGGCCCAATATTTTCACACCGAGCCGGCGGCGTTTGTGCGTTTGAGCGCCCATATGCTGTTAATGTGCGCCACGCTCGGGGCTGCGGCTGTGCTGATGGCGATTACGTTCGGCGGACCGATCCTGTCAGCGCTGTATCGTCCCGAGTACGCCGCCTATAAGACGACGTTGGTCCTGATGTCGGTCGAGGTCGCATTTGGGCTTGGATCGGTCTCGCTGCGGCAGTCCATGATCGCTGCTCGATACCTGAGGAGTCAAATTCCTCAAGTGCTGGTCACCACGCTGATTTTGTCCGCTGCATGCGCGTTGTTGGTTCCCCGGTTTGGACTCAACGGGGTCGCCTGCGCCTGTGTGATCGCATCGGTGATCGATCTTCTGACGGGCCTGTCCTCGCTCGTCTTTCTGTTCCGGCGTGAGCGTATACGAACCCGCGACGCCCAAGAAGAACTGACCCCGATATCGGCGACCCCTTAACGACACAGTTCAGATCCTGAGCAGGTCCGTCCGATTATCGGAATGCGGCACATGCCCGTGTATCAACGTGTCGATAGCACGGCAGAATGCTGTGCCGTTGATCGGCATTTTAAGAACACATGAGCCGGAGCGGATTGCGGTTATTTCGCGGGATCTCGCAATGGAACCCCGCCTGGAGCGGCGGTCATGGAGCGCCCCAAACCGGCCGGCGCAAATCGCTTGAGAATTGGCCATTTTGAGAGGATTGGGGTTCCACCTACAGGCCTTCCAGCGGAAATCCCGCGGAAGGAAGCCTGTGAGGGCGAACCGGTTCAAGATGGCAGAGATTCAAGCGACTCTTTCGCCGCCCGCGCAACGACGGTCCTATCGAGATCGCCCGGCTGTTTAAGGTCCGACCGAGAGCGAAAAGCCGGGAGTGTAAACGCCGACTCCTGGCGCCGGATACACCGGAACCGGATACACGGGGGCCGGGTAGTAGGCTGGCGGATAATAGGCTGGCGGATAATACGCCGGTCCATAATAGGGCCGATACACGCTGTAATACGGCCGATATCCGGCGCCCGCATAAAACCCAGCTCGATAGGCGCGGCCGAGCGCCATTGCCGGAGTGCCGACAAACATCAAGGCGGCTGCCGCAACCAATCCCAGTACGATGCGTTTCATGGCCCGCTCCCTTTCTGTTCAACCCGCTTGGTTTCTTCCGGACGTGCTTCGTTCACCCGACGCTCTCAAAGGTGCAGTCGGCATGCCAAATATAGCATAAAGATGGCAATGCATTTTGCGGATTGAAATCACACGCTAGCACCTGACCGCATAGGGCAAATTCCCGCGAATTTTCGCCAATTCGACGTCGGCCCAGGTCGGTCCGATGAGAAACTTCCGGGCCTTTTCCGCTGAATATTTTCAAAATGGGCATCGCGGGATCCCACCTGAACACGGACAATCCGTCAGAAGATCGAGAAATTCGATCGCGCCGACCTCGAACTTCGGCGCCGTTATTCAGGCGAACTGGCGGACCACATCCAGTACGGTCGTATAGGCCATGAGGGCCAGAAGCACCGCGAGTCCTGCCAGGGTAAAGGCAGTTTGCAGCCGTGCCAGCCGAGGATGGATCTTTTCCAACAGAGCGCAAAAAATCTTCCCGCCATCCAAGGGGGCCATCGGCAACAGGTTGAAAATCGCCAGATTCAGATTGAGCAGAACGGCGAAGTTCAACGCGCTCTGAAGACCACCGCCCATCAACGATTTTCCCGCCGCGACAATGCCCACGACGCCCGAGAGTTGATCGGGGCGCGAAAAGAGTTGCGGCAAAACGGCCAGCAAGGCGAGCGATTGCCGGACCAGTTCCAGCCAAGGGCGAACGAAAGCGCCGTGCCAAGAAAACCCAACGGCCAGTAAATGAGCCAAACCCAATAGGATGGCGGCGAAGACGAAATTTGCGGCCGGCCCACCAAGCCAGAGAACGATCCGGCGACCCACAGCGATATTGAAGAACTCCTTTTCGTCTTCACATTTGGGCAGCACATATCCGCCCAGCGGAACCAGCGACAAGCAATACTCCGTACCGTTGTTCCGCCAGGTCATGAGCACCGGTCCAAAGCCCACGGAAAAGCGCGCTACCGGAATGCCCATGCACCAGGCCGCCAACAAGTGCCCCAACTCGTGCACGAAAATCAAAAATCCGATGAGAAGTATCGTGATAAGATAAATCATGTCAGGCGTTTCCTTGGGACCTACAGTCAATATTTCGCATGTCAGATTTCGCGCGCCGTAAGGGGGTTGAAGGTTATTCGGAGATTTTTTCCGACTTCAACCGTAGCGCTTTGGGCAGGCGGGCCACGCGTCCATCCGGCTTAATACACGCCACGACGCTACGGCCCTCGGCCAACAAGGTTTCGCCACGGAAAAGCTGGTACGTATTGACCACCCGCGCTCCGCGGGCCTCGACCACCGTGGTCCGCAGCCGCAATAGATCGTCGAAAATGGCCGGCAAATAGTATTGGCAGGAAATCTCGGAAACGACCAGCATCCACCCCTCCGCTTCGATTTGTCGATAATTATATCCGGCGGCGCGAAGCAATTCCGTGCGTCCCAATTCGAAGTAAGTGAAATAATTCGCGTGGTGCAATCGGCCCTGGCCATCGGTTTCCTGGTAGCGGACGCGAATTTCGATGTCGTGTTCGTTGAGCATATCGGGCGCATTTCGGGAAGTGTACGAGGCCCCATCTTAGCCGATCGCCGGTTCCGACCAAGCCACGTTTGCCCACGCGTTTGCCAGCCGCCATGCTCTGGCCGTTGGCAGCGCGCGAGGCGATGCGGTTCCGCTCGGCAACACGTTGACGGAGCGATCCCAATTCCTTATAACTTAGCAGTTTATGCCATCGCGGCTGACCTCGGTTTTCGCCCGCGCCTGACCAAGGCCGCGCGAATTCTTCAGACAAAGCGTTTCTCGCATGAGCATCGGTGAAGGGACTGGAATCGGTTTTTCGACGATGCGGGGCCGAAACTACCCCTCGATCCGCCAGTTCACCGTTTTCATGGAGAATCGGGTCGGCCAACTGCTCGAAGTCATTCGCCGCTTCGAGGGCAGCAAAGTTCGTATCGTCGCGCTGTCGATCAACGACTCGGCGGAGTGCGCGTTCGTCCGTTTTCTACTAAGCCATCCCGAACAAGGTCGCGAGATCCTGGAGCGCGCCGGCCTGGCCTTGATCGAAAGTGACCTGATCGGCGTCGAGCTGCCGCTCGGTCACCAGCCTTTGTTGCAAGTCTGCACCGCGCTGTTGCAAGCCGAGGTCAACATCGTGCAAGCCTATCCCTTGCTCGTCCGGCCCCACGGACGCGCCGCCGTTGCGCTAATGGTGGACAACATCGAGATGGGTTTGGAAACGCTCTATTCCAAGGGCTTCACGATGATTACCGAGGCCGACTTGGCCAATGACGACGGATAACGCCCGTCCGACGGCTCGATTCGTCGCCGACCGGCGCATCGGCGGCGGAACCCGACACACCCCGGCTCGCTACCGAAGGCCCGCCGAGGTTGCTTGACTTGCATCACACCTGTGCGAAACTATTGATCCAGGGAATGCCAATGTCGGGCGATTCAGGCCTTTGAAGCGAGAGTTCCGGGCTTCCGCTGGTCGCCCCCGCGCCATTGATACTCCAGGCCTCAGTAGGTGTTTGCCCGGAGCAGAGTTTTCCACCACGTCTTGAGCTGTTTCATGCCGATATCCGTCGTTTGTCCCGGTTGCAAGGCGCACTTTTCGGTGAGCGAAAAGTTCGCTGGAAAGCAAGGCCCTTGTCCCAAGTGCAAGGCCGTGATCAATGTTCCCAACGCGCCCGCGCCCGCGCCGGCCTCCGAAGAAATAAAAATTCACGAACCCGAGCAGTTTGCCTCCGGCGGTAAGGACAGTAAAGGACGCGCGGTCAGCAAGCCCATCCTGCGTAAGGAAACCAGGCTTCAGCCAGTGGCCATCGCCGGAATGGTCGCCGGCGCGATCTTGGTTTTCGCGATGGCCATTGCGCTGCGCTTCGTGAGCGAAAAACTGCCGTTCGTCGTGGCAGGCTTGTTGATCGTTTCACCTCCGCTGGCGGTGGCTGGATATACGTTTTTGCGCGACGATGAGCTGATGGAGCCCTATCGTGGTCGGGCGCTGTTACTCCGCTCTTCGCTTTGCTCGTTGGCCTACGCCGCGCTTTGGGGAGTTTACGCGCCGCTGCCCGCCTACGGCATCATCACGGGCGAAGCCTGGCAATGGCTCTTCGTGGCGCCCGTTTTTATCTGCGCGGGGGCAGGCGTGGCTTACGCATGCCTCGATTTGGACTTCGGTAGCGGGGCCATGCACTATTGTTTCTATCTGTTGGCGACCCTGCTGCTGCGATTCGCACTCGGATGGCCTCCCTTGTGGGCCGTGGCAACCGCGTCGTCGTAGACTGTTTGCATCCCCTTCGGCCGCGAGAATTCTGCCGCCATGAGCGAGTTACGCGATCTTCCGGAAATCGCGGGCCTCGATGGCCGCCAGGCCGTTGTGCGGATTCCCGCGGAATTGGACGTGCCGTTGACCAATCGGGTCCGGGCGATCATCGACACCGCCGAGTTTCGGCGCCTGGCTAAGATCAGCCAGTTGGGGCTCGTGTCGCTCGTCTATCCGGCGGCCATTCACACGCGGTTCGAACATTCCTTGGGCGTGTACCGCCTGGCGCTGTTGTTTCTGCGACAACTCTCTTACGACCGCCGTTTCGAAGCGATGATTTCTCCGGCCGACGCGGAGTTGTTCCTCGTGGCCGCGCTGCTGCATGACGTGGGCCATTGGCCGTTTTGCCACCCGATCGAAGACATGCACTTGTCCAGCGGTCCCGAGCACGAACTGTTAGCCAACAGCTTTCTGCTGGAAGGAGAAATCGCCGATGCCCTGCGGCACGATTGGGCGATTCAGCCGCGTGAGCTGATCGCGCTAGTTTCGGGCAAGCCGCGCGACGCCAGAACTCGCCTGCTGGCCAGCCTGCTGTCCGGCCCGATCGATATCGACAAAATGGATTACCTGGCTCGCGATAGTTTGCACGCCGGTGTGCCTTATGGCCGCAATTTCGATCAAGGTCGGCTGATCGGCAGCTTGTGTGTGAACGCCGAAGGCGATGGGCTGGCCATTACCGATAAAGGCAAGACGGCGGCCGAAATGATGGTCTTCGCCCGGTACGTGATGTTTAGCGAAGTCTACTGGCATCACGGCGTGCGGGCGGCGACGGCCATGTTGCAGCGGGCGTTTTACCTGGTGCACGGCATGCTGGATCTCGACGGACTATTTCGCCTGACGGACGGGCCGATGATCGCCGCGCTGCAGCAAGGCGCCGGGTCGGGAGCTGCCAACGACTTGCTCGCGGGCCTGTTCGGGCCGCATCGCAGGCTCTACAAACGATTGGCCCAGTACAGCTTTTTCGAAGAGCCAAGCATTTACCAGCGGCTTGCGCGCCGGCCCTATCCGTGGTTGGTCGCTTGCGCGCAGCAATTCGCCAATCTTGTCAGCACGGCGCTTCGCCGCATCGTCGCGCCCCACGAAATTCTGTTCGACGCGCCGCCCGTCGAGCGCGAAGTCGAATTCAATATCGACGTCTACTTTCCCAAACAGGATTGCTATCGCCCGCTGGGCGAAGTCTCGCCGGTCGTGCGGACGCTGGCGCGGACGCAATTCGACGATTACGTCAAGCGCGTGCGGATCTTCGCCCACCCGCGCGTGGTCGACGATTTGCGCAATCTGGAAAATATCGCCGATCTGCTGATCGACGCGATCGACCGCACCGAATGAAAAACGGGGAGCCTAAAATGATGTGCCAGAAATTAGACCTGTTCCGTTTGTGCGCCGTGAAAGGTGCTGGTCTTCAGCGGGTGCAAGTCCCGTCCGGCAACTGTCGCTCCAGCCGGTAGCAATCGGAGTGGCGATGGAGGTAACGAAATCGTCAAAGCCTTCGGTGGACAC
>JACQFF010000312.1 GCA_016200205.1 Planctomycetia bacterium
CGGGGACTGTCCCGATTTTGCGGCGGGCACCATCCGCAGGATGGTCGCGGAGCAAAATGGGACTGTCCCCTTCTCCGAGACGGATAGGCTCTTAGAGCAAGTGTCGGGCTTTGATTTCCAAATAGCGGTTGACCAAAGGCGCGGTCATTTGTTCCGGAAACACATCCAGGGCCAGCACCCCCTGCCGCTCCATGTCGGCCAAGACGCCTCGCCGCCAGGCAATGATTTCGTTGGCCGCCGCGGCTTGGAACAGCGATCGGTCGTCGCCGGGCTGGACACTCGCGGCATCAAACATCGAGTGGTCCCGAAGCAACACGCCCAGCGGCAAATGCCGGCCCACGAGGCGAATCAGATAGCTGCCGACCTGGTGCGAATTGACTTCGTCGATGACGTTGGTGATTAGGATCACGAGCGAGCGTTTGCGGCACCGGGAATTCAAATACAAAAATGCCTGGTCGTAGCGCGATTCGACCAGATGCGGAAAGCGGTCGAACGAGGCATGCAGGAGCTGGTTCATCTGATTCATGCCGCCCTGCGGGGGCACGAACCGTTGGATTTCGTCGGCAAAGCATAACAATCCGACGGAATCTCCCTTGTTGAGCGCCACGTAGCTGAGCATCAGCATCGCGTTGAGCGCGTGATCCAACAGGCTGATCCCCTGTGCCGTGTTGGTCATCATCCGTCCGCAATCGACGAGAAACAGCACGCGTTGGCTCTGGTTGACCTGAAAATCCTTCACGGTCAGTTTGCCGCGACGGGCCGTACTCCGCCAATCGATGTGCTTGTAGTTGTCATCGAGCGTGTAGTCGCGCAAGCGTTCGAATTCGTTGTCCTGGCCGATCCGCCGCACGCGGCGCATGCCAACCAAACTCAATCGATCGGTGCGCGCCAAAAGCGAGTATTCGCGCAATTGCCGCATATCGGGATACACGTTCAAGGCGTTCTCCGCCGGAAAACTCAGATACCGGCGCCAAAATCCAAGCCGACTCTTAACCCGCAGATAGACGGCTTCCATTTGAAACGCCCCGCGGCGCAGGGCCTCGAGCTCGTAGTGCACGCTCGAGCGGCTCCGCGGCGGCAGCCGCAGCCCAAACTCCTCGGGATTCGCATGGCATCCTTCGGGCACGTCGTCGCGCACCCAGATTTGCATCGGCCGGCGCGAGCGGTTGCCGATCGTCAGCTTGACCGGATGGGGCTTTTGCAACGAAGCGATCCGGCCCAACTCGCGCTGGGCGTCGAACCATTTTCGCGGCGGCACCGTCACGAGATCGGCCAAAAGCAGGCCCAACAGGGCCGCGTCAAAACCGATCACCCACGGCGTCCACTGCGGCCCCAGAATGAGGCCCACCGAGATGACGGCGGGAAACAGACCCAAGACCACCGCGATCCGGTGCGGATAGATTTGCTTGGTATAGGCCAAGACGGCCAAGGCCAGCGCGATCAACCCTAACACCAAAAGCGGGTTCACAGCCGGGGCACCTCGACCGATCGGACCAACTCGCGCAACAGATCATCGACGCTATGTCCTTCGACTTCGGCTTCGGCCGTCAGAATCACACGGTGCCGCAGGGACGGCAGGGCGATGTCGACAACGTCGTCGGGCACGGCATAATCGCGACCGCGAAAGGCCGCCAAGGTGCGGGCCCCCTGCACCAACGCGATGCCCGCGCGGGGCGAGGCGCCAAGGTGAAATTGCGGCCACTGACGCGTCAATCGCACCAGGCCGTTGATGTAGGCGAATAGCTTGTCTTCCACGTGCACCTTGCCGCATTGCCGCGTGATGTCCACGATTTCCTCGGGCGAGGTCACGGTTTCGAGCGTCTCGGCCAACCGTTGATCGATGTCGATTTGTTGACCGTGTTGTTTCAAAATCGCCACCTCTTCATCGATCGAGGGATACTCGGCCACGACTTTGAACATGAATCGGTCGAGCTGCGCCTCGGGCAAATTGTAGGTCCCTTCGGATTCCAGCGGATTCTGCGTGGCCAAGACCAGAAACGGACGTTTCAGCTTGTGGCTGGTGCGCTCGACCGTGACGCGATATTCCTGCATGATCTCCAACAACGCGGCATGCGTTTTGGCCGGCGAGCGATTGATTTCGTCCGCCAACAAAAGCTGCGTGAATACCGGCCCGGGGCGAAAGCGAAACTCCTGCTGCTTCATGTCGAAGATCGGCGCGCCGGTGATATCCGAGGGCATCAGGTCGGCCGTGAATTGGATGCGTCCGCATTGGCAACCCAACACGCGCCCCAGCACGCGCACAAACAACGTTTTACCCAATCCCGGCACGCTCTCGATCAGCACGTGTCCGCTGGAGAACAGCGCCACGAGCGTGCTCAACACCAGCTCGTCTTGCCCGACGTAGATCTTGGCGACCTCGGCCGTGATGCGATCGAACAATGCTTTGATGCGCACAATCGTCGCGGCGGGGGCGGTCGCGACGGCTGCCGATCCATCGCGATGCCGAACCGGCGGCGGTTGAGATTCCGAGGGAGTATCTGTCATGGGGAGAAATGTCCGGGTTCGATCGTGTGTAAGGGTTCAGGACCGGGCAACTCCATGCCGCAAGCGAGGATGAAACGCCGCTCGATTGGGACACCGGTGCATTGGAAGTTTCGGGGTTTCATTTTGATCCCGTGCTCGGGGGAATTGCGTCATCGCTCAGCTTGCTGAGCGCGTAAGCGCGATCCTTGCTGCGAAACAAGAGCTGGCCCACCGCCGCTACGTGCTTGCCGAAGTCGGAGGTGCCCTCGGTCGCGGGCAATTTGGGACGTCCGAAAATCGGCCAGCGTGCAAAGCAAAAGATGATCCCCAGCACCGCCAAATGCAAGAGGATCACATTCAAGGGCCAGCCGCCGAACAACTGCCAGAACGTAATGGCTTCGGCCGCGGGATCGATGGGCGGCCCGCCCGTCCCACTCTCCAAGAACACAACCCGGCCCGGCGGACCGACCGCTTTGATCAATTTGCCGGCTAATTTTCGGTGCTCGTGGTTGACCAAGGGCATGTTCAACAGAAACGAGCCATTGGCGACGGTGATCAACTGGCCGCCGTGCCAGGCGTCGTGCCGTGCGACCAGCACCTTGTCTTTGGAGGTCAAAAGTCGGCCGGCCTGCTGGGGAGGAACGAGTTGCGTTCCCAACTCGATTTCCGTTTTGGCCGCGTCGATACCCGAGAACCACGGGCCGGCGAGATCTTGCACCTTTTCGAGCGGGTCGGTTTCCAGGCTGAACCAGTCGCAGCCCACTTCTTCCGACGCGTGGGGGGACCGTTGGCGGTCATGAAATGCGATCTCGCCCAACTGGTGGGCCCGATACTTCGCCTGCATGTCGGGCGGGACCAAGCGCGTTGCTTTTTGCCAATATAGCGGTGCCGCATCAAAATCGCGGCCCACGTAAACCAGCGTTCGGCCCGCGCGCGCGGAAAGCCATTTGTCAAACCAATCGCGGACCGTTTCGTTGGGAGGACCGAAATCGTCGGGAAACCAGACGATGGTGCTGGTCTCTTCCAGATTCGAGGTGATCAACGTCCGCCGGAACGCCACTTTGTGCCCCGCCTCGGAAAACATGCCCGCCAGGACATCGGTGCCGTTGACGCTGCCCGGCATTGGCCGTTCGTTGTGACGACCATAACTGGTGTTCAAAGGCTCGGTGCATCCACTGGCCAAAAGCGCCAAATGCGCGCACATCGCTAGCATCGCGCACTGACATGAAGGGCACTTGGCGGCCGTGGATCTGGCGGGTTGCGCGGTCATCAGGTTGGCGCCTGCGACAAGAGGGTTTCGAACTCGGAGAGTTGGTTCCAACAGGCCTCGAATCCCTGGCGGTCCAGCGGGCGCCGGCCGAAGAATACGTCTTCGAAGGTGATCATCGTCGATTCCAAGAGCTGCTTGAGCTGCCGTGTCCGGGAGACCTCGCGCAGATACTGCCGGTTGGTTTTGCCTTTGGCCAGGTGAATCAGCGATGACTTGTCGAGTTCGACCAACTCGTAACTGAACAGATAAATGATTGCCTCGCTGAAGTTGCCTAGCTGGTAGTGGCGTTTGGCCTCGTCCAGCAAGTCGCAATGCGAGCGGTCGGCCATGAACGGCAGCGATTCCACCTGGTCGGCCTCCAGGATCCGGTTGATCTTCGCTGTTGCCAACTGCGGCAGTCCGCCGCCCCGATTCAAGGCAGCCCGCAGAATCAGGTACGCCAACAGCCCCAGCAGCAGGCCCAGCGAGATCATGCCCAGCAATGTCAGCCAAGGCAGGTAACCCTGCGAGCGATATTCGGGCGCCAGGCCGATTGGCTGCACGGCATCGGTTGCAGGATCGTACCAGGGAAGACGAGTTTGAGTTGCGAGGGCCTTGCGCCCGGAAGCAACCGGGTCGGGTCCATCATCGGCCAGAAGCTTTTCCGCCGGCGCAAACAACACCACCGCGGCCAGCCAAAGTGGGGCCAGCCGCAAGCGCAGCCGCATCGCTGGTGCGCTTCGATTCATAGCATCTGCCTCGCCAGCCGCTCGCGCTCGGCGCGCAACTGCAGTTCGACTTCCCAACCTTCGTCGCGAATCCTTTGATCCAAATAGCTCAGGAACCGGGCCACGGCGAAATAAATCACGACGAGCCACAACGCCAGTTGCAGGGTGACGATCTGCGTGTTCCAGCCGGGATGGAAGCCGAATAGATTCTCCAGCAGAAAATCTTGCGTCAGCACCAGCGCACCAAGGAGCAACCCGGCCAACGCCAGCGCGGCGATCGCCCGGAGCAGAAAATCGCCACTCCCGCTGCGATGCAAGGACGAATTGCGCTTCAGCGTCGACAGCCGCGCCTCTCGGCCGACGAGCGGATTTCGCTCCAGCAGAATCACTTCGTTCAAAAACGGCCAGAGGGCATAAGGAATGATCCACGTCAGCACCGGCACGATCAGCAAAATCCGCAAGAAAAACTGCAACAGCAACAGTTGTGGCAAACAGGACACAAAATCGCGGGCCGTCTCGCGCGGTGCCGGCTTGTCGACAAACAGGGCCCGTCCCAAGTACAGCGTCAGCGGCGCCGTCGCCAGCGGCGCCTCGATCATCACCAAAATACTCAACAGAAACCAGTAGCCACCGCGGGTATCCTCTTCAAAATCTCGATGCCACCATTTCGTCACAAGGACGTTGACGAGAAACATCGGCACGATTCCCACCGCCGAGCTCGTAGCCACCGCCGCGCCATGGGCGCGAATCACCTGTAATGCCAGGTCGAGGTTATCGAGCCACGACCGCTCGCGAATGGCGATGCGCGCTTGATCGAGTTGCACGCTCAAACCCTCCGGCGAAGGCCCAGTCCAAAAATGTAAAGAGCCATCAGCGCCACGCTGACGACGGCAACCGCCGCCTTGACTTCGTAGGGCAGCGACGAGGGAGATAAGAATCCTTCAATCAACGCTGCCAGGCAAAATAGCACGACCGCCGCGCCGATGGTGGGCGTCGCTTGGCTGGCGGCACGGCGCAGCGAGGCCGTGCGGGCCAGTCCATCGGTGGCTATCAGCGAAAAACCCAGCCGCATGCCGGCCGCGGCCGAGAGCACGATCGCGGTTAGTTCGAATGGGCCGCGGGCCGTGACGAACTGCAAAAAATTGTCCCGCTCGCCAACGGTCAACATGAACCCAAAGCAACCGCCGAGCACGACCGCGTTGGAAAGCGTGGCAAACAGCCCGCCGATTCCCAGCAGCAACCCCGCCGCGAAGCAGCGCAGGCCAATGCCGGCGTTGTGCATTACGTAAAACCCGGCCATCATGCCGCTGGCATCGCCCGGGCGGTCCGTGACGGGTTTGGAATACATCTCTTGCAAGCGGGCCATCATCGCCTCGCCAACGACTTGCTCCGAGTAGGTCCGCGAGGCATAGGCCAACAACATCGAGAAGCCAAAAGTGCCCCAGAAGATCGCAAATGCCAACCACAGCGCTCGGTCGCAAAGCAGCCTGGCGGGAAGCACTTGAAACATTTCGTGGCCCCAGTCGCGCCAGCGAAAGATTTGGCTGCGATACAATTGGTTGTGTGCCCGCCCAACCAGTTGGTGCAAGTAACGCACGGTATCGGGCGGAAGCTGATAGGCGTCGGCCAGCGCCAAATCGGCGCAGGCAGCCCGATACAAACTCGCAAAGTGAGAAACCGCCTGCCCGCCCAAACGTCGCACGCGGCGATGCTCCAACTCCTGACACAAGCCCTCGAGATTTCGCCATTGCTCGCGCCGTCGTTCCAAAAGTTGAGAAACCTTCATGGCGTGCCCACCTCGATACGCCGGGAATTATCGGCCAGACTCTCGAATTCGCCGGGGCGGTCGGCGATGAACGTGCGATAGTACAACGCGCACAGCAACAGGTCGGGATTCGTATCCCCAGGCAAATCCAAGAGGACGCACAACGGTTCGGCCAGCGTGCGGGCAATCTCGAAGCGGCGCTCGGCGGAAAACAATTCGCGGCGGGCCACATAGACCGAAAGCGCTTGGCCCAGGGCTCGGTTGACTTTGAAGTTGAGCGGCACGTTTTCCGCAAACCGAGCGATTTCGGTCTGTCCCAAGCTTGCCAGCCCGCGCAGTTTGCTGCGCTGCTCGACGACGACAATCGTCCCGCAAGCCAAATCGCCCAGCCGCTGATAGCGGTCGTTGGCGGCCATGACCGCCAGCCCGAGCATGTAAAGGGGCACGCCAATCCCGCCCACGGCGGCCATCGGCATCGAATCGGCGTCGCGCAAAATATTGCGAAGCACGGCTTGCAAGGCGTTGATCGGCTGGCCATCGACAGTGAGCACCCGCAGACCCAGGATGCGTTTGCCGGGCGTTTGGCCGTTCCAATAAGTTTCGAAAAATCCGCCGTAGAACCACGCCAGCGCGAACCAACTGACCAGGGTCACGCCCCAACCCAGCCCAGTGGCGCCGGCCAGCGAAAACAGCCACGTGCCAACGAGGCCAATGGCAAAAAGCACCACCGCGCGAATCGCGACATCGATCAGAAAGGCCGGCAACCGTCGAAAGGGGCCGGCCAGAACGTAATGGAACGCGATGTTTTCCGGAGTGACGATCTCGATGCGTGAATCCAGTTGTCGCGGCGGTTTCGACATTCCGCCATTATTCGCCGCGTTCCCTCCAACCGCAAGCGCTTGCCGGCACTTGCCAGCGAGGCCCAGAAAGCTACAGTGTCACGTATCGAGCCCGCATTTCCCAACGAGGACCGTGATCCACGAAGGCACAAAAACCACATAGGTGCGAGAATTCCCAATCGTGGCCAAGATTGCGCCAGCCAACGGCGTCGCATATGTGGCCTATGGGCACGATCATCGAAATACTCTCCGTACGATGACTTCTTTGTGTCCTTTGTGTCTTTGCGGTGAATGACTTTGTTGTAAGAGTTCAGGCTGAATCCATCCACCATTTCGGCGAGGTATTTGAACCATGCGGCTCTCAGGTAAAACGGCGTTGGTCACGGGCGGCGCCACGGGAATCGGACAAGCCGTCGCTGTTGCATTGGCCCAAGAGGGCTGCCGCGTGGCCATCGCGGGCCGCCGCGAAGACAAACTGCGCGAGGCCGCCGGAGCGTGGCAAAGTCAACCAGGCATTCTTACGCACGCGGTCGATGTCGCCGATCGAGACAGTGTCGCCGAACTGTTCCGCTGGGCCGACAAACACGTGGGACCGCTCGACATCCTCGTCAACAGCGCCGGAGTCAACACGCCCAAGCGCCTGATGGCCGACATGGCCCCGGAAGCTTGGGATATGGTGATGCAGGTCAACGCCACCGGCGCGTACAACTGCATTCACGCCGTGCTGCCGCAAATGCGGGCCCGCCAGGACGGGCTGATCATCAACATCAATTCGATCGCCGGCCTCCGCGCCAGCATGTTGGGCGGCGTGGCCTATAGCGCCTCCAAGTTCGCCCTGAGCGCCTTGAGCACTGCCGTGGCGCTGGAGGAGGGCAAGCACGGCATCCGCGTGACGAACATCTGCCCCGGCGAAGTCGACACGCCGCTGTTGCGCCGCCGTCCCACGCCGGTCAGCCAAGAGAATTTGGCCAAGATACTTCAGCCCGCCGACGTCGCCGAAGCCGTGCTGATGGTCTGCTGCCTGCCCCCGCGAGCGCACGTGCACGAATTGATCATCAAGCCGACGTTTCAGGATTTCGCGTAAACTCTCATCACACTAGGGGACAAACGTTTCTTTTCATGCCTCGTTGAGGGCCCTTCCCGTTATCGATTGTCAGCAGATCACTTGGCCGGCGAATTCGCCGGCTACGCGCTGCGCATTCCCCGCATGATCTTGTGCGCGTGTCAGCAGATCACTTGGCCGGCGAATTCGCCGGCTACGCGCTGCGCATTCCCCGCATGATCTTGTGCGCGTGTCAG
>JACQFF010000308.1 GCA_016200205.1 Planctomycetia bacterium
GCGCCATTTTTCGATTTCGCTGATCAGAAAGATCGGCGTCACGCCCGGCGCCAGGTCCTCCAGCGCGTCGGAAACCGCCAGATACGGATTGCGGGCCAGGTACTGCTGCGGCAGCACCACATGGTAGGCGGGTTTTGATTCGTTGCACAAAAACCGATTGAACCAATCGTCGAACGCGTTGCCGAATTGTTTCGAGCCGCTGACCGTTTCGAAACCGCCGGTCGCGGGGTCGAAACGAAAATCGCGGCCCGACATGATGATCGGCGCGACATCGGGTTTATCCGCCGGCCGTACCGCTCCGCCATTGACCGAGGCCGAGCCATAGATCGTGTGGTCGACGCCCCAATTCAGATTGTTGACGCCGCCTTGCTGATTGCGGTCGCCGAAGCCGGTGTAGACTCGCTCTTTCACATCGGCTCTATGATCGCCGTCGGTGTCTTTTAAGTACCAGATGTCGGGGGCGGCGGCGACGTAGACGCCCCCTTTCCAACACACGACGCCCGTGGGCCACACGATTTTGTCGGCAAACACCCAGCTCTTGTCGTACGTGCCGTCCCCGTCGGTGTCTTCGAGATACCGCACGCGGCCCAGCGGATCTTCGCCCGGCTTGGGATGATACGGATAGTCGATCATCTCGGCCACGTACATCCCGCCATTTTCGTCGAAGCAAGCCGCCACCGGATCGGTCACGTCCGGCTCGTGAGCAACCAGCTCCATGCAAAAGCCGTCGAGGGCTTCGAAAGTTTTGACCGCTTCGGCCGGCTCCTTGGGCGGCACGGGTTTCAAAAACTCGGCCAGCGATTGTCCCTGTGAAGCACCCGGAGTGGTGTCCTTGTCGGAAACTTCCCTTTGGGCTGGCGCTATTGCCTTCGCCGCCGTGCGCTGGCCGCCATTGCGGCGCAGCTCCAGGAGAATCTCTCGCGAGCGGCGAAAGTATTCGATCGCCACGGACTTCTCGGCCGCCTTGCGGGCTTCGTGATCGGCGATCTGCTCGTCCAATCGCGCCACCAGCCAATCCAGATCGGACTGGCGATAGGGCGTTTTGCCATCCAGGTAAACGTACACGGGATTCGTGTGCGCCTCGCCATCGGCACTGCCGGTGGGCGACTTGGAAAACGCGCGGGCGGCAATCCAACTCGACTCGCTCAGCGTGATCGCGCTTTGCAACTCCAGCCGCTGGGCTTCGCCCGGTTTCGGCGCCGCCTTCAATTGGCTCGCCACGCGCCCGTTGACGATCAACTGGACGTCCGTGACCGGCGCCGTTTCGCTTTGCACGCGCACCCGGGCATTGACGATCCGCGAGCCCGGGCCGGATGTCGTGATGATGTCGCCGGGCAGCTTTTTATCGACCGTCAGCTCGATGAGCGGGCCGGTGGTCATGAAGCTTTGGCCTTCGGCGGCGCCCTTCAACCAATTCTGAAAATTCGGCTCGCCCTTGATGTGGACGTACGTGCGGCAATCGCCCAACTTTCGGCAGGCCGGATAGTCGCAGGCCGCGATGCCGGGAAAGCGGAAGCCCGTGTTCAAGACCCGGTACCAGCCATCCAACCCGATGCCGCGGTAAATCCCAAACTGCAACAGTTCCACGCCATGGGTGCCGCCTTGCACCAGATCGGCCCAGATTTCCAGCCCATAGCCGCCGTGGGCGTGGAACGCGTAGCCGCCTTCTTGCCGCGTTTCCGCCCCGATCGTGCCGAACATCGGCCCCAGATTCGGATCGAGCTTCTGGCCCTCGAGTACCATCCGATCGCGCAGATAGAAATTGATATGGCCAAACACCGCGTTGCGATACTCCTGGCCGGAGATGATTTGATAATCGCCCCGCTTGCGGATCGATTTCGAACCCAAGCCGCGCAATTGCGGCGTGACTTGTTCGGGCATCAGGCCAGCATAGGCGGTGGTTTCGTTGTAGCACAAGACCATGCCCAAGCGGATGTCTTCGGCCTCAAGCAGATCGAAGATCGTGTTTTCGTCGGCGTCGCTGGCGCGAATGAAATGCAGGTGGGAGTCGCCGGAGTACCAACCTTGCGAGGCCATCGGCGCGGCGCGGGCGATATTCAGCTTCAATTCGCGCTTCGCGCCGGCCGTAACGCGCGCGCTGTAAATCTCGGGCCGATATTCGAAACCCTTCCAGACTTCGATCCTCGTCAGTCCCGCGGGCACTTCGACGCTGAACGTGCCGGGCGTGTAGAAGAAGTGGCCGAAGTAGCGGATCGGCGCTTTGCTGGGCCGATTGCCGGCCAGCGTGTCGGGCCACTTGCCGTTGAGACTAAAAGCCGACAGCCGATTTTCCTTGGGCTGATAAAAGTTGCCGTCCGCCCCCACTACGTTCACTCGGCACGGCGTCGGCTTGCCAGTCGCCTTGTCGATGATCGTGATATCGAGCCGCGCGGTGTGTGGCCCACTAGCCACGGCCACTGTGCCCTCGTGGGCGAAACCGGGCGGCGTGAAGATATAGGCTTCGTCAGCCGGATTAACCGGCGTCGAGTCGAACAGCCCATGCTGGGCCCAAGCCGGAGCGGCAACGCAGACTACCGTGGCCAGCCAACACGAAATCGAGCGCACGTCGAAACAGCAAGGAAAGCTCATGGGAGGTTTTGTATTCCCGGGGGTGCAAGCAAGGTGGGTCCGATACATAAGCAATTGTTACGCCAAGATCGGCGTCACGACTTTTCCGTGCACGTCGGTCAGGCGATGGTGGCGGCCTTGGAATTTGAAAGTCAGCCGCGTATGGTCGATGCCCAGACAGTGCAGGATCGTGGCGTGCAGATCGTGGACGTGGACCGGATCGTGGACGATGTTGTACGAATGGTCGTCGGTTTGGCCGTGGGTGATGCCGGGCTTGATTCCGGCCCCGGCCAACCAGACGGTGAAGCAGCGCGGATGATGATCGCGGCCATAATCGTCGATCGACATTTTTCCCTGGCAGTAGACCGTGCGACCGAATTCGCCCCCCCACGCGACCAGCGTATCTTCCAAAAGGCCGCGCTGCTTGAGATCGGCCACTAGCGCGGCCGAAGCCTGATCCGTGTCGCTCGTTTGTCCCTCGATCTGCTTGGGCAGATGGAAATGCTGGTCCCAGCCGCGATGGAACAGTTGCACGAAACGCACGCCGCGTTCGCACAGCCGCCGGGCCAGCAGGCAGTTAGCCGCAAACGTGCCCGGCGTGCGCGATCCGCGGCCGTACATTTCGAAAATGTGGGCCGGCTCATCGGCCACGTTGGTCAACTCGGGCACGGAACTTTGCATGCGGTAGGCCAGCTCGTATTGGGCGATGCGCGTGGCAATTTCCGGATCGCCGAATTCTTGCAGCTTGAGTTGATTGAGCGCCCCCAAATCGTCGAGCATCCGCCGCCGCGTCTGGCTGTCGACGCCCGAGGGATTCGAGAGGTTCAATACCGGATCGCCCACGGAGCGGAACTTCACGCCTTGATACTTTGACGGCAGGAAACCGCTTCCCCATAGCCGGTCGTAGAGCGGCTGATCGCTGGGATTGCCGGTGCCTTGCGAGATCATCGCCACGAACGCCGGCAGGTCGCGGTTTTCGCTCCCCAATCCGTAGGACAGCCAGGCCCCGATACTTGGCCGGCCGGCCAGTTGCGCGCCGGTCTGGAAAAACGTCACGGCCGGATCGTGATTGATGGCCTCGGTGTGCATCGATTTGATGAAGCACAACTCGTCGGCCACGCGGGCCGTGTGGGGCAGCAGTTCGCTCAGCCACGCGCCGCTTTGGCCGTGTTGGGAAAATTTGTACTTGGAAGCCGCGATCGGAAAACTGGCCTGCCGCGAGGTCATGGCGGTCAACCGCTGGCCCATCCGTACCGAGTCGGGCAGTTCCGAACCCTGAAGATCCTTCAGCTTCGGCTTGTAGTCGAACAGGTCCATTTGCGAGGGAGCGCCCGACTGGAACAGGTAAATCACCCGCTTTGCCTTGGGTGTGAAATGCGGCAAGCCGCTCGGGCCGTCGGCCGGATCGGGAGCCGCTTCGTTGCCCAAGCCGTGCTCATTCAGCAACGACGCCAAGGCCGCCACGCCCAAGCCGCGGGCCGAGCGCGAAAAGAAGTGACGCCGAGTGACGAGCAACTGGTTTTCCAACTTCGGATCCATGGGGTCACTCCTTCGTAACCACTTCGTCGAGGTTCAAAATCAAATTGGCCACCGCCGAGTACGCCGCCAGTTCGCTCGAGTCCAATTTGACGTCGCGCGGCGCTTCGCCGACCTGCAGCAGCTTGTCGGCCTCCTCGGGATGCTCGCGAAATTGATCGACGTGACGCGCCAAGTTCTGTTCGAGGATTTTCAATTCGCTCGCGCTGGGTTGCCGGGCCAAGGCCAGGCGGAAGGCCAGCGCGATTCGCTCGGTCGGCGCCGCGCCGGCCTCGGTTATCACGCGCTGGGCCAGCACCCGGGCCGCTTCCACGAAAGTCACTTCGTTCATCAACGCCAACGCCTGCAGCGGAGTATTGGTCCGAGTTTCCAGCACCGAGCAGGCTTCGCGGCCGGAGGCGTCGAAGGTCATCATCGAGGGAGGCGCAATCGTGCGCTTCCAAAATGTGTACATGCTGCGGCGATACAAATTTGCGCCGTGATCCTGCACGAAATCGCCGCCGCCGGTCAATTCTTTCCACAAGCCGGGGGGCTGATAGGGATTTACCGAAGGCCCACCCAATTGTTCGACGAGCAAGCCGCTGATGGCCAGGCTCTGATCGCGAATCATTTCGGCCGAGAGACGGAATCGCGGTCCTCGCGCCAGCAAGCGATTGCCCGGATCGCGCTCGAACAACCCCGGCGTGACTTTCGACGATTGGCGATAGGTGGCGCTGGTGACGATCAGCCGTTGCATCGCCTTTATGTCCCAGCCGGAGGCGATGAATTCCTTGGCCAGCCAGTCGAGCAGCTCGGGATGGCTCGGCGCGTCGCCTTGCGAACCAAAGTCATCGACGGTTTTCACCAGGCCGCTGCCGAAATAGGCTTGCCAATAGCGATTCACCGTCACGCGAGCCGTGAGCGGATTGTCCGGAGCGACCAGCCAGCGGGCCAGCGAGAGCCGGTTCCGCGCGGCGTCGGGCGCGAGTGGATTCAAAATGGCCGGAACGCCCACGGAAATTTTCTCGCCCGGTTTGTCGTATTGGCCACGCGTCAGCACGAACGTATCGCGGGGGGTGGGCAATTCTTCCATGACCATCGTGGTGGGAAAGCTCTCTTCGAATTCCAGCTTTTTCTTGCGCATGTCCGAGATCCGCCGCCGAGCGGCTTGGATGTGCGGAGGCGCCTGGCGCTCCAGATAATAGGCCCGCAGCTTGGCCGTCTGCCGGGCTGTGCGAACTTGGGGCTTGATCGCGACAATCGCGTCGATCGAATCGCTGGTGGCCAAAAGTTGCACGTCGTCCGGCGACAGATCGCTTGCATAGATTCGCACGTCGTCGACGAGTCCCTTGAATCGCGGGCCCGATCCGCCACCGCCAATCCGCAGCGGTTCAGTCGAATTGAACGATTGGTTAAGTTCGTCGAGCAGGACTTTCATTTTTTGCGGCTGGCCGTCGACGTAGGTTTTCACGCCGGTGGCCACGCGCGAGCCATCGTACGTGACGACAATCTGGTGCCACCGGCCGCTGGAGAGCGGCTGTTCGGTTTCCACCCGCAACGAATCATCGAGCCAGCGCTTGACCAGATTGACTTGCAGCTTGCCGCCGGCCAGTTGCACGCTGTAGCCATCGGCATCGGCGGAATCCGACATCCGCGCGAGCACCGTGCCGGTGTCGTGGTGGGCGAGGATCCAGGCGGAAAGCGTGAACTTATCGAAGTAGCCGAAATTTGCCACGTCGCCGGCGTTGATGTCCGAGGCCCCCTCGAAAACCGCCGCGCCGCCAATCGGACCGGAGGCAAATTGGATCGGGCCTTCGAGCTCGCACCGAGCACCGCGGACTTTTTCCTGCACGTTATCATCCAGCGGGAAGTGGGCTACGAGCGCCTCGGCGGGCGCCCAGCCTATCGGCTGGCTCGGCGCGAACGAAGCGGCCCATTGGGCTTCAAGAGCGGCGACTTCGCTCTGCAATTGGGCAAACTCGTTTTCCGCCGTGGCCAACTTCTGTTCGAGCGCCGCCAGCGATTCCTGCTGGTCGCGGGTCGGCGCCTTGATCATCGGCGGCGAATTGCCCACCTTGATCGCGCGCCCTTTTTCCGGCACGTTGTTGAAAAACGCGAAGACCTGATAGAACTCCTGTTGCGTGATCGGATCGAACTTGTGATCGTGGCAGCGGGCGCAGGCGACGGTCAGGCCAAGCCAAACCGTGGATGTCGTGTCGATCCGATCGACCACGTATTCGACGGCATACTCTTCGGGAATGATACCCCCTTCGGCATTGCCGCGATGGTTGCGGTTGAAGCCGGTGGCAATCTGCTGATCGAGCGTGGCGCCGGGCAGCAAGTCGCCGGCTAATTGTTCTATCGTGAACTGATCGAATGACAAATTGCGGTTGAAAGCCTCGATCACCCACTCGCGCCACCGCCACATGTAACGAATACCGTCGGTCTGATAGCCGCTGGTATCCGCGTAGCGAGCCGCATCCAGCCAGCGGGCCGCCATCCGCTCGCCGTAGCGCGGCGAACGCAGCAAACGGTCGACAAGCCGCTCGTAAGCATCAGGCGCGCTGTCGGCCAGAAAGTTGTCGACCTCCGGCGGTGTCGGCGGCAAGCCGGTGAGATCGAGCGTCACACGCCGGATCAGCGTGGTCTTGTCGGCTTCTGGCGACGGCTGCAGCCCTTCGCTGTCCAAACGCGCCAGCACAAAGGCATCGACCGGATTGCGAATCCAACTCGCCTCGTGTACCGCGGGCAACGCGGGCCAACTTGGCGGAATGAAGGCCCAATGTTTTTCCCACCGCGCGCCTTGGTCGATCCAGCGCGTAATCAATTCGATTTGCGCCGGCGAAAGTTTTTTTCCGGACTTCGACGGCGGCATGTGCTCTTCGGGATCGGAGCTCGTGATTCGCCGAACCAGCTCGCTTTCGCCCAACTTGCCCGGCACGATCGCGCGCTGGCCGTCAGCCAACTCGCCCTTGGCGCTGGCTTCCAAATCCAGGCGCAGGTCGGCTTTGCGCTGCGCGTGGTCGGGTCCGTGGCACTGGAAACAGTTGTCCGACAAGATGGGGCGAATGTCACGATTGAATTGCACCGCCTCGGGCGTGGCGGCAATCGCGAGCACCGATCCCGTTGCCACCCAAAGCGCGGCCGCAACGCGATAAGATTTTACCACGAAAACTGCGCCCAGATGCATTCGGTTGTCCACCCACGAACAGACGTTGACAAATGCTTTGCAATTCAGGCGTATTATCAGCCAGAGCGGAAACGTCGGCAAGCGCGCAGGGAGCCAAAACGCGGTCCATGCGCATCTGAAGCCGAACGGCTTATTTCGGCAACCGCTGCCGGATCCGGGCGAAAAGCTGGTCGGCGAAATGGATCATGTAGCCATAATCGCTGCCGACTTGCAGCCAATTCACGCCCAATTCGATCGCTTGGACCGCGAAGGCTTCGTCGCCGGGGCCCATGCCGATGCCCACGAACAAGCCGGCGCCGCGGGCCGCGGCGACGATCCGCTTCATGGCGGCACGCAGGTCGGGATGGTTTATCGAGATGCCCATCGAGAGCGACAAATCATAGGGGCCGATCACCAGTGAATCGAGATGCGGCACCTCGACGATCGCGTCGAGTTCTTTCAGGGCCGCCGCGTTTTCGATCTGCACGGCGAGAAACAGATGCCGATTGGCGAATTCGAGATATTCCGGCCCGCCGCCGCGGCCATAGTTGGTCGGCCGCCGCGGGCCAAAGCCGCGGTTGCCGAGCGGCTTGTAGCGGCAGGCCTCGACGACCTTTCGCACTTCGGCGGCGGAACTGACTTGCGGCACAATCAGTCCCGAGGCGCCGCTGTCGAGCACCCGTTTGATCATCGGCGTTTCTGAACCGGGTACACGCACCAGCGCCGCCACCCCCGCGGCCCGCGCGGCGATCAAATGCGAGTGCATCGATTCCAGACTGACCGGGTTATGCTCCAAGTCGATCCACAGGAAATCGGCGCTAGAGCCGATCGCCTCGCTGACGGCTGGATCGGAAAAGGTGATGCCGGTGCCAAGACAGGGGCGACCGGATCGGAGTTTCTCGCGGAAGATTTGGATTTCGTGGAACATCATAGTGCTCAGTGGTTAACGGTTAGGCGTTGGTGATTATTGGCGAGCGGTTAGGGGTTGGTGACAATAACTTGGTTGCGTCGGCTGCGTCATCGGTGAAGCTTTCTTCTGGATTCCACAAACCGCCAACCACTAACCACTATTTTAGGATGACCACAATCCGGCCGTGGGCTTGTCCACTGCGAATAAAATCAAAAGCCTCGTTGATTTCTTCCAACGGCACGTGTTGCACGATGGGCGGGCGAATCGTGCCGGCGGAGATCATCTCGAGTGCGTCGGCGGCATCCTGCCGCGAGCCGTTGCGCGAGCCGATGATTTCCAATTCGCGCTGGGCAATTTGAATCGTTTCGATCCGCGGAAACTCGGGCTCTTCGCCGATCACGATGATCTGCCCGCCGCTAGCGGCGAACGACGCCGCCGCTTGCATCGTGGCCCCCGTGCCAACACATTCGAAGACGCAGCTCGATCCTTCGCCGGAGGAAAATTCGCGAATCTGCTCGGCGCAATCGGGCGCGTCGGCCAGCAGCATCAAATCGGCATCGTATTCAGCGGCCATCCGCAGACTCTGTTCGGCCCGACTGACAACCACCACCTTGGCCCCCGCGGCTTTGAGCAGTTGAATGAGAATCAATCCGATGCCTCCGGCACCCAGCACGACCACCGTGTCATTCACGCCGATTCGGGCGCGACGATAGGCGTGCATCGCCGTCACCACCGCACAGCTCACCAGTCCGCCGGCATCGAAGCCGACATTGTCGGGCAACATGAGAAGATTGCGGGCCGGAACCGCAAAATACTCCGCAAACGCCCCCGGCAATGTGACGCCCAGCACGCCGGCAACGTGCATGCACTGCGCATCGCGGCCGCCGCGACAACAGGAACATTGTCCGCAGGTGACGAACAAGTGTGGCACCACTCGCTGGCCGACCTGGATATTTCCGACGCGCGAGCCAATCGCGGCCACCAATCCAGCCGGCTCGTGTCCCGGGATGTGGGGCAAACCGGGCACGTAGGCCAGGCCGTCTTGAATGTGTAGATCGGTGCGACAGATACCGCACGAGTGCGTTTCGACCAGCACTTCGTCCGGCCCGATTTCGGGAACGGGGACATCCTCGATCACCAGCGACTGCTTCAATTGACGTAGGACGGCGGCTTTCATGCCAGGCTCGCGCGACGCGGCGGGTTGACGAGTTGCAATTCCTGTTCGATCAGACGAATGCGGTCGACATTGCGTCGAGCGCCTTCTTCCAACAGCGGATAGTTATACAGATCGTTGGTCAGCGTGCCATGAAAACCCACCGCCTTGAGGGCTTTGATAATTGAACCGAGATCCAAGTCGCCCTCGCCCAGTGGCAGATGCAAGGCGTAGGTCGCCCGATCGCCGTCGGAAAAGTGGACGTGGCGAATCCGCTGGCCCAGCCGCTCGATCGCTTGCACGTACGCAGTGGGTTGGCCCACGCCATAGTGGCAACAATCATACAGCAAGCCGAGGTTCGAGCGGTCGACGCCATCGACCAGATCGATGGCGAAGCTGTCATCCATCGTAAGCGTGTCGGGATGAGGCTCGATCACGACGTCGAGCCCCGCGTCGTCGGCCAGATCGGAGACTCTTCGAAAAAACGGGCACAGGATTTCAAGGCATTCGCTCGGTCGGCGCTGAGCGATGATCCGCTTCCAACCGTCGTGGGTAATGATCATGCCCAGCTTTAGATCGGCGGCAAAATCGATCGCGTCTCGAAAGCCGGCCAGCGTGGCTGCCGCGGCCGTGTAGGGATCGACCTCGACCCAGGCGTCGAAGCCATACATCGACAGACCCAAATCGTTCAGCCATTTGGCAAAGGCGGCCCGCGTGCCTTGCGTGGTGAGCTTATTGTAGAACGGCGGCCGGGAAAGCTCGACCGAATCGAAGCCCGTGGCGAGAATCTTGTGGCAGATCTCTTCAATGCTGGGATTCTCGTGAAAGCTAACGGCATTGATGCGTGGCATCGCGGACGGCTCCGAAGCGCGACGAATGAGACGTTGTTACTTTTTCACGCGTGCCTTTTCATTCCCAGCATCTTGCGCGCCTCTTCGGGGGCGGCAATCTCGCGGCCGACCTCGCGGGCGATGCGGACGATTTTTTCGACCAGTTGGGCGTTGGTTTTAGCATACTGACCCGGAGCCAGGAACGGATTGTCTTCCATGCCCACGCGCACGTGGCCGCCCAAGAGAATGGCCATCGTCAAAATCCGCCAGTGCTCGTCGGGATCCATCACGCTGGTGTTGTAAATGAATCCCTCCGGCTTGTGGTCGTGCATGTACTGCATTGCCTTGAGCGTGGGCGGAGTCCAGCAGCCGCCCTTCCAACCCAAGAAAAACGTAACCCACACCGGCTTCTTGAGTCGCTTTTGATCGACCATCCGCAGGGCATTCCAGACTCCGCCATAGTGGAAGGCCTCGACTTCGATTTTCACCCCGTACTTGGCCGTAACCTGGCAATATTCTTTCAACTCCTCGCGATCGTGCAGGCCGTAGAGCTCGACCGGCTCGTGGCCCGGCTCGTAATCGAAACACTCGTCGTGGGCGTTGAAGCAGGTCGAGATCATGTCGGGCTTTTGCTCTTTCATCAACACCTTGCGCTGTGGAAAGCGGCCGTTGGCGATGCCGTATTGAATGATCGGCCGGCACTTGTCTTCGATCATCCCACGCAATTTGGCCCAACCGGGAATATCGAGATCCGAGAGCTTGGTGCCGTCGGGTTGAATTTCTTTATCGACCGTGTACGGGCCGTGCAGATGGCAGATGCTGGCCCCGGCATTCACGCCGCGCACGTATTCATCGGCCACGGCGCGCCAGCCCTTGGGCGTTGGGTTGTGAGGGTTGTGGGGATACGACATCGTCGAATCGCACGTCACGGTGATGATCAGCTTTTCCATGGCAAAAAGAGGTCCGGGACCGAGGGCTTGTTGGGAGGGCCGCACACGAAGCCGAATCTAGTGCATCGCGGCGCGAGTGACAAGCCGCGATTTTACAGGCGATTTTCTGTTGACCGGCCGCGTGGGCACAATCATATTTTGTCGTGCATGGCACGGCCGGCACGACCGTGCCGTTCAGCGGCGACCAGGCGGTGGTCAACCAGCTTACTGCCGTCGGCGTGTACAACGAGTTTTATCCCGAGCCGAACCTGGGGCATACGGTCAACTTCAACCAGATCAATGGCGGCAATACCTTGCTGCAGAACAATATCAACTTTCTGGCCAACCAACTGCTCGTGCCGGAGCCATCGAGCCTGGTGTCGACGGCGATGGGAATGCTAGCCTGTATGGGATATGTTTGGCGGCCAGTGGTACCCTTGGCTGCCGGCCGGCCGTAAACCTCGTCTCGACGAGCCGATCTGGTTCGAGTCGGGCGCGAAGATTGCGGCTCGGTTCCGGTGCGTCGGCAATCAGGTGGCACGATTGACGCCACGTGCTATGCTGGCTTCCAAACTCGGATCTGACTCCATGCTCCGGTAGCCGGTGATGGAATCGCGGGAGCAGCTCGTCATGGCCAGTTTGGAAAAAGAAAGTTGTCGACTCCGGCAGGCGCGTTTTCGCGAGCGGCTGCGAAGCCGCAGCATCGACGCGGCGGTGGTCTCCGATTCGCGCGACATCTACTATTTTACCGGCGTGCTGGTTCCGCCCCGTTTGCCGGCTTGCTTGCTCGTCGAAACCGAGGGCCGCTCTTGGCTGTTCGCCCCCAGTGACCGAGGAGAGCCCGCGGCGGACGAATGCTTGACCTACGAATGGGAGCAACTCGGCACGTTCAACACCGACTTCATCAATCAGTTAGGCATCGTGCTGGGCGGGACCCTCAAACACGCTTTTCAGAGCAACCGGCTCGGCTGGCAGACTGAATCGCTGCCGCACCAACTGGCTCGCGCGCTCGAGGGCGCATTGTGTCCGGATCATTGGCACGCGATCGACGCCGAGCTGCTCGAAATGCAGCAACGCAAAGATCCCGATGAATTGGCGGTGATTCGCCAGTCCGTGCGCGTCAACCTCGCGGCGTACGATGCCGCACAAGCGACAATTCGGCCAGACGCGAACGAATTGGAGGTGCTGGCCGCAGCCACCGGCGGCGCGATACTTGAAGCGGGCGAAAAAGTCTTTCACGACGGCGATTATCGCTCCGGCCGGCTCAACGGCCCAGCCCGCAACCGGGCGATCGAACGCGGCGAGCTTTATATTATCGATGCCTGGACCTGCTATCGCGGCTACTGGTCCGACCTGTCGCGCACGTTCATCGTGGGCGGCGAGCCTAGCGATTTGCAACGCTCTCTGTTCGACTATGTGGCCGCCGTGCTCACCGACGCCGCGGCGATGCTCAAGCCCGGCGCCGAAGGACGCGACATCTGGCGGCAACTTGATCAACTGTTGCGCGAGCATCCGACGCTCGCCGCAAGCGGACTGGTGCACCACGCCGGGCACGCCATCGGCCTGCGCACCCATGAAATGCCCGACATCAATCGCGACCGCGGCGGCATGCTCGAGCCTGGCATGGTGATCTGCATCGAGCCAGGGGGTTATGTCGATGAGGCACGCTACGGGGTGCGGCTGGAGAACATGTACTTGATCACCGAGTCCGGCGCGGAGAATCTTTCGGAATATCCCGTGCAGCTCTTGCCGCGCGTGCAGCAGGCTCGTGCTGGAAGTTCCGCTGATTGAGGCTTCAATCCTCGTCCCAATAAGATTCTTTGGCGTCGCCCATTCAAACTGATCCGCGAGAACATTCCCATGCCCCTTGTGCCCGCCGAACAACTCAAACGCCTGATCACCGACATTCTCGAGCGCGTGGGCGCTTCGCCCGACGTGGCAGGATGCGTGGCCGATCATCTGGTCGAGGCCAATCTTGCCGGCCACGATTCCCATGGAGTCATGCGGATCCCGCAGTATCTCGACGCGATCAGCGCCGGCAAGCTGCGGCCTGACGGTCGGATGCAAATCGTCGCCGAGGCGTCCGCCAGCGCGGCGGTTGATGGTGGCCGCGGGTTTGGCCAGGTCATCGCCCGCGATGCCATGTTGTTGGCCATCAAAAAAGCTCGCGCCGGCGGCGTGGGGGCCGTCAGCGTGCGCAATTGCAGCCACACCGGTCGGATCGGCACCTACACGCGGATGGCGGCCCAAGCAGGGCTCGTGGGGATCGTGATGGTCAACTCCGGCGGCGGCGGGCAGTCGGTCGCGCCGTTCGGAGGAACGGGGCGCCGCTTGTCGACCAACCCGATTTCGATCGCCGCTCCCTCGGGCGGACCGCATCCGATCCTGTTGGACATCGCTTCGAGCGTGGCACCGGAAGGCAAGGTGCGCACCTTGTTTTTGGCCGGCAAGAGTGTCCCGCCGGGTTGGATGATCGACGCGCGGGGAAACCCCACCACCAATCCGGCCGATTTTTATGCCGAGCCCGCCGGCGCGCTGCTGCCGCTGGGCGGCGCGGTCGGCTACAAAGGTTTTGGTCTAGGCTTCATGATCGACATTTTGGCTGGCGCGCTATCGGAAGCCGGTTGTAGCCGACCCAATCCCGCGGATCCCAGCGACGGCATGTTGGGCATCGCGCTCGACGTACAACAGTTCACGCCGCTCTCGGAGTTCAAGCAGCGGGTCGCCGAATTGGCGCAGTACGTCAAGAGTTGCCCGACCGCGCCGGGATTCGAACAGATCTACGTGCCGGGCGAAATCGAAGCACGCGAGCGGGAGCGACACTTGCGCGACGGCGTCTCGGTCGACCCAACGGTTTGGGAGCAGATCGAACAGGCCTGCAGCCGGCTGGGCATCAGGGCGGAAACGTCAACTTAGATTCGCTCGAACGTGCGTGGACTCGGCCCGCTAACGGATTGGGCACCGACACTTAGAAAGAACGTCGCAGAGCTGACACGCCCCGCCTTCGGATTGCCACACAACTCCGGAGCGGGTGATCCGATGGCGTACCAACGCAAGACCCCTGGAGGCGTAGCGGACTCCAGGGGTCACGATGTTGAGAAGCCTGTCACTTGCCATGGTTCAGCGGGCAGCAGTGCGGGCAAGGCAGTTCCTCGCCACTCAACGGACAGACATAACTTTCCGCGCTGACCTGCTGCGCCTTCGCATAAACCAGCCCTCCAGCCACTGCCATCGGCAGGGCCAACAATGCAATCCAAAGCCGTTTTCGCATAGCACACCTCCTCGAAAAATGCGCTCAGACGTGGCAGTCAACGCGACTGCGTTCGTCAAGAGCCTGTGTGTTGAAAACCCACTGCCTTCCGGTAGCAGACTTCGTCCTCTGTTGCCATTATCCGCTCGGTACCTTGGTACGGAGTCAAGAGGGAATAACCACTCTTTCTAGGTCAGCGGTTGAGTTCGAGTCTTTCGCTCGTCCGTTTGGAACCGGAAGAGATCTCGGAGCGAAATAAGGGAATTGCGACTGCGGCAACGAGAAGCTGGACGGCACTGAAAATTGCCAGCGCCGAGTCAAACCCCAGCCGCAGTACCTCACCAAACAGAAAGCTCCCGATCCCGAATCCAGTGAACAGGGTAAAGACGTTAAGTCCCATTGCTTGGCCGCCCCGTCTGCCGGCGAGGTTAGTTACGATCCCCGCCAGCAGAGGTTGCGTCAGATCGTAGCCGAGAGACAGCACCGTAACGGCCAGGGCGGCGACCACCAATGGCACGTCCAACATCAGGACGTGGGACTTCCGCTGGTTCCAAATGCACGGTGATACGTACTTCTCTATAAATCTACGCCGCATGGTTTCGATCACGATGCTCACAATGCGATTGGGGTCAGGCCATTGCCTGGCCCAGCCCCGAAGCCCGCAACGTCGCCTCATCCGGACCCCCTCCCGGTGCAACAATCTCCGAGCCTCCCGTCAATCACCACGGTCGGCACCGAACGAACGCCGAAGCTTTTCGCTCGACTAGCCACGTTCGGTTTGTCCAGGTCCAGTACATTGACCTCGCAGGAAGGGCAGGCGATTCGCTTGACCAGGGCAACCGCATCTTCACAGACCGGACAACCAGCGCTAAAAACCTCGAACTTGCGTTCAGTATTCATGCTTCAAAACTCAATTCCTCTCGATTATTACCTTTATGGCATCAGTCGGCCTCCTGGGGCTCCAGTGCCTCCAGAATCGGGCATTCGCTGATCGGGACACGCCCCCTGCAGTTCAACGTCAGTTTCTTGAGCGCTTTTTTGATCCGCTGCAGGGCCTGTATTTTCTCTTCCACATCCTCAACTTTGGCCTCCGCCCGGCTTCTGACCTCCGCACAGGTCGTCGTGGGATCGACTCGCAAGGCCAGCAGTTCTTTGATGTTCTTGAGCGAGAACCCAAGTTCCTTAGCTCTTCTGATGAA
>JACQFF010000001.1 GCA_016200205.1 Planctomycetia bacterium
TTCTCGCGATTCTCGTCGAACTTCTTCCGCTCGGCTTCCTGATCTTTTTTCGTCGTGCTGATGGTTTCGAGATACTTGGCGATTTCCGCGACTTTCGTGGCTTCGTCGGCCTTGATTTTGTCGTCTAGTTCCTTTGCGTGAACAGCGGCCTCGGCGATCCGAGTGTCCTTGTTTTGCAGTTCGGCCGCCAAGAAGTCCACCAGGCCGCGATAATTCTTCTTGCCTTCCGCAAGACCTTTGTCGTATTTATCCAAGTCTTTCTTGGCATCCGCCGCGTCGCCGCCGATGATTTCCTTGTAGTCGCCGCTCTCCTTCTTGGCCGCGTCCCGCTCGGTAGCCGCTTTGGCCGCCTCCGCGGTCAAGGTCTTGTTCTTCGTCTGTTCTTCCCGATAGTTCTGGAAAAACAAGAACGTGGTGACGATCAGCACGATCGTGAGCATGACGAAAACAATCAGCGCGATTTGAAGGCCTTGGTTTTCGCGAGCGGCCATATCCATTCTCCTCGACTATTTCCTTGCCCTGACGGAATGCGTCCGGGCAAACTTGAAAGTGTTCCGCAAATCGCCCTTCACAACCGCCATGGCGCGTTCCGACGTGAGACGACGCGCTTACAGACAAGAAAAGCGGCTGGGGAAAATTACCTAACCCCATTGTAAATAGCCACTTTTTGAGTGTCAAACAATCGAGGGCCCGGAATGCAGTACCGGATTGTGGCTCGCAAAAATCGGCGCCGGCGGACCAAAAATTGTCTAGGCCAGGCCGCGGGCAGGGCGAACTGAAGCCGCAACCGCGGCCGGTTTTACCGTTATAAAGCGTTGCCCGCGCCCCCGGCCGATCCGCGGCTGGCCGAATGCTGGCGAATCGTGTCCCGCAAGCGCGCCGCGTCCTCGAATCGCTCTTCGCTAACCGCCTGGTCCAATTCAGCCTGCAATCGCGTCAGGGGATTGTAGGGCTCTCCGTCCGAACGGCCCGTCTTTTTCGACGCAATCTCGTCCCGCCAGCGGAGCAAATAGACCAATTCACTGCAGTTTTCCGCATTGTGCGTCTGTTCGTACTCTCCGAGGAAGCCGCGGATCGATTCGATGGCCGCGTCGACCGCCCCCAAGGCCGCCCGATAGTCTTTCAGACCAATCAGCGGCGTCGCCACGGCTCGAGCGTGCATCATCGTGACGTACGGCCTCCACTGGTCGAACTGCAGCTTGTCCTTGGTGTTTCGGGCGTGTTCGCGAACAAAGGCAAACAGCCGCAGGTTGCGCGTCGTGTCGCGTGCACATAGTTCGTACCGTTCCAAATGCCAGAAGCTGATGTAGCGATGGTAGTATTGCACGCCTTCGCGCAACAGCCGAACGCAGTCTTCGCTTTCGAGCGCGAAAGGGGCGTCGTCGGAGTTCTCCCGGGCGTGCTCACGTTGTTTGCGCTGGTAATAGTCCAGCCACGAAGGACAGCCCTCGACCCGTTTTCCGTCGGGCCGGCCGTCAAACTCCATCTGCAAAAGACCCAGATCGAGGCGCAATTGGATTTTCTCGCGGCCGTCGTCTCCCCTCACGATGCGGACGGAGACTTGGTCGGGGTCGTACTCCCAGCCTTCCAGGGTTTTGGAGATATCCTTCGCCACGCGCTTGTCTAAAGAACAGGTGAATCTTGCGGGTGAGCCAGTCTTCAAGTTTATCCAAGGCGCAGCGCTTAGGGGAGTGCACGGAGCGCGCAATTCCCGTTTCACAAGGTTCCGATCGCGCTGTCGGGACTGGCGGCCAAGCAGCCCCTTGAAAAATGCGTGCCACTGCTGGCGTGACCAGCAGCGCGCCCGTAGTTACCGCGTTTTTGACATGGTTGGGCACGCCAAGCGTGGCACCCCGAAACACTTTCCGCCTTTTTCGACGGACTGCTACGGAGCGACGCCTATTCATTCGCCTCGCGCAGGACCGGTTCCATCACTTTGGTGTTGCGTTCCACCGCCAGCACGATTGTCCGCTGCTCGCCTCCGTTGGCGGCGCTGGCGACGACCGGGATCACCTGTCGGTGGTTCGGCAAACTCATGCGCACCGTGAATGTGCCATCCGGGCGCAATCGGACCGGCTCGCCCCGCAGGCTCACGTGCGAGTTGGGGCTGGTGATGCCGTAGACGATCATTTCGGCATCGACTTGGAACTTGAAGTCCTGCGAAGACGCGAACAGCCCTTCCATGCCCGAGCCGTAACGCGTGACCATCGGCGAGCCCATCGGACGCCGCAGCCGCTCTTCGAACAGCTCTTGCAGTTCCAGGCTGTTGTTGTCGGGGGAATAACCGCCGCTCATGGCGTAGATTTTGTCGAAATTCTCCGCCACGTCGGTCCAGTTCTCGTCGATCGCGTCGCTGCTGCCGGGCTCGGGCGTGCTGACCACGTTGCTGCGGACCAGTGGAAAGAACCGGCCGCTCGAGCCGATATAGCCCAGCTCCAGCCGATAGCTGTTGGGCGAGTTCTCGACGTGCACGTACCAGTTGCTCACGCCGCCATGAACCTCGATATCGCGCACCACGCGTTCCGAGGCGCTGGTCGAGGCGCCACTGGATACTTCGAGCAGCCGCAAATAGGGGCGGGCCGTATGCCAATCTTGGCTCATGGCCGCTTGCACGCGCTCGACGCTCTGGCGCTTGACTTCCCAATAGGCGTGTAACCAGAACGGGTCGCGCACCATGACCACGATGCGTTCCTTCACACGGTTGTTTGGCTTGCCGTTTTCAGAAGCCAAACTTTTGGATCGCTCGAGTTTGGCTTTCACCTGACTAATATGTCGCTGCACTCGCGTGCTCGCCGGTTTGCGGGCCGGGACACACTTGACGACCTTGCCGGGCGAAGATCGGCGAGCCGGCGCCGCGGCTTTTTTGCCATTGGAAAGCGCACTCTTGGCCTTTGCAGCCGTGAGTAGCGCTTTGACGAGTTGATCTTTACGCATGCTGTGCCAGCCGCGCACGCCCCCTTGCTTGGCCATCTGTGCCAAATCTTTGTGGGAGTAGGACTTGAGAGCTGCAGGAGTCATCAATGGACTTACCTCCGCGTTCGCCCGACCTGGCTTTTCATAAGTTTGGCCGAGCAGGAAGTCGTGGTTTGAGCGTCATCCGTGACTGGAAAAAACGCTCGAACCCTCCCGGGCAGTCCTTAGCCAGATGAGGTGACGGGCAAATTACAGCTCAGGTAGCTGCACCGGTCCGTCCAATTGGGGATGTATCTGCGGTTGTGGCGGCGCTCGCTGGCATTTTAGCAACGGACGCGGCCGGGAGGCCGTGCCGAATGCATTCAGCGAACTCCGCCTACTAGGTGGGGTACTCGATTTGAGCCGTTAGGCTCAAATGGGCACATCAACCTCGTATAAGCGAGTTTAATCAAAGTGCTCTGGAAACGCAACGCCCCGACTCGACGGAATCGCTCGGAACCCATATGGCTGCTAGCTTTAGGCGCAACGTACTGTTACCGCACGAATCTACGGAAACCGGTCGCTTGGTCGCGCGTCGCAGGCCGCCGATTTCCGCCTTGAACCACGCGCGAGGTAGTTAGATCGACAACGAGGAATCGAGTACGCGCCGCGTGGTCGGGAATTCAATGAGTAACGCGTTTGACGGGGAGAGCTTAGGTCGCAATAATTAGTTTGTGAAAAAAAACACGAATTATCGCCTCATGGCGATTGACACCTATTTTTTGGCTGACTACGATGGCCAGCCTTACGGGATTGCAAGAAATAATGCGTGTGTCGGGACGCGGGTGGTAATTTTGGGGGCGGCGGTTTTCTTTCCGAGCCGCTCAATGTTCACGGTGGCAAACGTGGTACAGCCCCCTGATGATCGATCGCCCATGGCCATTGCTCTTGAATGGTCGGCGACGATCATGACCATTTCTGCTGAAATGGTCGTGCCCGGACTATTGGGCTATTGGCTCGATCAACGGCTCGGCACGCGAGTCTTGTTTCTCCTGGTGGGCTTTGGATTTGGCGGAACCTTGGCGGCGTTAGGGCTAATGCGCATCGCCAAGAAACGAACAGGGGCGAACGGCGGTCGAGACCATGAGGGGCAGTCGAAACATGATCGTTTGGAATAGGCTGGCCCTACTTGGGCTGGCCGGTCAAGCCGCGGTGGTCAGCGGTATTGTAGCGATCGTCTGGCTCTTGGCGGCCCCAGTGGCGTACGAGATCTCAGGAGTGCGGGGACTTGTGACGGCCGCCTGCGGGGCCACCGTATGTCTGATTGGCGCGCAGCTCGCGCTGTTCATCACATCGCTCTTCCGCGGGTCGTCGGCGGCAATGTACGCACTCGTTCTGGCAATGCTTGCGCGCACGATCATCCCTTTGCTCTTGGGCGTCGTGCTACATCGCCAGGTGCCGGCATTAGCACAGGCAGGAATAATCTTCTACCTGTTGGTTTTCTACATGGCGACACTGGCCACGGAAACCGTACTCATGCTCGCTCACGTGCAGTCAAGTTCAACTTCTTAACAGACAATCCAGACCCCACCATGGCCAACAGCCATACAGACGCGCACGACCAGGCCACGGATTCCGGGCACGAACACGCCCATAATCCGTTCGAAAAGAGTCATCTGATCGGCCACGTGAAAGACGCGGAGTACTTCGACGTGCCACGCGCGCTGGGTGAAAAATGGCAGATTCCCCAATTGTTCAGAACCAGCGAGCCGATCGTCACGCTTCGCGTCGGTTTCAAGCCGATCGACGAGCGGATTGAGCCGCTGGAACTCAAGATCACGAAGTTCATGGTGCTCGAGACGCTGGCGGCGGTCGTCATGGTGCTGCTTTTCGTCGGCCTTGCCGCCCGGATCAGAAAGGGTGCCGCTCCCAAGGGAAAACTGACTAACCTGCTCGAGGCGATGGTCGTATACATCCGCGACGAGGTTGCCAGGCCGGCAATCGGCCGGCACGATGCCGATCGTTTTCTGCCGTTTTTGCTCACAATCTTCTTTTTCGTGCTGGTGCTCAACTTATTTGGCCTGGTTCCTTGGTTTGGCTCGGCAACCGGCGCGCTGGCGACCACCGGCACCATGGCTACCTTGACGTTTGCCACGGTAGTCGTTGCCGGCATGGCTAAGCTTGGACCCGTGAAGTTCTGGCTGGCGCAAGTGCCCCACATGGAATTGCCGCTCCCGATCGCGGTGGTTCTCAAGCCCATGATCTTCTTCATCGAGTTGCTCGGGCTGTGCATCAAGCACTTCATCCTGGCCATGCGTCTGTTGGCCAACATGATGGCCGGCCACCTTGTGTTGGCCGTAATCCTCGCATTTATCGCCGCCAGCGCTTCGAGCGTGGTGTGGTACGCGGTGACTCCGGCGAGCGTTCTTGGTTTGGTCGCCCTTAGCCTACTCGAACTGCTCGTCGCGTTCATACAGGCTTACATTTTTACGTTTTTGTCGGCTTTGTTCATTGGCATGGCCGTGCATCCGCACTAGTTTCAGGTGCAAAAACCATGGCCAAATGGGATTGAATTATTAACACTACACGTATTACAGGAGACGGAATCAGTGAACTACTTAGTTAAAGTTGCCGCGATGTCGATTGCAGTACTCGTTGTGGCCTCACCAGCCATGGCCCAGGGCGGCGCGACCGCTCCGGGACCGATGAACCTGGGTTCGGCGATCGGCGCGGGCCTGGTAATTTTGGGTGCGGGTTTTGGTATCGGCAAGATCGGATCGAGCGCCGTTGAAAGCATGGCCCGCCAACCGGAAGTAGCCGGGAACGTGCAAACGGCCATGATCATCGCGGCGGCACTCATCGAGGGTGCCACGTTTTTTGCGCTGATCGTATGTATGCTCTTCAACACGTCTGGCTAGGTCGCCCCCGCGGAGGACTTATGAAATTGGCCCGCCTTGTGCTTTGTTTGGTAATTGCGTGCGGCATCGGCTCGCTACGGCCCGTCGGGGCTTACGGTGAGGACGTCGAAGCAAAGATCGCACATGCTGAGTCGGAATTGGCCAAAGCCGCGGATACCGATTCGGGTCAACCGACGACGAGCGCCGACCCGCTGTCGATCGATCCCGACCTGGCGATCTGGACGGCTGTGGTTTTCGTCGTTTTGCTCGTGGTTCTCAAAAAGTTCGCCTGGGGACCGATCATCCAGTCGCTCGAAACCCGAGAGCAAACAATTGCCAATCACATTGCCGAGGCCCAGCGCAACCACGAGGAAGCCAAGCGGCTGTTGGCCCAGTACGAGCGAAAACTCGCCCAGGCGGCCAATGAAGTGCGCGAGTTGATGGAAGAAGCCCGCCGCGACGCCGAACACGCCAAGCAGGCGATTCTGGCCGAAGGCAAGGCGGGAGCCGAGGCGGAACGAGCCAGGGCTTTGCACGATATCGAAGCGGCGGCCGATCAGGCCATGGAATCGCTGGCGGAGCGCAGCGCGCAATTGGCCATCGATCTGGCCGGCAAGATTTTGCAGGCCAGGCTGTCGAAGGAAGATCATACTCGGCTAATTCAAGAAGCGATGGCAAAATTCCCGGCCACCAGCGCCAATTAGTCAAGGCCGTGCAGGCAACCGATGATCGACTCTCCGAAACCCAATAAATCGAAATCCACGGCCGTCAACGTCGGCGCCCAGCAGGTCGCCACGATTTACGCCAAAGCCTTTGTCGGCGCGGCTGAAAACGCCGGCCAGTCCGATGCGCTCGTCGAAGAGTTCAACACGCTTGTCGCGGCGGTACTCGACGCGTTTCCCAAGCTGGAGGCGGTGTTCGGCTCGGCATTGATTTCGCACGAAGAGAAGTCGCAGATCTTGGATCGCATCTTGGGCAGCCGGCTTTCTCCACTATTGCTTGATTTTTTGAAGGTGATTTCGAAACATGGGCGGCTCGACCTGGTGCGCGCCATCCATCAGGAAGTCCTCAAACTTTACGACGAACTACGCGGCCGCGTCCGCGTGCAGCTTCATACGGCCACTCCCGTGCAAGACGACTTGTCGCGCAACCTGATCGTCTCGTTGCGCAAACTTTTTGGCGGCGAGCCCAAGTTAGACGGAGCCATTGACCCGGAGTTGATCGGTGGAATCGTGCTGCGCGTCGGCGATACCGTTTACGATGGCTCGGTGGCCCGGCAATTGCATCAGGCCCGCGAGCAAATGATCAACAGGAGCGTCCATGAGATTCAGAGCCGACGAGATCGCCTCCGTCATTCAGGCGGAAATTGAAAATTACCAGTCCCAGATCGACGTCCGCGAAGTCGGTCGCGTGCTGGAGGTCGGAGACGGCATCGCCCGGGTCTACGGACTCTCGGGCGTGATGTCCGGAGAGATGGTCGAGTTCCCCAACGGCACGATCGGCCTGGCCTTCAACCTCGAAGAAAACTCGGTGGGTGTCATCATCTTGGGTGACTACCTCGGCATCACCGAGGGCGACGAAGTGAAGAGCACCGGCAAGCTCTTGAGCGTGCCGGTCGGCGAGGCCGTCATCGGACGCGTGGTCGATCCCTTGGGCAATCCCTTGGACGGCAAGGGCCCGGTCATCACCACCGAGCGCCGCGACGTGGAAACGATTGCCCCCGGCGTGGCGCTCCGCAAGCCGGTCACCGAGTCGCTGCAAACCGGGATCAAGGCCATCGACTCGATGACGCCGATCGGCCGCGGCCAGCGCGAGTTGATCATCGGCGACCGCAAGACGGGCAAGACCGCCATCGGCATCGACGCGATCATCAATCAAAAAGACTCCGGCGTGAAGTGCTTTTATGTCGCGGTCGGCCAGAAAGAATCGACCGTGGCCGGCGTGATCGAAGTGCTGCGCGCCAAAGGGGCGATGGACTACACCACCGTCATCGTCGCCAGCGCCAGCGATCCGGCCCCGCTGCAATATGTGGCTCCTTATGCCGGCACCTCCATGGCCGAATACTTCATGTATCGCGGCGAGCACGCCCTGATCGTGTATGACGATCTATCGAAACAGGACATGGCGTATCGCCAGCTTTCGCTGTTGATGCGGCGCCCGCCAGGACGCGAAGCCTATCCGGGCGACGTGTTCTATGCTCACAGCCGGTTGCTGGAGCGCTCGGCCAAATTGAGCGATGCCATGGGCGGCGGCTCGCTGACGTCGCTGCCGATAATCGAGACGCTGGAGGGCGAAGTCGCGGCCTACATTCCGACCAACGTGATTTCGATCACCGACGGACAGATCTATCTGCAGCCCGACTTGTTCTTCGCCGGTATTCGTCCAGCCATGAACGTCGGCATTTCGGTGTCTCGCGTGGGTGGCGCGGCCCAGATCAAGGCCATGAAGAAGGTGGCTGGCGGTTTACGGCTCGACCTGGCTTCGTTCCGCGAGCTGGAAGCGTTTGCCCAGTTAGGCACCGATTTGGATCCCGCCACGCAATCGCGACTCGATCGCGGATACCGCATGGTGGAAATCCTCAAACAGGGCCAGTACGAGCCGTTAAACGTGGTCGACCAGGTTTTGATTATCTTTGCCGGCACGCGCGGGCACTTGGATAAGATCCCCAGAACCGAAGTCGCCGCCTGGGAAAAGCAATTTCTCACGTTCATGCGCGACCAGAAGCCGGAAATCCGCGACAAGATCATGCAGACCCGGGATCTGGACGACGCCGCGATGAAGGCCGTCACCGAAGCAATTGGAGAATTTCAGAAGCAGTATGCGGGCAAGCGAGATGCGACCGCGACCGCTCGGGTGTAGTTGAAAGGGACATCAAAATGTTCGGGTGCCACGTCCATGCTTGCGTGAGCATGTGCGCGCGGCGGAGGGCTCCTGACAGGAGGGGACTCAAGTGAACGACAATCCCGATGGAACTCCCCGCGAGCACGCCGAAGCCGAGGAAGAATACCTTCCGGAGTTGACGAACGAAGCAAGAAACTGGGCGGCCCTTTGTCATGCGGCCGCACTATTAGGTTTGTTTCCCTTGATCGGATTTGGACACATCGTCGGACCACTCATTGTTTGGCTCGTCAAACGCAACGATCATCCCTATATCGACGAACACGGGAAAGAATCGATTAACTTTCAGATTTCGGTCATGATCTACTCAATCTTCCTGATTTGCATCATTATCGGCATACCGCTGTTGATCGTTTTGGCAGTGACCGACGTAGTGCTGGTAATTATGGCGGCTATCAAGGCCAGCAACGGAGAAATGTACCGCTACCCGTTTTGTCTCCGACTGATTAAGTAACTGCTAACGCTTTGAGAATTTCGAGCAACGTGAAACATGGCTAAAGCCCGCGCACTGGATAAACGCCGCAAGAGCATCCGCAACATTCGCAAGATTACGCGGACAATGGAGCTGATCGCCACGGCTCGGTTCAAAAAGGCGATGGATCGCGCGCACGCGGCCACGGCTTATACCAAGCGCATCACCCGGCTGGTGGCCGATTTGGCCAATAGCGGCCTCGAAGTCAAGCATCCACTCTTGGAAGGCCGCGAACAGACCCAGCGCGCCGTGCTGCTGGTGCTCTCGGCCAATCGGGGCTTGTGCGGCGGGTACAATTCCAACGTCCAGCGGGCCGGTTTTACCCGCTTCGCGGAGTTACAGGCCCAGGTGAGCGAACTCTCGATGGAAATCTCCGGCAAGCGGGGTCTGGCGGCGGCCAAGTTTCGCGGACTGCCGATCAGCGAATCGTTTACGCATTTCGAGGACAAGCCGAGCTTCCAACAGGTCGAAGTTCTTGCCAACCGCTACCTCGACGGCTACACCGCCGGCACGCTCGACCGGCTCGACGTGGCCTATATGCGGTTCGAAAACGTCAGCCGCCAGTTCGTCACGGTCGAGACGCTGTTGCCTTTGGGTGCGCTCGAGGGCGTCGAAACGCAGCAAGGCGCGACCCAATCGCAATACGAGTTCCTGCCTTCGGCCGGAAGCATTTTGGAAGAAGTCGTGCCGACCAGTTTCAAAGTCAAACTCTTCAAGTGCTTTCTCGATGCGGCGGTGAGCGAACAGGTGGCTCGCATGGTTGCCATGAAAGCGGCCACCAAGAGCGCCGGCGATCGCATCCGGCAATTGTCGATGCAGTACAATCGGGCCCGTCAGTCGCAAATCACCGGCGAAATCATGGAGATCATCGGCGGCGTCGAGGTGCTGAAGAAGTGACTAGTGGCTAGTGGTTAGAGAAGATAACCACGACCAATCACCAATCACCAACCATTAACCCCTAACCACCAACCACTAAATGCCAACCTCCACGAACCACCAACCGACGACGCAAAACATTGGCCACGTAACCCAGGTGATCGGCTCGACGTTCGACGTCGAATATCCCGAAGACCGCCTGCCGGCCATTTATAATGCCGTCAAGATCTCATCCGAACACAAGGGCATCAAAGTCGGCCTGACCGGCGAAGTGCAGCAGCACCTGGGCGGCGGGCGCGTGCGTTGCGTCGCCTTGGGCAGCACCGACGGCATGGTCCGCGGCCAGACGTGCATCGACACTGGGTCTCCGGTCAAGGTGCCCGTGGGCCCGGCCACTTTGGGCCGTGTATTCAACTTGATCGGCGAGCCAGTCGACGGCCGTGGTCCGGTGACCGCCGAAGAGCATTGGTCGATTCACCGCGATGCCCCGGACTTGAACGACCTTTCGACCAAGACCGAGTTGTTCGAAACCGGCATCAAGGTGATCGATCTGCTCACGCCGTTCGTTCGTGGCGGCAAAGCCGGTTTGTTCGGCGGTGCCGGATTGGGCAAGACGGTCATCTTGACCGAATTGATCGCCCGCATCGCCAGTGCTCACGGCGGATACTCGGTATTTGCCGGCGTCGGCGAGCGAACGCGTGAAGGGACTGATTTGTGGTTGGAAATGCAGGAGGCGGCCATCGGCGACACCGGCCGCAAAGTCATCGAGCAGACCTGCATGGTCTTTGGGCAGATGAACGAGCCGCCGGGAGCACGTCTGCGCGTGGCCCTATCGGCCCTGACGATGGCCGAGTATTTCCGCGATACGACCGGGGCCGACACGCTGTTGTTCATCGACAACATTTTCCGTTTCTCGCAGGCGGGCAGCGAGGTCTCGGCCCTGTTGGGACGCATGCCTTCGGCCGTGGGTTATCAGCCCACGTTGGCCACCGAAATGGGCGCCTTGCAGGAACGGATTGCCTCGACCAAGAAAGGGGCCATCACGTCGGTGCAGGCCGTATATGTGCCGGCCGACGACCCAACCGACCCCGCCCCGGCCGCGGCTTTCGGTCAGCTTGACGCGTTTCTTTACCTGGAACGCTCGATTACGGAAAAAGGGATCTACCCGGCTGTCGATCCGCTGGCCTCGTCCAGCCGCATTCTCGATCCGCAGTACGTCGGCCAGCGGCACTACGCCGTCGCCCGCCGCGTGCAGACCACGCTGCAGCGGTATCGCGAATTGCAGGATATTATCGCTATCCTCGGCGTCGACGAATTAAGTGAAACCGATAAATTGATCGTTCATCGAGCTCGCCGCATGGAACGGTTCCTCTCGCAGCCATTCCTGGTGGCCGAAGTGTTCACGGGCAAGCCGGGCGAAATCACGCCGCTGGCCGATACGATCCGCAGCTTCGAAGAAATCGCCGACGGCAAGTGGGATCACCTGCCCGAAACGGCCTTCATGTACGTGGGGGCCATCGAACAGGCTGAAGAGCAAGCCAAGAAAATGGCGGTCAAAGCATAAAGGGACGGTTTGAAGATGGCCCAGTTACAGTGCATCGTCGTCACGCCCGAATCGACCGTGCTGGATGAGCAGGTTGAGTTTGTGGCGCTCCCCTTGTATGACGGCGAGATCGGCGTCGCGCCCGGCCACAGCCCGATGATCGGCCGGCTGGGCTACGGCGAATTGCGTCTGGTGACCTCCGGGCAGTCGAAGCACTATTACATCGATGGCGGCTTCGTGCAGGTCGCGGCGAACGTGGTATCGGTGCTTACGAAGCGGGCCATGCCGGCCGCGGCGATTGATACGCAAGTGGCCGCCGAGCATTTGACCGAGGCCCGCGGGCGGAGGGCGAATAGCGAGGAACTGCTGGCGGCTCGCGACCGGCTGGAGCGTCAGGCCCGCGCCCAACTGCGAGTCGCCCAGCGAGCCAGGTAGTCGCCGCTGTCACCCGTTTCGCGCATCGGTCGATCAGTGCTTATGGCGTAGCGCACGCAATGTGGTCAATGGCCGCTCGGCCGTGGCTTGGCCCCGACTATTTTCACCACGCCGACCCACCGTACCGTCTCGGTCCCAAATCCTCGCTCGCACGGTCAGTCCGATTCAAACGTTTGGCAAGCAAGTGCCGAAACTCTCTTTGGGCGAGCCATCCGCGGTGCAGAATCGGGTTCTCGGTGGCTCGCCACGCTCCCGGGGAGCAATAGGTCCATATGCGTCATGTGACTGGGTATTCTTGGGGAACTGACGGGGTGGATCTCGGCGCGTTGCACCCTAAAGTCGAATTGGAAATCACTCGCGGCCGTGCCCAGCAGCGGGTGCGAGAGGTGCGCGGCGCGGCTTTTTTGATCGGCACCGCCTCCGACTGCGACCTGGTGCTCGGCGATCCCCAATTTGCGGAAGTACACAGCTACCTGCTCTTGAGCCCCACCCGGGTGACCGTTCGCCACCTGGGGTTTGGCCCCGGGTTGAGTGTGGCTGGGCAAGATGTAACGTGGGCGACATTGCGGCATAACGACGAGTTGCGAACCGGGCCCTACGAGTTTCGGGTGCGGATCCATTGGCCCGCGCGACAGCTCACCGGCCCCATCGGTTCTGAGGCCCACCAGGCCCCGCTGGCCACCCGCGCAACCGATCACCGGCGAGTCGCCGACAAGCTGATGAGCGATATCCGTGCCGATTCATATCCGCCCCTGCGGCTCAGTTTGTACGTGGAAGGCGAGCCCGATCCGGCTTCCGGCGGTGTGCCCGCCGGGCAGTCGTGTTCGCGCACCGCCGCCCTGGCCGCCATCCTGGGTCAGCCGAAGCGAAATCGGGGATCTTAAACAAACAAGTCGAGAAGCGTTCATGTCGGGCGAGAATGTGGATTTTGTTGTAGGGCTGATCGCGATCGACTCGTTGAGCGACGAGCGGAGCAATCACCGGGCTCACGTCGATTGCGGTGCCACGCTGGGCGAGTTTTTGATTCACTTGGCCAGCGACGGGGTTCAAGCGTGCGGGACGCTCGAAACAAGCGGCTTGGGCTGCTTGCCGCCGAGGGCCAACAGGTTGACGGGCCAAACCCAGCTTTCGGCCAAGCTCGTAAACCTGGCGGCGGAGTTGGAACTCGCCGTAGCGCAGGTGCGTCGCAAAATCGCCGCCGCACTGGAATCCGCGGCTTAATCGGTAGATGCGTCAAATCTTCGATGACGCGCCGTTTTTCTCGGCGAACGTGGTGCGTCGGCGATTCGCTTGGCGCCACCGTCCGCCCTTGGCGGTTAACTGCCCGGACGCGGCTTGCTAGGATGAACGGATTGACAAATCTGTTTTCCACGCATGAGCGAGCGAGCGTCGGTTTGTCGAAGTCGCACCTGTTTGTGATCGGTCTGGTCGGCGGTCTGCTAGTTTGGCTCTTTGCGCCGGCTCTATTGGTGACGCACAGCTTCGTCTTTCGCGACGCGGCGCACTATTATCACCCGCTGTTCGAATTCATTCGCGACCAGTGGTTCTCCGCTCGATTACCGCTGTGGAATCCGTACGACAACTTGGGCATGTCGCTGGTGGGCGAAAGCACCTCGAGCGTATTCTATCCCGGCAAGCTGATCTTTTTTCTGCCGCTCGATTTCACGCTGCTCTACAATTTCTACATCATCTCGCACTTGGGCTTGGCCGCCTGGACGAGCTACCTCTTGGCGCGGCACTGGGGCGAAAGCATTTTGGCGGCCGGATTTGCGGCCATCTGCTACGCGTTCTCCGGCAATGTGTTGTTTCAGTACTCGAACGTCGTGTTCTTGGTCGGCGCCGCCTGGCTGCCTTGTGCGCTGCTGCTGGCCGACCGCATGTTGGTCAAACGACGTCGCCAGTCGGCGCTGGCGCTGGGCATCGTGCTTTCGCTGATGATTTTGGGCGGCGATCCACAAATGGCCTACAACGTGTTGCTGCTGACGGCGCTTTACGCGGTGCAGATGCGGAGGGCAGGGCGGAGCGGATCGGACCCGACAGCCACCGGTGCAAAGCCCACCTGGACTGCGCACCGAGCCACGTTATGCGCGATCTCGGCGGCGACGTGCCTCGTTTTGGCCGCCGTGCAGATCCTACCGACGATGGAATCTTCGCGGCTAAGTCGTCGCGCCAGTTACGATTCGCCGCGCAGCCTAGTAGAACTCCTGCTCCCGCGAGGAGACGATCGGGATGAGGGGGACATGGCGGATTCCCCTCACCCTCACCCTCTCCCCAAGGGTGAGGGAAGCACACAGGTTCCTCTGCGGTCCAACTTAGAGCCTATCCGAGAACCGTCTCGGAGAAGGGGACAGTCCCATTTTGCTCCCCGACCATCCTGCGGATGGTGCCCGCCGCAAAATCGGGACAGTCCCCGACGGTTCTCCGATAGGCTCTTAGATCAGCCCGCCTGGTATGCAGGGCTGCTCGGCACTTCGCCCGATGGCCACCAGCGGCAGGTTTACCAGTTCAGCGTCGGTCCGTGGCGGGTGTTCGAATTTCTATGGCCCAATCTCAGCGGGCGGCAATTCCCCACGCACCGGCGCTGGCTCAGCGCGCTACCGGCCGAAGGCCGCGCGTGGGTCCCCTCGTTGTATATGGGTCTGCTGCCGTTTTTGCTGGCGGTAGTGAGTTGGAGTGTTCGGGCGCCCGACGTCCGCGTCCGCTGGCTGTCGTGGATTGTTCTGTTGACCGCACTGGGAAGTTTTGGGATTTATGGCTGCGGTTGGGCGATCCGCGAGCTCAAGGTGCTCTGTCACGGATCCGATACGCTGGCGATCGGCGATGAAGTCGGCGGGCTTTATTGGTTGATCACCGTGCTGTTGCCGGGCTACATTTATTTCCGCTATCCGGCCAAACTGCTCGTGTTGGCTGCTTTGGGACTGAGTATGTTGGCCGCGCGTGGATGGGACGAGATTTTTCAACGGCCGAATATCGCCTTGCATCGGGTTCTGTTGGGGCTGGTTGCCTTGAGTTTGATCGGCCTTGGCGTGGTCTTGGTGTTTTGGCCCACGCTGAGCGTGATGCTGGACCGCATGCCGGCCGATCCGCTGTTTGGCCCGTTCGATGCGGCCGGCGCGTGGCGCGACATCGCCGGCGGCCTGGTCCAGACGGCGGTGCTTTCCGCGATTTTTTTGGCGCTCTTCCGGCGGCGAGCTGATGCGCCGGCGGGGAGCTTCGTGCGCGCTACGGCCTTGGCCATTACCGTGGCCGATTTGGCGCTGGCTCAAAGCTGGCTGTTGCCTTACGCGCCGTCGGAGCTGTGGCGAACCGAGCCGGGAGTGGCCCGAGTGATGCCGCGCACAACCGACGGCTACCGCATCTATCGCGAGCCACTCTGGCTGCCCGATTCGTGGCATCGCACCTCGTCCCCCAACCGCCAACTGGCGATCATGAGTTGGGAACGCGAAACATTGTCGCCGAAATACCACCTGCCGTATCGGCTGTCGGTGGTCGAGGCCTCGGGCACGATGGTGCCCCTCGAGTATCAAGTCATGCTCGACGTGGCCCGCGCGCACGGCGAGCCGGGGCCCGCGGGACCGCGGCCGCATGATTCGGTGCTTGACCTCGCGGGAGCGCGGTTTTCGCTGCTACCCGAGGAGATCACGGCGAAGGATCCAACGCACCCCGACGACCGGGTCGAGGGCCTGACCGTTCGGTCTCGCGATCAGGCACTGCCGCGCTCCTGGATCGTTCATCAAGTCGAGGTGCTGCCGGCATTGAGTTCGCGCGCGCCGTCGAGAGTCAGACGGCGGACCGAGCAAGTGCTCTTCCCGGCCGGTAGGCCGCGCGATTGGCGACGCGTCGCGGTGATCGAAACCGACCAGCCGCTTCCGCTCACTCCCGAGCCGAAGCCGGCGTGGGCGAAGGAAACGTGCGAACTGGTCCACTCCGACCCTATGCGAGTGGAGGTCGCGGCCCATCTGGCCAGCCCGGGGGTGGTCGTGTTGAGCGACCTCGACTTTCCCGGTTGGGAGCTGACGGTCGAAACGGGCGGCACGTTGCGACCCGCGCCGATCTGGCGTGCGAATCGGCTAATGCGCGGGGCCGTGTTGCCCGCCGGCGATCACCGGCTGGTGTATCGCTATCGGCCGCGAAGCGTCTTCTATGGCGGCGCGATCAGTGGGCTTTCGGCGATGTCCTTGGCCGTCGGGGCTGCGGTCGTCCGGAGGCGCCGGCACGCCCTAAAGCGATTGCGCCAAAACTCGCCGGCCGCTCAGATCTGAAAATTCGCGTCGGGGTGCAGCTCTTCCGTTTCGGCCCGAATCTTGAGTTTCGGCTTTTCCAGCACGACGGTCGTGCGCGGCTCGAGACTGCGGGTGAGCCACACGCTAGAGCCGATCACCGAATGGTGGCCGATGACGGTCAGACCGCCCAATACCGTTGCATTCGCGTAAGGTGGCGAAGCTCAACGCGCCGAGCGTCACTCCTTGATAGAGCTTGACGTGGTCGCCGATCTCGCACGTTTCGCCGATCACCACGCCGGTGCCGTGATCGATGAAGAAATGCCGGCCGATCTTCGCCCCGGGGTGGATGTCGATCCCGGTTTTGGAATGGGCCCATTCGGTCATCATCCGCGGAATGAGCGGCACTTCGAGCTGATGCAGTGCATGCGCCAGCCGATAGACCGTCACGGCTTCCAAACCGGGGTAGCAAAAGATCACTTCGTCGAGCGTTTTCACGGCCGGGTCGCCGTCGAGGGCTGCTTGAACATCGAGGGCCAACGCGCGGCGCAGCTCGGGCAGCTCTTCCAAAAACAGAATCGCCTTGGCCTGGCCCAGCGCCTCGAAGTCGTTGTCCGGGCCGCAGTCGTTGGAAAAGCCCGCCTCGTGCCGCAGCGCGCGGGCGATTTGGGTGGTCAGTTTGTCGTGCAAGCCGTCGATCAAATCGCCGACGTGATAGGTCACGTTGCCGATGTGCAATCCCTCGCGCCGTCGATAGCCGGGGTAGATGATCTCCTTGAGATCTTCGATGGCGGCGATGATCACTTCGTAGTTCGGCAGCGGGCAGTGGCCCAAGTGGCTGATCGTGCTGAGCTCGGTATAGGTCTGCACAATCCGCCGCGTCAACTCGGGCAATTGTTCTTTCAGGCGAACGTCGGAGGCCATGGGTTGTGCTCCTGGCACGCTTGGGTGCGCGGATTTTTTGCCCGGTGGGGCAGGGAATGCGGGAAACGGTTAGGGCGAGAAAATCTTCAGGTGCTGCGAAAGAGAGGTAGCCACTAGGGGCTACACCGTACAGGAGCAGCGACAACCGCGAGCCGTAACGTTTCTGGTCGTGGTCATACGATGTAAAGCACCTTGCGAGCCGGGCCTCTGCCAGTCTTGGCGAGTCCACGCGACGCAGTCGATTTTTCCCGAAGCGAGCTGCCTGACGCCGCTCATCCTAGGCGTCCCACCCCGTAAAATCAAGTTACCTGGAATAGTCTTCGGACGGGGTATGCCACGGAGTTTAGGCAAATCGTGGGCCGCAACTCGCCTACGACGCGTTGAAGCGCTGGGCAAAGTCCTCGGGTGTCAGGTCAATCGACCGAAGGATATTGCGAAGCGTGCCCGTTTTGAGAGTGCGATTGGCGGGGACGGGCACGGAAGTACGCTGACTTCCACGGGCGAGGTAATGGTGGCTGCCGCGGACGCGAATAAGCTGAAACCCTTCCCGCTCAAGAAAGCGAACCATCTCCCTGCCGCTCGGACGCGGAAGCTTAGTCACGGGGGAGCTCGGCTAAGTCCCAATCGAGACGGCGAAAGGTGGGATGGCAAACTCGCCCAAGGGCGTCAGCGAGCCCGAAGGTTTCGATATAACCCCGAACGGCTTCCTGCAGGTCGGCAATCGCTTCGTCTTCCGTCTCTCCCTCGCCAAAGGCGGGAATATCGGGAATGCGGGCGGTAAAACCGCCTTGTTCTTCATCAGGGATAAGCTCGACGACAAGTTGCATGGACGAACTCTCCGTACAGGTAATATACCACAGACGCCCCAGCCAATTCCATTGCGCTGTTCGGGCCCCGGATGCCCCGTTTCGTCGCCAAGATCCGCCGCGCTGGGCATCACGGCTGGGAGAAAAACGAGTCCATGGTCTCTCCGCCGGCCTTCGTATGCAGGGCGTGCCAAACATCCCTGTCAATCTGGTTCGTGACGAAATGTGCTGACCCATCGCAGAAGAGCACATTGACTCCGTTGGGGTGCATGCTGCGGGAGCCGGACTGCGTGTTTGCTTCGTTGTCGGTTTCGGCACAACCCATGCCTAGCGAATGCAGTTGGTCCCGG
>JACQFF010000325.1 GCA_016200205.1 Planctomycetia bacterium
CCCAGCCCGCCGTAGATCACGTCGTTGCCGCCCGACGTCCAGGCCGCCACGGTGACGGTCTTGTTCAGCCGGCCGGTGATGAATTCCCAGGCGCCGATGAACGGACCGGGGATGGTCAAGTCCACAAGCGCGTTGGGTGTGGTCAGGCCGTAGAGCGGTTCGGTCAGGCCGTTGCGGCTGGTGATGATCCTGCCGTCGTCGCCCAGCACTCCGTCCTCGCCCGCCCCTCCGTAAATTCGGTCGTTGCCGGACTCGCCGTAGAGGTTGTCGTCCTGGCCTTCGCCGAAGAGCACGTCGTTGCCGGTCTCGCCATGGATTTCGTCGTCGCCTGCCTCGCCGTGGAGCACGTCCGCGCTGCCCAGATCGGAGCCGCTGCCGCCCTGCGTGTAGTCCAGCAGCGTGACTGCCCGGGGTATGATCTTTACCGACCCGTAGGTGTCGTAGTTGAAGGTCAGGTACGCGCCGCCGGACACACCGTTGGTGCCGAGAATACGGTAGATGTTGCCGTTGTCGCCAAGGATGGTGTCGGCATCGAGATCGTGGCCGATCGCGGCAAGGTCACCGGGATCGTTTCGGGCGATCGTGGTGCCCGAACCGCCGAAGATCGTGTCGGAACCGTCCTGACGCTGGGCGGCCATGGTCAGGCCAAACAGGTTGGAGCTGCCGCCGATCAGATCGTCCTGACCGCGGTTGCCGAGGATCACGTCGTTGCCCCCGCCGCCTTCGACGTAGTCATCGCCATCGGTGCCAGTGCCGGCGAAATCGTCCACTGAAGGCAGCGTGGAACTGACCGTCAGACTGATGGAGCCGTCGCCCTGGATGGTATCGTCGCCGCTTTGGCCGAAGAGAGTATCGTTGCCCGCACCGCCGGCAAGGTAATCGTTGCCGAAGTTGCCATCGTTGAGTACGATCGACCAGTTGGCCCACATCGGCAAGGCGCCGGGGGCGGTCTGCCAATCGCTCGTCACCTGCGGGTTGCCGCTCGCGTCGTAGAGCTGAGTGCCGGCCAAGGCGCGGAAGCGCGGGTTGGTCATCACGCCAGCAGCGCGGCTCGTCAACACGGCATTGTCGCCGAGAATCAGATCTTGCCCCGCGTCGCCGTCGATGCGGTCGTTGCCCATGCCGCCCAGGATGACGTCGTTGTCGGCACCACCGTGAATCTCGTCGTCGCCGCCGTTGGCGACGTTCGTCGTCTGCACACCGATCACGTTATCGGTGGTGAAGATCCGCTGCGTGCCGGGCGTCTGGGTGATGATGCCGTGGTCGCCGAAGATGATGTCGTCGCCTTCGTCGCCGAAGATCTTGTCGTTGCCGGCCGTCTCGGTCGTCACCACCTGGAGGATATGGACCTGTTTGGCCACCACGTGGTCGAGGCGCGTGCTCAGGTCCTGATTGAAGCCGGAGTCGCCGTAAATGTGATCGACGCCTCCCTGGCCGTGAATCTCGTCGTCCCCGGCGCCGCCGGCGAGGTGATCGCCGACCTGGCTGCCGTAGATCACGTCCTTGCCCGCGCCGCCGTAGATCGCCACGGTCTGCATGTCCGCCGAGGCGTCGATCGTGTCGTCGCCGTCGTTGGTGAATGCGAATCCGAAGCCGGGCAACGGGTTCACGCCGTCCGCCGTGTAACGGCCGCGGTCCTGAGTCGTGTCGCCGTATACGAGCAAGGGCGAACCCATCCCGCCGCCGGCGGTCACGATCAGGTGGTCGCCGCCGCCCCCGCCGTGAACTGCGGTGATGGCCCCCGCCGCGGTTCCCGTCACAGTGAACGTGTCATTGCCGGTGCCGAGCAGGACCTCGATCGTTTCCAGGTTAGCGTAGGTGATACCCGCCGCACTCATTCCGAGCCCGCTGATGCTGGTGTCGCTCAGCCCGCCCACATCGGCAGCGGTGCTGCCGTCGTTGAACACGCCGAGGGCGTCGAGCGTGTCGAGTTCCGACACGAAGAAGTTCGGCGACAGATGGGTAATGGCAAATTCGCTCGTGGTGTCCGGCAAACCCCACTCGTCGGCGGGCATCCCCGGGCTCTTGAGCGTGAGCGTCGTGTCGGTCCCGGCCCCAATCGCCACGCCCGTGATCTGCCAGAACCGATCAATACCCGGGCCCTTGCTGATTTCCAGTGTCTTACCTACCAGGTCCGTAATGCTGGCAAGCATCTCCCTGATGCGCGCTGTTTCCAGAGCGGCGGTTTTGACGGTCATGGTGTCGATCGAAAGCGACGTGCCCGTGCCGGAGTACGCGAGCACCTTGCCGTCCGAAGTCAGCATGCTCGTTTCCCCCGGGAGCATGACGGGCGTGCCCAGTCCGCCGGTCGAGCCCTTGCCCCCCGCCCCATCGATGTGGAGCGGACCCTGAATCAGCTTGACCGTGTGCGACCCCACCATCGCGTCAAGAGTGGTGGTCCCCGACTTAACCTTGACGGTGTCGCCCGCGATGCTAAACAGGTCGTTGCCCAGGCCTCCGAATAGAGTGACATCGATGCCCGGGCCGGTGCTAAGCACATAGAACTCGTCATCGCCTTCGGCGCCGTCCACGTCCAGCTTTTCGATATTGATGTAGCTGATGTTGAGCCCCGCGCCGAAGATGCCGTCTTTGGTCACCACGAACCGGTCGGCGAACTCGGTGCCGATGACCCGGAGCGTATCCGTGCCGTCGCCGCCGTCCACGTTGACCTTCGCGTTCTCGACGTATTGAATCAGGTCGGTGTCCTTACCTCCGTTCACGTCGGTGTCAGTCGACCCCTCCCCCGCGAACGCGCGAATCGTGAACGTGTCGTCGCCGTCGTCTCCGTTGAGGTTGAGCACGGCCTTGTTGCGGAAAACCACGAAATCGTCGTTGTCATCGTCGCCATTGATGGTGGTCTCGAAACTCACCCCATTGCTAAGGTAGCCGCGGGTGGTCAGGAACGTCTCGAACACGTCCTGGGCCGTCACTCCCGCTGCCGCATCGCGTGGCGACTTGAAGATCTGTCCGACCTGGAAGTGGTCATTTCCCTGGCCGCCGTTAATGGTCGTGGGCGCCCAGTCGTCGTCCACGGTGGCGCTGTCAGCGCCGTCCCCCGTGTTCAGGATCAGGCTCTTCAGGTCCTTGTTGTAATTGACGCGCTCAACGCTTGACACTGGGTCGCCGTGCAGCGCCGCGACGAAGGCGATGCCATTAACGACGCCGGGCGCACTCGCGCGCAACAGGAAGTTATCGGCCTGGGTGGTGCCATTGATCGTGAGGGTGTCCGCAAAGGTTTCGACGCCGGAGTCGGAGACGTTGACGAGGTAGCTGCCGGCTCCGGTGATGTTGACGACGTAGTTATCCGCACCAGCGCCGCCGTCTAGGTTCACCGTGCCGCTCACGTTTCCAGCGGGGAGTTGATCGACGATCAGTTTGTCCGCGCCCTTGTCGCCGTACAGGAAGGTAGGGCCGACCACGACCGTTGGCTTGAGCGTAATGGTGTCGTCGTCGTCGCCTCCATGGACGATGGTTGGACCATCGAGGGCCAACAGGTCGATGGCGTCTTGGCCGGTGCCGCCATCAAGGTTGGTGCTGCCGGCGTGGGTGGAGGACACGGTGAATTGGTCGTTGCCCATACCCAGGCCAATGGTCAGGACGCTCAGTCCTGCGTAGGTAATGTCGCCGACATTGCCCAGACCCGTCACTGTCGTGCTGGCCAATGTGCCGGTTCGGCCCACGGCGTCTCCGGAGTCGTCGATGTTGGCCGCATCGGCGCCGCCGCTGCCGTTCAATGTCAACGCGCCCGTGATGCCGGCCAGAGTGCCCCCCGTGGCAGGGGCCAGACTTCCGACGTTGAAGATGTTGTTGCCGCCAGAGGCGTTGATGATGGTGGGACCGCTCGTGGACTTGACGTTGAAAATGTTGGGCACCGGCGCGTCGTTGACCGTGATGTGTCCAGGAATCGCTATGGCCTTCGGGAGCGGACTGCCGGAGACGGAATCGACCCGGAGCAAGTCGAGCGTGACGGTGGTCGCCACCGAAGCGGTGTTCACGGCCAGCGAATCCTGGGCTTCTGAGTTGGCCACGAAAACCTTGTAGGCCAGTCCATTGAGCAGGACCTGCGCCCCCTTGACGCCAGGCGTGACTTCGCCGACGGCTTGGTCGATAAGCAAGTTGGTGACCGCCGCCGCATCCACGGTCACGGCATCGCCGGCGCTATCGGCCGCTATTTCCTCGCTTTGGTTGACGTGGACCTCCTGGACACTGGTACTGGCAAGGTTATTGACCGTGACGACGTCAGCGCCGCCAGTACCGTCGAGGGAAAGATTGTGGATGTGGGTTGCGGTGAACGTAACGAGGTCGGCCAGGATCGAGAGGGCGCCGGCATTGGCCGAGGCGGTGAACGTGTCGGCATTGCCGTCGCCGAGGACTTCGAGGGTGTTAGTGTCGGCGCCGCCGTCCACCACGGTGGGGGCGCCGTTGCCGACGTGCCAACTGAGCAGGTCGTTGCCGGTGCCGCCGATAAGCATGTCGACGCCCTTGCCGGCATTGATCTGGTCGCTGTTCGCGCCGCCATCGAGGGTCTGGTTGCCGGTGCCGGCAAACAGGGTGTCATTGGCGGCGTCGCCGTACAGCTTGTCGTCGCCGCCGCCGCCGATCAGGATATCGTCGCCTGGGCCGCCGTGCAGCACGGAAGTTTTCGACTTGGACCCGACCGTGACGCGGTCCTTGCCGCCGCCGCCATCCAGCGTGGCCGTGCCGGTGCCAAGGTACGCTAGCTGGTCGTCCAGGTCGCCTCCGGTCAACTCGGCGTCGGCGGCGACACTGTCGTCGATAGAAATCGTCTGGCTGGCCAGGTGCCCAACGGCGACTATCTTCTTGACGCCCGCGATCTTCTGGGTAACGCCAAATGCCTTGATCGTTAGCGTATCGCTGGGGTCGCCGCTTTCGTTGGTCACCTGCCAGGTCTCTGGGGTCATTGCGTCGTCGGTGGTGCTGGGGATATTCTTGCGCTGGCCGGCGTTGTCCCCGAGGAACAGGGTCATGGTGCCGGCGCCGTCAACCAGTGGCATTCCCGTGCTGGGGTCGCCGGCAATGACCGGCGGGTTCGCGGCCGGGATGCCGCCTTTGCCCAGGCAACTAATCGTGTCCAGGTCGAAAAGGGTGACTGTGGCGATATTGAAGGTGTGCTCGTAGCCGACGAAACCCAGGGGGGTATCGACGCCGACTTTAACTGTCACTCCGGCGCCGGCGGTCAGTTTGCCCGAGACGTCGAAGAGGCAGCCCGGGTCCAACGGGTCGGCGCCGATCTTGCTCAGCCGCAGCTTATTGTCGTCGGTGCCCTTGTCGGCGTCGTGGAGATTGATGGTAATGGGGTCGGTCCCGTCGTCGCCGGTGAAGACGCCGCCGCCGACCTCGACGCTGAAAAAGCCTGTGCTTGCGCTGACGCCGAGTTGGAGTTTTCCGCCGACGGCGAACTGCGGTTTGCTCGCCGTGGTGTCCGCGATGTAGAAGCCGTCCAGCAGGTCGCCGGGTTCGGCCGAACCGCCTGGCTTGGCGAGATCCTTGAAGAACTCGCGTACGCCGAAAGTGTCGTAGGCGACATGGATATTGGCCTGAACTTGGATGTTGCCACTAGCGTTGATGCCCAGGCCGAAGGCCGACAGCCCAGTGGGGACGCCTTTCTCATCGGCGTTGAAGTTGAGGTTGGCGTCAAAGGTGGCAAAGTCGCCGTCGTGTCCGAGCAGCATGGGGAAAATAACGCTGGCGGGGTCGTCGATGATAGGGAAGTTCAGTTTCACGCCGCCGGTTTGCAGCGAGTCGAGCCGTTTGCCAAGTTGCATCAGTTGGTCCTTGGCCACGCCGCCCAATCCGATTTTGTCGGCGGCGTCTTCGATCCCCTTGATGGCGTTTGAGCTTTCGATCCCCTTGAGCAGGTTGGAGGCCAGATCGACCCCGACGTTGGCGAGGTTGTTGAAATCGACCGTACCGTTCAGCAGGCTCGTCGTGACGTCGTTGGCGTCACCAGAGGTGTCGAGGGCGAAATCGCCCAGGGGGACCATGACGCCGCCATTGCTGGTGTCCAGGCCGTTGACGTCCTTGGTGATTTGCACGAGCGTGGCGATCAACTCGACGGCTTCGTCAATCCCGGGGCCGAATGCGCCATTGGCCGCGGCGGCCTCGGCGATGCCGAGCAGAGTGACGTCGCCTTGGCCGATCAGGTGGCTGAGATCGGTCAGGCCGGGCAGCGGCGCCGTCAACACGCTGATGAGCGGCTCGATCGGCTGCGTGAAGACCTGGATGTCCTGAATGATCGGGCGAACGAAGCCGCTCAGGAACGATCCGAGTTCGAAGGAGACGTTGTCGTAGGAGACGGCGGGGTTATTGCCGGGGGCAAGATTCCAGTTGACGATGAGGTCGGCGCCGATGCCCGGGAAGGTGAAGGATGCGCCGCTGTTCGTGTCGGTGGTGGCGGCGAAGCTCGCGGCGGCGTGCAGGTTGAGATTGGCATTCCCGGTGAGGCCCACGGTTGGCGTCCCGCTCAGGCCAAGATTGTCCACGGTGAAGGCGCCGTCGAGCGTGGAGGTGTGGCTGCGGTTATCGATATTGGCTTGCAGCAGGCCGACCGTGGCGGTGGCCACGAAATCGTTGGACGGCTTGACGACGGCCTCGACGACGAGTTGATGATTCGGGTCCGGGAGCGAGTTGGCGAAATCCGAGACTTTTTTGTTCGTGTCCACGAACAAATTGCTCCCATTGAAGCCGAAGGCGAAGGCGAAATCGTAGCTAAGCTGGGCGCCGATGCTCCCAGTGGTACTGGCACCGACGTTGACGGGCAGGCCGGACAGCCCGAGATTCAGGTTGAAGTTGGCCGGCACCGTGGCCGCCGCCAGAGCCCGGTTGAGGTGAACCTCGATTTCGATCGTGCTAGCGCCGCCAGGATGGGTGATCAGGACATCGCCCGAGCCCACGCCAAGGGCGGAGGTGAGGGCGGTTGTCGCATTGGTGTCGTCGGTCGCGCTGGCCACAGCGGTCTTGATATCCCCAACCACAGTGTCGGTGACGATCTGAACCGCTTGAAATTTGCCGAGGGCGCCGCCAACGCCCTGTGTCAGGAGGGGGATCTTGGATGCGGCGTTTAGGGCGGTATTGAGGTTGTCCTGGACCGGGGTCAAGGATCCGGGAGTCAGGGCCGTGGCAAGATCGCCGTAGACCGACAGGAGACGGCGATCCTCAAGCGTTTCGAGCAAGGAGCGGTGTCCCTTTACCGGCACCCTGCAGCGCCTCTGTTTTGCTGGCTTCATCAATAGATTTCCCTTAAAAGGGGTGCGCCACTGCTGCGAATCTGCGGCTGCGGCCCTTATTCGTAAAGCATCCCGCGCCTGACGGTTGCGATGATTGCGAACTGTCTCGCCGCTGTACTAAACGCCTGCACCCTAGAAGGCCGGACAGAATTTCAAGAATTTTCCGAGTGGATTCGGGGCCGAAATCTGCGGCCGGTCGTGTGACCTTGGGGTTCCCCGCAGCAAGGAATTACGGGGAAATTGCTTGACCCTGCCGACCAGCTACATAAAGATGGGGGCGGGATGGACATGACGTCGGCCGCAAGATGGGGGTACATCATCAATTCATCCTTTCAAGACCTCATCACCCGAGTTCGCCAGGGCGATCAGCAGGCAGCCTCCGAGCTTGTACGGCGATATGAGCCGGAGATCCGCCGCACGGTCCGGATTCGTCTGACCGACCCAAGCTTGCGAGCGGCCTTCGACTCGTTGGATATCTGCCAGTCGGTATTGGCCAGCTTCTTCACCCGGGTGGCACTTGGGCAATTTCAATTCGACTCGCCGGGGCAATTGGTCAAATTGTTGACTACGATGGCGCGCAACAAATTGATCAGCCGCTATCGTCACGAGCGGAGCCGCGGTTGCCTAAGTGCACACGCCCGCAAAGTCAGCTTGGACGAGATTGTCGACCCGACTCGCGGCCAGTCGGAACTGTGCACGGAAAAGGACTTATTAGAAGTCTGTTTGATACGCCTGACGCCCGACGAGCGCCGCATTGCGGCGCAACGAGGTGCCGGCCAAACCTGGATCGAAATCGCCCGCGAACTCCAGAGCAGCCCTGAGGCGTTGCGCAAGCGATTTACGCGTGCGTGTGACCGCATCGTCGGACAAGTCGAATTGACGGGCCAGCAATGAGCGCGACGACACCGCAGCCACTCTCCCAACTGGCGGCTGAACTGTGCGCCGATCTAACCGCCCGGTGGCGTGCAAACGAGCGAATTCCCGCGGAGCATTACTTGCATGCGCATCCGCAATTGACTGCCGACCCAGAATCCGCGCTCGACGTGATCTATACGGAGTTTTTGTTGCGGATCGAACTCGGAGAGCGACCGACCGACGCCGAATACCGGCGGCGCTTTCCGCAGTATGATCGCCAATTATCGAATCATTTTGAGTTGGAGCAGGCGCTAGAATCTTGGCCTATCCAGTACCCCGATATGGACAGTGCGCCGGGGAGCAACGGCGGCCCGATTGATTTTGAGTCCCGACCGGCCGAGGCTTGCGAGGATGCGCGGGCCTGTCCAGGCGAAGCAGTCAACGCCACTCAGGCCGGGGAGGGAAATCGCGGGGTCGAGCAGCATCAATTCGGCAGATTCACGCTCGTTGAACGCATCGGCAGCGGGAGTTGCGGCGTGGTCTGGAAGGCGCTCGATGGAGACCTCAACCGGTACGTCGCGATCAAAATCCCCCACGCGGGCCAATTGACCGAGCGTGACGCCGCGCGGTTTCTGCGCGAAGCACGCAGCGCGGCAAGGATCCGACATCCCGGTATTGTCGCGATTCACGAAGTGGGGCAACACAACGGCGCTCCATTCCTCGTGTCGGACTTCATCGACGGCGTGACGCTGGTGACGCTGCTGGAGACACGCCGCGTGAGTTGTTTGGAAGCTGCCGAACTTATACGCGATGTTGCCTTGGCGCTTCAATGCGCCCATGCATTGGGAGTCGTGCATCGGGATATCAAGCCGGCAAACATCATTTTGGACTCCTCGGAATCGCGCGATGCCGACAAACAAAACTCCAAGCCAGCGCTGGGTCGCCCGTTGCTGATGGACTTTGGCTTGGCCCACTGCGACGATGCGGATCGCACGGTGACCGTCGATGGCGACCTGGTGGGCACGCCGGCGTATATGAGTCCCGAGCAAGCCGCCGGCTCGACCCGACTTATCGATGCGCGGAGCGATGTCTACAGCCTGGGCGTGGTGCTCTATCAATTACTTACCGGCGAGCCGCCGTTTCGGGGAAATTGTCGGATGGTTCTCGATCAGGTGCTGCGCGAGGAACCTCGCGCGCCCCGTCTTTTGAACGACCACATCCCGGAAGACTTGGAGACGGTCTGCCTCAAAGCCATGTCCAAAGAACCCGGCCGGCGATATGGTTCCGCCGAGGAATTCGCGGACGATTTAAAGCGTTTTTTGCGCGGTGAACCGATCCGGGCTCGTCCCATCACGAAAATCGAGCGCGCATGGAGGTGGGCGAAGCGCAACCCACGCTTAGCCGGACTGAGCGCAGCCGTGGGCTTATCGCTTGTCGCGGTCTCCATGACATCAACAGCGGCGGCGCTGAGGATTAACGCGGCGCGGCACGAAGCGGTCGAGCAACAAGAGCATGCCAGCGCCAATCTAGTTCGTGCCGAATCGGAACGCGCCAGAGCCGAGCGCAACCTCGAATTCGCCCACTTGATGGTTCGGCAACTGGTTGACAACTATAGCCTGCTTGGCGACCAACAGCAGCAGTTCGACCAGCGTCTGCAATGGTATGAAAAAGCCAACGCACTGCTCGCAAGCACCGCGCGCAAAAGCCCTTCGAAAGTCGAATTCCAAACGGCGCTGGCGGAAAGCTTCAGCAGATTGGGAATGCTGCACGCCCGCGCCAGCCAAAACGCACAAGCCATGGAGGCATTCGACCAGGCCATCGCAATTCTAGATCGGCTCTGCAAACAGTATCCCGATCTCCCGCAATACCAACTCGATCTGGCGAAAGCCTGCGACTACCTGGGCCGCCAATACCGGGCGGAGAACCGATATGATGCAGCCCTCGTGATGCATGAAAAGGCATGCCAATTGCAAGCGGGTCTGATATCGACAGCTCGTCTCCCGACGATGCAGGCCTCCCGCGACCTGGCGATCTACTACAGCGACCTGGGAGTCCTACAACACGACATGGATCACATCCGTGCGAGCCACGAATCGTATGAGCGAGCGTTCGCTTTATTAGAGCCTCTCGCGGAAACGTACCCGGCCGATGCCGCACTGCAGGCCGCGTTCGCGAGCCTCTGTCGCGATATCGGCATGCGTCGCGCTTCGGGTGACAGCAAGCAGTGGTTCGATCGCGCTCGGACCATTCTTGAGTCGCTGATCGCCACACACGAAGGGGAGATTCAATATCGCCCCGACCTGGCCAAGCTGCTCACGAAGTACTCAGAGACCGAAGACGATCCCGAACGAGCATTCGGCTGGCAGCAAAAGGCTCACAAGCTTTGGGAGCAACTCGATCGTGAATTCCCCTCGGATTCCGAAATCCGTCGCGGTTTTGTATGCTCGCTTGGCGACAATGGTCGTTTCCTCAGACTTCTGGGGCATCATCGAGAGGCGATCGATTCACTTCGCCGCGCCGCGCAGCAGATGGAAATAATTGTTACAGAAGACTCGTCGGAACGGGATCATGACCTTGTCGTCCACGCTCTAACCATGATCGCGGGAAGTGAGCTACAGGTTGGTAACCTGGATGGATACCGCGAAACGTGTCGAGAAATAATGACGCATTGTCAAAAGCGGAACTCGAACTGGTACGATCCACTTCGTGTTTGCCTTGTCTTGCCCGATGTGGTGGACGACCACGCACAACTGGTCCATTTAGCGGAAGACGCGGCAAATCATGGCAGTCGCTCATTACGCAAGCAGGCCACCCTCGGCGCGTCACTGTACCGTGCGGGCCGCCTGAGAGAAGCGGCCGACATGTTGCGCAACGTCGAAATGTCCAATCGATTAGCCTTGCTGGTCCGAACGGGGACCGCCGAAGTGATTCGCGCAGATAACGCTCGCGTGGCCCTTTTCCTGGCAATGGCAAATGCTCGCCTGCAGCGATCGATTGAAGCAATCGGCTGGTTGGCCAAGGCGCGCAAATGGATCGAAGATGAAGGGCGCCTGCTTGTCGCCGTGCCCACGTCGGTTGCCGACCATTCAATCGACTCCTCGGCGGCAAGCAGCGCAACGCGCAAACCAACTGTCGGGGCCCATGCCGCTTCTTCTGAAAAGCGAGACGATCTTCCAACGCCACGGATATCATATAATGACCGGATGTTGGTCGCGGACATAGCTTTCGAAGTTGAGACAATCCTACGCGAAGCCGAGTCGCTCGTCGATGTTTTCGCGCGATGACCAACTTCGCGCAGAATCGGCAAGTCAAACATAATCCGCTGCTCGGCGGATGCGACCACACTTGGCGAGATGCTTTCAATCGGCCGCGCGAAAGCGATCGTTCATCCACGCGTGCCACAACGGCTCGTCGCGTGCGACAACAGAGGCCGCCCGGTCGCCGTACAGATAGAAGCTCACCTGCGGGTAGACTTTGTCGCCCACCGTGTTGGCGATGAGGGAGGCGATGCCCGGGATCGGCTCGTCGAGTCGGAGGAGCGCGTGGAGGTGATTCTTGCCTTCGCCGATTTGCTCGATGAACCCGGCCAGTGGCGGCACGCCGGCGGGCGTGTTCCACCGCTGGCCCATGGTGGCCCCGGCAAGGCCAAGCGACCCGATCAGCGTTTCCCATGCCTTGGACCCGGGCTCGGGGGCGACGCCCACCAGTTGAACGGTCGAGCAGGGCTGGCCACGGAAGTGTGTGAGGTACAGCCGTAGGATGCGGAAGAAGGTCGGCCAGCCGGATTCGATACTCTCGAGTTGATCGTCCCAATCGTCGCTGCTGGCGAAAAGGCTGTGAACCACGCGTACGACGCAGACACCGCCCCAGCGCGCTTCGACGATCCACTGCGTGGCTAGCAGCGGAGCGCTCGGTCCCAGGTCCTGGCTCTCGGCGGCGAACCGGCGGGGTGGGTCCCAGGCGGTCGCGGTCGCGATCGCGTCCATGCCCGGGCCGAAATGGGAAACAACAGCGCCGCCTTCGCGCTGTTCGACCTCGGTCGGAACGAACCAGGACGAGACTCCAGGCCCGGTCGCAATGGCCTGCCAGACTTCCTCGGGCGTGCCCGGGACCTCAACTTCAACTTGGACCGATCGGCGTCCGGACGCTTCTTTCTTCACACTCACGATGGCACCTTGTTACGGGGTTCATGCGGCAAAGGGTGCGCCACGATCACCAGGCGATGCGCACGGCCGCCAGACGCAGATTCATCATGGTAGCGCGAGGCAAGTTTCGTTATTGCGTTGGTGAGATCGCTCGTGAAGGCGGCGCGGTCCGCCGCGGAGCGGAACCGAATCTCGGTGTCCAGCGACAAGGTTGCCAGCCGCTTGTTGAGTTCCCTGGAACGGCGCACCAGACCGCTGACCTCGCGAATAACGCGGGCGGCCAAGACGATGAGATAGCTCGCGGAAAGACGGTCTGCATCACGGCGCGGATCCGCGGCGACCGGACCCAGCGCGCTTGGCGAGACGATATAGGAAACCGCGGTCGCAACCAGCAAACGCTCCGTCAGGCCACCCCACTTGCGTTTCTCAGCCAACTTTACCAACCCGTGCGTCTCCAGGGCTCGCAAATGGTAGTTGATCTTCTGGCGTGCAAGCCCTAGTCGCGTGGCGAGCGTCGCGGCGGAGGCGGGCTCGGCCAGTTCCAATAGTAGCCGACTCCGTACCGGCTCAAGGGCAACCGTCGCGGCCGCCGGATCATCGATGACTTGCACGTCGAGCATGGGCTCATTCTGCCATTGACAACTTTTATTGTCAATAGCGGCGTGGTCCCTCATTCAGCCTTCGCTCGAACGACTGCTAGGGGTCGAAAGCGGTCGTTGGGCCCGCGGTGGCACCGGATAGGGAATGCGCGCATTGCTCATTTTCGATCCGGTCCTCATTCCAAGCGATGCTTTGTTCTTCAAGAATACACATATGGGTCCCGCTACCCACATTTTCGCCACCGAGCGCGCGGTCGCGGCTGTCAAGGAGGCTCACTTAACCGGCTATGAGTTTAGGCTCGCCGGGACAAGCGAATAGATGCGCTCGATCGATGGCCAAAACGGCCGACGATCGTTCGCTCAAGGCCGCAAACGCCACGGATCGCAACAGAAAGTTCGAATCCAGCCGCCAGTCGCCCATTTTGGGCAAGTTAGGCAACGGAATAGTCGAGGCGACTGGACGCGTATTGAACTTTTTCGGGATGGCCTGAACCCATGGCCCCAGTCGCTAATCGCCGCCGTTGAGCGACTTATGGTGAATTCTGCCGCCTAGAGTCTACCATTAGCCAGATGTTTGATGGCTTGAACCCGCTCTTTAGTCACGTCCGTCTGTGGCGATCCCGCTAACCGGGCAAAAACGCCACGTCTGCTAAGGCGCTGTAGCCTGGATCGTGGCCGGCAAAAGCTGCCTGGTGGAAGTGTCTTGCAATTGGTTCAGCAATCCTCGCTGGCGAGTGCCGCCAGGTCCCGTCTGAATGGCGGCCCCCAGGGTGGCCGGGTTCAGGCCGCCGGTCAATTGCAGGCCCTCGATTTCGACCAAGACCTTGCGGGCCTCGACGATCGCCTCGGTATAGGCCAAGTTGGCTTGAGTGTACGTTTGCCGCGCCGAAAGCACGCGCACCAAGTCAAATTCCCCTTGCCTGTATCCCTCCATCGTAAGGTCAAGATTCTCCTTCGCGTCTTTGAGCATGGACTGCTGCAAGCGGTCGACTTGGTTGCGGGCTGTTTGGTATCGGCGAAACGAGTCCGAGAGCTGGTCCCGCAATACAAGCCGGACGCGCTGCAACTCGGCGCTTGCCACGCGAATATCCGCCTCGGCGTGATAGATGTTCCCTTGATTCCGATTGAAGAACGGGACGGGAGCAGCTATCAGTGTTGTTAGATTCGTGGATTGTGCCGTGCGGTCGTGCTCGGTGACGGTTTGCAGCGTGACGTTCGGGATGCGGCCGGCTCGCTCGCGGGCCAGCTCAGCCTGCGCGTGGGACAGCTCGGCCTCTGCGGCGCGTAGCTGAGGACTTGATTTCAAAAGTTGCGACAACTGTTGCTCAAAATCAATTTCCGGCACGGCCGCGTCGAGCTGGCCTACTAGCTCCACGGGAAGCATTTCGGGCCGCCCCATGATCGTCACCAATTGCCGCCATGCAGCTTCGTGTCGGTAGCGTGCGTCCTGAAGTCCCAGCCGGACCGCATCGCGTTGAAGCCGCGCTTGCAAGACATCGGCGCGTGCGGCCTGCTTGAGGTGCAACATCTCTTCGGTCGCCTGCAGCCCATCTTCGGCGACACGCACCAAATCTTGCGAGACGGCGATCGCACGCTGCGCGCCAAGGACCTCGAAGTACCGGACTTTCAGATCGTTGACAACGCGCATGACCTGGGCACGCTGCTCCCAGGTCAATCTCCGGATTTCCTGGGCTTCAACGGCGCGACTGAGTTGCCGCTTACCGGCCGTTACAAACTCTTGGCTGACGAACGCGCCGTTCGATTGCGTCTGGCCTGGCTGGGAGGAATCGGTTCGCAGGTAGCCGGCCTGAGGATTCGGATAGAGGCCGGCCTGAATCCAGAAGCCTCGTTCCTGGGCTATTGCGGCGGCAGCTTGAGCCAATGTCGGGTTGTACTGCAAGGCAGTCGCTTGCAAGTCGGCGAGAGACAGCCGGTTATCGGGAGCCACCGGACCCACAGGCGACCCCGTAGGCCGCCGGCTGGAGGGTGCCGGCAACGGCACGGATTCTTGGCACGGCGATGGCTGCGGTACGGACGCGAGCGCGCCAAAAGCGGCGAGTGCCAGGAGCGCCGGTCGAAACTGCGAGAGAGAGAGAGGAACAGCGTCCCGCTGCGATCGTGCAGTGGACTGCTTAGGACAGGCTGATGAGACTCGCATTCCGAACAAATTCCTCAAACGCCACAGCCCGCGGCGAGCATAAAACCTCCGCGCGCAAGAATCCTTGGCTATCGGTTGTATCGTCAGAACGGCCTGTACCGGGGGACGAATTGCGGCCGATGCGGGTTGGGCTAACTGGGAAAATCGCTCCGAAGCGATAGAATGCTCCGACTCGCCTTGCGACAATGGGAGGTGTGTATCATGTTTTAGGCCTGGGTTCGAACATTGAGCCGATTTTTTCCATATCTCATCGGTCCGTCCAAGGGGCGATTCTGGGCGGCAGTTGGCGTGGGCGTCACTGCCGTGTTCGCTACGGCCTGGGCCTGCGCGGTGTGGCTTCCCTCCGTGGCCTGGATTGATTCCGCACCAAGTGCAAGCGAGACGGCGGTGCCGCAGGGGGATGGCGAGGCGCAGGGCGAAGGAAATCTGATCGTCCAGCTTGCATCGGCCGACTTAGCGCGCCGGATTGGGATCGAAACGGCGGCGGTCACCCGGCAAAAACACGCTCAGAACCTCGATGCCAATGCGGAAACGGCCTACAACGGGCAACGTACTGCCGAAGTGCTGGCGCGCGTCTCGGGAGTCGTCAGGGAAGTTCGCGTGGAACTCAACCAGGTCGTCCGGCGCGGCGACTTGCTGGCCGTCGTCGACTCTGCTGCTGTCGGGTCCGCCAAGGCACAGTATTTGACCGCCTTGGCAACGGTCAAGCTCGCCGAGGTCACGTACGAGCGCTACCACGCTCTTGCCGAGAAACAGATTGCAGCCGGCAAGAACGAGTTGGAAGCACTGACAGCCTTGACTCATGCGCGGACCGGGCTGTTGGAAGCCAAGCAGCATCTATTCAATTTCGGGTTCGCGCAGGCGGACCTCGATGCGATCCAGCGGGACGAGTCGGCGAGCAATCTACTTGATGTTGTTGCTCCGATTGCCGGCAGCGTCACGACCTGGGATGCGGCGTTGGGCGAAGCGGTAGAGCCAACCACGCAGCTTTTTGCGATCTCCGACACGTCGCAATTCTGGCTCTGGATCGATGTGTACGAGTCGGATATCGCGTCCGTGGAAGTCGGCCAACCGGTCACGTTCAGAATCTCCAACACGGACGTACCCGTGTTCGCCGGTCGGATCACGGCGATTGGCACGGAAGCCGACCGCACGACCCGCACAACACGGGTTCGGGCCCAAATCGCCAACAACAACGGTCGTCTGCGGGCCAATGTCTTTGGGCGGGCACGGATCGAAATCACGCCAGAGCATGAAGCAATCACAGTCCCGACGGCCGCCGTTCAACACGACGGAAAACAGGAAATCGTCTTCTTGCCGGAACGGCCAGGCCGATATCGTCGGCAAACAGTGGTCACAAAACCAATGGATGAGGATGGCCTCTCCGAGGTCGTGGACGGGCTGGAAACGGGCCAGCAGGTCGTAACGACTGGTTCCTTCCTGCTTTATTCCGAAATGGTCAAGGATCGGATCGCCGGAGACGTGGATTGATGCGTTCGCAATAGCCTTCCTTGTATTGTGCCGTCTCGTCATCGCAAAATGCTCAACAGCGTCATTTCTCTCAGCCTCAGGAACCGCTTCCTGGTCGTGCTTTTCGCGCTGGCCTTGGTTGGCATTGGCATCCGCTGTGCCATCGTGTTGCCGCTCGACGCATTCCCCGACACGACGCCGAATCAAGTGCAAATCAACGCGGTAGCCCCCGCCCTCGCACCGGAAGAGGTCGAGCGTCAAATCGCATTCCCCGTCGAGCTGGCTTTGGGTGGCCTCAAGGGGCTGCAGGAGGTGCGGTCGTCCTCGAAGTTTGGGCTCTGCCAAGTCGTTGCCACGTTTTCGGACGACACCGATATCTATTTTGCGCGGCAGCAGATCATGGAGCGGATGGAGGAAGTGGAATTGCCCGAGGGGATCGACCGCCCTCGCCTGGGGCCCGTCGCGACGGGTCTGGGCGAGGTCTATCACTACCGCTTGAGCAGCGATGTGTACGACCTGATGGAGTTGCGGACGCTGCAAGATTGGGTCATTCGTCCTCGCCTGCGCCGCGTACCCGGTGTCGCGGAAGTGAGCGCTTGGGGTGGCTTGGCGAAGCAGTTCGAAGTCCGCCACAGCCCCGACAAGTTGGCGCAGCATGGTTTGACGCTCGACGACTTGCTGCAGGCGCTGCGCGAAAACAACAAGAACGAGGGAGGCGGCAACATCGTCCGGGCCGGCATTGAGACGCTGGTTCAGGGAATCGGCCGGGCGCGCGACGTGGCGGATATCGAGGAAATCGTAGTTGCGACGCACGATGGCGTGCCGATCCGCGTCAAGGACTTGGCTGAGGTGAAAATCGGCCACATGATCCGCCGCGGCGGTGTGACCGCCCAAGGACGCGGCGAGGTAGTGCTTGGCCAAGCGTTCATGCGCATGGGTGAGAACTCGCGCGAAGTGACGATGGCGCTTGACGAGGCCCTGGAAGACGCCAAAAAGGCGCTGCCGGCTGGTGTTGATGTCGAAGTCGTGTACCGCCGCACCGATCTGGTCAACAACGTGCTTCGCACCGCCGGCAAGAATCTCTTTGAGGGCGCGATTCTAGTAATCGCCATCCTCTTTGCCTTCCTGGGCAATCTTCGCGCGGGCCTGATCGTGGCGTCGGTCATTCCGCTGTCGATGCTCTTTGCCGTCACGATGATGGAACGGATAGGCGTTGCCGGCAGCCTCCTAAGCCTTGGAGCGATTGATTTCGGCCTGGTTGTCGATAGCTCGGTTGTCATGGTCGAGAACTGCGTCCGCCGGCTGGCTCACGATCGCACGACACGCCCGGAACTAGATGTTGTCCGCGAAGCCGCCATTGAGGTCCGCAAGCCCACCATGTTCGGCGAACTGATCATCATGGTCGTCTACTTGCCGATCCTCACGCTGGAAGGAATTGAAGGAAAGCTCTTTCGCCCGATGGCACTCACGGCCGTCTTTGCCTTGCTCGGGTCAATGATCCTTTCGCTGACGCTGATGCCGGTTCTGACCTCGCTCTGTCTGAGGCGATCCATGACCGACAAGCCGACGCGGCTTGATCGTCTGGCGCACTTCGTGTTTCAACCGCTGTTGCGCCTGAGTCTGCGGTTCCCCAAGACAACGCTCGTGGTGGTCGGCGCTATCACGATCGCGGCGACTCTCCTGGGACTCCGGTTGGGTTCGGAGTTCGTCCCGCGGCTGGAGGAAGAAGCGATCGTCATCACGACGATTCGCCTGCCCGGGGTCAGCATTGCCGAGTCGGTCCGCTACGGCACGTGCATCGAGCGCATCTTGCTGGAAGAATTTCCTGATGAAATCCAGCAGATTGCCAGTTTCGCTGGATCGGCTGAAATCGCCAACGACCAAATGGGGCCAGAAGTGACGGACGTTTTTGTGATCTTGAAACCTCGCAGTCAATGGACCAAGGCGAGGACTCAGGAGGAGCTTGTTGAAGCAATGGCCGACGTGACGGATCAGCTTCCCGGCATGCGGGCCGCTTACAGCCAGCCGATCGAAATGCGCATCAATGAGATGGACGCCGGGATTCGCACGGATTTGGGTATTAAGCTTTTCGGGGATGATTTGGAAGTGCTCAAGGAGAAGGCCGCCGAAATTGAACGGATCGTTCGCGAAATCCCCGGGGCTGCCGATGTGGGCACTGAGCAGATTAGCGGACAAACGATGTTGAGTGTCACGGCCAAGCGCAAAGCCCTGGCACGTTATGGCGTGTCGGCTCGACAAGTGCTCGACGCCGTGGGAACCGTCGGCGGGTTGAGGGTTGGAGAAATTCTGGAACCCGAGCGGCGCTTTCCATTAGTGGTCCGCCTCTCCCCTTCGCAACGGCATGACCCGATGGAATTGAAGCACGTCTTGATCGCGACGGCATCGGGACAGCGGCTACCACTCGAACTGCTGGCCGATTTGCGGCGTGACGAAGGCCCGGCAACGATCCTGCGCGAATGGGGGCTGCGGCGCATCGTTGTGCAAGCTAATGTCCGCGGCCGTGATCTTGGCTCGTTCGTCGACGAGGTCAAGGCCCGCCTCAAGGACGTGTCGCTGCCGGTCGGCTACACGATTGAGTACGGCGGCCAGTTCAAGAATCTGCAACGCGCGGAACGAAGGCTGTATCTCGTAGTGCCGCTGGCGCTGGCCCTGATTTTTTGCCTTCTCTACCTCACGTTCTATTCGATTCGCGATGCGCTGATGATCTCGACCGGCGTACTGTTCGCGCGAGTCGGCGGTGTGCTGGGGTTGTGGGTCATGGGGCTGCCCTTCACCATCTCGGCCGGGGTCGGATTTGTCGCGCTCGCTGGAGCATCCATACTGGAGGGATTGGTCCTGGTCAGCGCCATTCGAGACCGCGTTGCCCAGGGCGTCTCCAAACGCGAAGCGATCGAAGAAGCCCGTCTTGTGCGACTGCGCCCCGTATTGATGACGGGGACCGTCGCGGTACTTGGGTTCGTGCCCATGATGGTGTCCACGGGTATTGGAGCCGAAGTGCAGCGGCCCTTGGCAACGGTCGTGGTATTCGGCATCACCTGCGATACTTTTCTCACTATGCTCGCCCTGCCGGTCCTCTACCTCCTATTCGGGAAAGGACCGGCAATCGACGGCACTCACGTCGCGCTTGAAACGACCGGGGCTTGATCAGAAATCACGGTAGCACCCCTGGTAGTGTTGCGTCAGCGGCGACGGCAAACCGAGCGCTGCCGCGACTTGCCCAGCAGCCCCCGTGGCCGCCGGGGCACTCGTGCGATGACCCGCAACAATGAGTCCATTTTGGCCAGAAACAGAGCGGCGAGGAACTCGACAGTTCGATTCCGGACGTGATCACGATTTTTGATGTCGGCGCGATGCTTCCTGCACGGCGGCGATAGTGAAACCGCCCTGCAGATTCCCCTGCGAGTCGATGTAGCACCAGTCGTTAAGGTCCGAGAGGGCTACGCTGACTGTCGAGCCAAGTTTCAACGGCCCCAGGTTGGCAGGGTCGTTGGCCAGCATGCCATAGACTTGATCTCCTTCCACCGCGGTAACTGTCAGCCAGATGAATTCGGTAGTACCTGAGTAGCTGACCGGCGCCTTAATGGAAAAGTTTTCGCCGGCAGTTCGTTCAAACGCGGTGACGAATTGCGGCCAGTTCCCTCGCGCCTTTGCCACAGCCTCCTGCATCAGGGGGTCGTCGGCCGAAACCGGAACGACGGGCAAAGTCAGTGTCGCCTGCAAAGCCGCAAGCGGGTCGTCTGACTGCAGGGCGCGTTCGGTCTCGTCATTGATGGAATAGGCTCTACTGGTATCGGGAACGTAAATCAGCAGGCAATTCTCGTCCAGGAACTCCGCGAACAGCTTCGCCAGCCTCCGGTAGCAGTCGGAAATCTCTCCGGCAGTCGTTGCACCGTCGACCCCCAGCGCGTCGCACGAATACCAGGCCTGATGTTCGCGGAATAACCGGCGAATGCGCAGATCGATGATGGACTCCGACGCCGCCTCGGGATCTTCCACGTACGGATTGGGCATGCAATTGACCAGGTACGGCTGGTTGCCGTACATAATCGTGTTGATTGGGCCAGCGCCGACCACGAACTCATTGATTGCCGGTCGCCTGTCGAATTGGAATATTGTGGGCCGCCGCCTCCATGAGTATTGCTTCGGCGGCCGCTTCGCATACTGCGTTGTTGATTGGCACCTTGCTCGATCCGCCGACCTTTTTGTCGCAATTGAAGTAGTGGTTGGTGCGCCTGCCATACCGGCCGATGGTTGTCTCCGCCGAGACTCGTATTGCCTTAATGTCTGCGAATTGCAATGAATGGACGGATGTGAGACCCCAAATGCCCGTTCGAATATGAAATCCGCGCTCGCTCACAACGGCGCGGTCTCGGAACAACGAGGGGGCCACCAGTGCTGTCGCAATAGGTCCGATAAACACCAAGCCCCAGCGAGAGGTCGTTCTTGCTCAATGAATCTCCATCGGAAGATGATTGCGTGGCGTCCGTTTGGCGACTCGAGAGCATCTCGGCATTGCTACGGGCGCTTGGCCCCCATTGACAAGCTCGCGTGGCCCGACCGGCAATGCGATGTGCCGAAACTGGTGGGAATTCTCGATCAGATAGGGAACGAGCCAGACTTTTCTCCACCCACGGAACTACGCTGCACGTCGGAGCTCCTCGACGCTCGCGATTTAATGATGCGACTTGAGTGGGCCGTTCGTGACGCAATACTCAACAGTCACGAGGTGGCATTCATTGCGGAGAAAAGTTCAAATCCCGTTGCCAGTCCCAATCGCAACCAACGACGGGATTTGATGTTACGAGAAGATCGGGGCAACTGGACGCCTATTGAACTTTTTTTGGCCGGCATCCGCGGCTGGGAAGGTGACTTTCGGCGAAGCTTGGCTGACGACAAGTCCAATTCACAATGATGGTTTTGGAGCCGGCAACCGGTTAAGATGCCGATGGCATGATGCGAATTCGTTTGTCATGGAGCGGAATGGAGTCATGGACTCGCAGGTTGTTTCGAACGGTCGACCAGACAAATCCGAGATTGCCACACGCCCTGAGCCTGGGGCTTTGTCCGCCGATCGCTGGTTCACGCCTGGCGGAATCCCCGTTTCCTTTCGATCGGAGCCCTTCCTCGCCGGGCCCCGCACCACCGATCCACACGACCTTTGGCTGCATCAGGAACATGCCCGGCTGAGCCTGTTGCGGGGCTTCGATGAGCTCTTGTGCCTGGAGGGTTTGAGGGGCGTCGAGCATTTGCCGCATCAGATCGAAACGGTGCGGAAAGTATTGCGACACTTTCACGGCCGCGTATTGCTGGCGGACGAAGTGGGTTTGGGGAAGACCATCGAGGCGTGTTTGCTGCTCCGCGAATATCTGTTGCGCGGCATGGCGCGGCGTGTGCTGATACTCGTGCCCGCACCGCTGGTGTCACAGTGGCACGAAGAATTGAGCGGCAAATTCGATCTGGAATTCACCATTCCGTCGAAGGGAGTCTCGGCCGACCGCGCCGAGTTCTGGGCAGGACACGACCGTGTGCTGGCGTCGCTGGCATTCGTGAAGACCAAGAAACGGGCCGCGCTGGCGACGGCCCAACCCTGGGACCTGGTCATCGTCGACGAAGCCCACCACTGCAAGAACCGCTCGACGCTGAATTGGCAACTCGTCAACTCGCTGCAACGGCGGTTCATGTTCCTGCTCTCCGCCACGCCCGTGCAGAACAACCTGCTGGAGCTCTACAACCTGCTCACGCTGTTGGCGCCTGGCCATCTGCGAACCGAGACCGATTTCAAGAAGCAGTACGTCAGACGCGGCAACCCGCGCGACGCGCTCAACCGCGAAAGGCTACGATCACTGCTGGGCGAAGTGATGGTCCGCAACACGCGGAGCCTCGTGCAGCTCAATCTGCCTGCGCGTTACGCTCAAACCGTGCTGGCGAAACCCGAGGGAGCCGAGGCCGAGCTGTATCGCAAACTGACGGAATTCTTGCGCAGCCGCGGCAGCGGATTGGTGAACGCGCGCGAGCCGACCGACGAAACGGCGGCGAACGACCTGGGCGATGTCGATCTGGCACCCGACGCCGCTAGCGCCACGACCGGCCTTCCAGCGTCCGTCTCGCGATTGCAGTTGAGCAGCCTGCTCGCCGCACAAGGCAGTCATCCCGTGACCGTGGCTGCGTCGCTCGAGCGCATCGCGGTTGCCGATCCCGAAGCGGCTTCGCTGGCACGTCTGGCCGCGTCGATCGGCGCGTCGGCGAAGGACGCTCGCTTGCTGGAGTTGGCTGAGCAGCCGCAGGGCCACAAGCTGCTGATCTTCGTCAACTTTCGTCGCACGCTGGCCCACATCCGAGGGATGTTTCAGTCGAGGGGCTTGGCGTTTTCGGTGTTCTCCGGCGAACAGACGGCGAAGGAAAAAGATGAGGCGGTGGCGGCCTTTCACGACCGCGTGCCGATTATGCTCTGCACGGAGTCCGGCGGCGAGGGACGCAACTTGCAGTTCGCCGACACACTCATCAATTATGACCTGCCCTGGAATCCGATGAAGATTGAGCAGCGGGTCGGCCGGGTGCACCGTTACGGCCAGACTCGAGAAGTGTTCGTTTTCAATCTCTGCACCGCCGACTCGTTGGAAGCACGCATTCTGAAGGTATTGAACGACAAGATCCGCATGTTCGAATTAGTCGTGGGCGAGGTCGGCTCGATCCTGGGAAACCTCGAAGACGGCGATCAGTTCGAGTCACTCGTGCTCAACCTTTGGCTCCGCTCTCGTGACGAAGTCGAACTGGAACAGTCGTTTGTGTCGCTCGGCGATACGCTGCTCGAAGCCCAAGAAAAATACGTGCAAGCCAAGGAATTGGACGAAGCGTTGTTCGGCGAGGATTTTCAATGACCGTTTCTGCCACCTCCCTCGATCGTGAATTGCAAACGTTTGCCGTCGAACTTTTCGAGCGCAGCGGCGGGGTTGCTGATTGGTTCACGCCGGATGCTCCCGGTGTGGTCGTGGTGCCGTCCAACCTGGCTGCCGCCGCGCTTCTGCCCGGCGAGGAGTTCTCGATGAGCACGGTGGTGGCTCCGGGAACGCTGCACGTCAGTCTTGCGGGCGATTTTCTGGACGTGGCGGCGCGGACGCTCGACGTAGCCGTGCCGCGCGACGGTTCGTTTTGCATCCCAGAACGCTACCTCACCAGCCGCGACCTGACCGACAAAATCGCTCGAACCTTCGCTTGGCAAAACGTCCGCGCCAAATGCCGCGCGGCCGAACCTGCTTTGGTTCCCTACCACCTGTGGACTCTGCACGGCTCGCTCCGCTCGGAGGACGTGTGGGAGGGCATCTTTCACATCGCAGTCAATGAGGAGACCCGGGCGACCGTTGAATTGCCCGACGTGTTTCAGGAGGCCGATCTGCTCGGTGACGAAGCGGCGAGTGCGCCGGGTGAACCGTCAACCTATACCGCGGTGATCGCGGAAGGCAAGCGGCGACTCATCGCGGCTTCGGCCGACTTCGTTCGCCGCATTGATCAGCGTCTGGAGCGGGACCGCAAGCGGTTGCAGGACTATTATCGAGCATTGTCGCGCGAGGCAGACGGCTCGAAACGCCGCGCCGCGACGGTCCAATCCCCCGACGAAATCGCGGCTAAGAAGCGAGCGGTCGACCTGGAGTTGCGGCGCAAGCTGGCGGAACTGAACGAAAACTACGCCTTGCGAGCCCAGCTACGACCACTGGTCGTGGCACGGGTCCGTCTTCCGGCGCTCGTCGTGCCCGTCGTGATTCAGAGGAAACAAGCCAGCCGCGACTACCGCTTGTATTGGAACTCGCTGCTCAAGAACGTTGAGCCGCTGGCTTGCAGCCGGTGCTATCGCGCAACGCTTTCAGCGACCTTCACCAATGAGACCGTCGATCTGCTTTGCACCTCCTGTGCGGGAGGAACGTGATCCGACATTCCTTCGCGAGCCAATGCGTCTTTCACCAAATTTCCAGCAGTGTCGGCAAGCACGCCCCTTTTGAACCGCACTATCTCACGTGGCGCCAATCCTTTGCGATGTCTGTCGAAGGAAACCCCTGACTTTCTGTGACTCGGTTGAATTGCCGCCTCGGTGACGCAACTCGTGTCTGCAAAATGAGAAAGCCCTTCGATGTTCTCGCCGAAGGGCTCGTTTCTAGCAATAGTCGGGGCGACAAGATTTGAACTTGCGACCTCTGCGTCCCGAACGCAGCGCTCTAGCCAAGCTGAGCTACGCCCCGTGGATTCTGCTGAAGGTACGTATTCTACAGGCCTCACGACTGCGGTCAACGGCGATTGAATAGCCCTTGAAGCCCTTTGAACACGCGGTAGAACCGCTTACGAAGGCTCCGCTTGCGCTCCCACAAGCGGCACAAAACGACAGCCCGAGAGCCACTCCGCATCCAAGCGGCCGCCAACCTTGTGAAAGGCTCGCAACACTTGTCCCTGACTGTCGCCAAGCGGAATCACCAAGATGCCGCCTTCCGAAAGTTGGGCCTCGAGCGCGGGCGGGATGTGATCGGCGGCCGCTGCTACCATGATGCGATCATAGGGCGCCTGCTCAGGCCAGCCGAGCGTCCCATCCGCGACAACTAGCTCTACATTCGTATAGCCAAATTCGGCCAAGGCGAGTTGTGCGCGGCGCGAAAGCTCTTCGTGACGCTCCAGGCTGACCACGCTCGAGGCAAGTTCGGCCAAAAGTGCCGTTTGATATCCGCTCCCCGTGCCGATCTCCAGTACCCGCTCGACACCGGTCAATTGCAGAGCTTCGCTCATCAGGGCCACGATATAGGGCTGGCTGATCGTTTGGCCGCAGCCGATTTGCACCGCCCGGTCGGCATAGGCCAGGAACTCCCAATCCGGCGGAACGAAGCGCTCGCGCGGCACGCGGTCCATCGCGGCGAGCACCTGCGTCGATTTGATTCCTCGCTCGACAAGCTGCCGCAGCATGGCTTGCCGCGCGGGTTCGAATGATGGGCTGCTGTGTATGGACATCACGGAATTATACGCGTCCGCAGGCCCCGGAGCACGAGACCCCCCGCCGATGCTTATGCACGTCGTTCGGTTGGGGAAATGGCGGCGGTCTGTTGCCAATCGCAGACCTGGAGTTCGACCGACTTGCGGCCGCGAAAATGGTTGATCAGCGGGCGGAACGCCACGTCGATGGGTCCGCTGATTTCCGAGAGCGCCGCGGCCCACTCGCCGCCTCCAAAAGCGACCGCGCGCAGTTGCAGGCCGTGTTGCGAAAGACGCAAGGCCAGGTGCCGCTCGCCCCCGCCAATGCGCTTGGGCGGCTCGCTTAGCGTCACGTTCGACGTACACAGCAGTGGCCGGGGGTTGGCAGGCCCAAAAGGCGACAAACGTTCGATATCCGCCACCGCCGACGAGGTAAGCGCGCTGAAGGGAACTTCGGCGTCGATTCGCAATTCGGCAACCCGATGAGCCGCCGACATTTCGGCCGCCGCGTGTTCGCAAAACTGAGAGCGGAAAAACTCCAGCTTTGCCTCCTCAATCTTCAGCCCCGCCGCGGCGGCATGGCCACCGTGACTCAGTAGATGCTCCGAACACGCTTGCAAGGCCACGTGCAGGCCGAACCCAGGCACGCTGCGAGCCGACCCGATACCCGGCTTGATCCCCAGGGGATCGAAAGCAATCAGCACGACGGGCCGGTGAAATTTTTCCGCCAGTCGGGAAGCCACAATGCCAATCACGCCGGGATGCCAGCCGCGCTCGGCCAGCACCAGTGCCGCGTCGCCTTCGGGGTCGAATTGCTCGAGGGCTTGTTTGTTGGCGGCCAGATAAATGCTGCGCTCGAGGCTCTCGCGACTGCCATTGAGCTCGTGCAAATAGGCGGCCAACGCGGAGGCTCGATCTGCCGAGTCGGTGGTAAGAAGTTCGATACCCAGCGTGGCCTGTCCCAGGCGGCCGGCGGCATTGAGCCGTGGTGCCAGCATGAAGCCGATGTCCTCGCTCGAAAGTTCCGGCTTCTCGTCGATGCCGGTCAGTTTCATGAGTGCGGCGATTCCGAGCCCCGGACGCTCACGCAGGCTGGCCAGGCCGTGACGCACCAGCACGCGGTTTTCGTCGACCAGCGGCACCACATCGGCCACCGTGCCGAGCGACACCAGGCCAATCGCCTGCATCAAAAAGTCGCGCATTCGCGGGCCAACTTTTTTTGATTGACTCGCACGCTGGCATAATGCCCAGGCCAGCTTGAACGCTACGCCCGCGCCGCACAGGCCGGCAAAAGGATACGCCGAGTCAGGCAAGCCCGGGTGAATTACGGCCGCCGCCGCCGGCAGCCTCGTGGGGATTTCATGATGATCGGTGATCACCAATTCCAGGCCCAGTTGGCGCGCCAGTTCGGCTTCAGCCACGCTGGCTATCCCACAGTCAACGGTCACGATCATTTGGGCCCCGCGCGCGGCCAGCGCCGTGAGCGAGTCGGAATTGAGCCCATAGCCTTCGTCAATTCGATTGGGCACGTAATAGCTCACCTCGGCGGAAAGCATTTTCAGGCACAAAAAGAGGAGTGCCGTGCCGCTCATGCCGTCGACGTCGTAATCGCCATAGATCACGATCCGGCGGCCGGCGGCAATGGCCGCCATGATGCGATCGGCCGCAGCGGTCATGCCGGGCAGATCTTCAGGATCGCGCAGACTCGTGAGTTTGGCTTCAAGAAACTCGCGGGCGACTTGGGCATCGTGAATGCCCCGACAAAGGAGCAATTGCGCAACGACGGCCGGAACCGAGGCGGCCCGTTCCAGGGCCAGAATGCGCGTCGGGTCATGGGGTTGGATCCGCCACAGCTTGGCCATATCGTCCTGATGTCAGCACCGTGCCACGAGCTCCACCACGCGTAGTGGCCATTGGAGCAAATCGACCGGCGGCGGGCAAGTTGCACGCTCCCTTAGGACATGGCCGGTTCGTGGCCGGCGCGCGCAAGCAGGCGCAACGTCGGTCCAGAAAAGCGAACGGATCGCCGCCGAGAATGGGCGATCCGGATTTAGAATTAAACCGCACTTAACGGCCAAAAAGCCACGCAACCGGCTATTTCTTCTTTTCGGTGTGCAGCGTGTGCTTGCGAAGACGAGCGCAGTACTTCATCAGTTTCAGTTTTTCGCCACCCGTCTTCCGGCGCAAGGTATAGTTGTAGTCTCCCGTCTCGTCGCAAACCAAGAAGACGGTTTCGACCTTTTTTTTGCTCTTTGCCATCCGCCGAAAACTCCTCGAATCGAACCAGATTCGTTACGTCCACCCTTGCCAATCCACAAGATTGTACAGCGCCTGGACGGTTTCTGGCCAGAGGCCATTTTTGCCGATAATAACGGTCAATCAAGGGGCCGGTCGGCGGGACCGCAGCGATTAAGCACGTTTTCGAAAGCGGGTTAGAGGGCGCTTGCCGGGGGGACTGGAAATCGTTTGCGTTCCGCTCCAGCAAGCTTGCTCCAATTTGCCGTGTACTAAAGTCGGCTTCCATCGCTTACACTAGGTATATGTGGCCGGCATGCAGTCGCTGCTCAATGCGCCGCCATGCCGAGGGGAAGGGGCTGAGGACCGGGGTCGATCAACGTGGCCGGCGCTTTGGCGGACTGGCTTGCCGATTCGATCTCGCGCGGAGTTGGGGTCTGCCATGACTGAAAGCTCGCCAGCAGTCGAAACGGCGGATCGCGCTGGGGAGCCCGCGACGTCGCAGGTCGCGGCCGTGCCGCCTCCACTGCCTAATGGCCAACGAGCGCCATCGGCTCGAATCGCAACAGACACCCCGCGGCCTTTCGTGGTTTCCGAGTCCAAGCCGGGCGCGACCACCGCGGCCGGCGGCCCCTCGCTGGAGCAACCCGACGAGCAAGCTCAGCGCAGCGAATTGTGGTTGCACGCGCCCAGTTGGCTGACAAGCATGGTCGCGCACTTGAGCCTGGTCCTTCTCTTGGCATTGCTGAGCAATGTCCAACGGGTCTACGAGCCATCGCGTGACGTGGACGTCTCCGCCCAACAGGGCGCCGACAACGGCGCGGGCCTCGAAGAGCTGCAAGGTGAGGTAATGCAGGTTTCAGAACCTCTGCCATTGAGTGATTTGACTCAATCCGGGCCGCAGGTGACTGACTTTCTCGGTCCGATCAGTGCCGAATTGCCGAAAGTCGACCTGGCGGCCAGTATTGCCGGCGGCGGAATCGGTGGAGAGGGCGCCGGAGGCGCGGGCACTGGTGATGCGATCGGCAATTCGCTGGAGATGCGGCTGAACAATAATAACCGCGCCGAATTAGTTCGCAGAGGCGGCGGCACACCCCAAAGCGAATATGCAGTCGAACAAGCCCTGCATTGGCTGGCCGAACACCAAAACTACGATGGTAGCTGGACCTTCGAGCATCAGAAGAGTCCTAAGTGCCACGGGTCGTGCCGCGATCCGGGCTACGCTCCCGGAAAGATTGCCGCCACTTCCCTGGGATTGCTTCCCTTTCTGGGCACCGGACAAACGCATCGCGAAGGGCATTACAAAAAAACGATCGATCTCGGTTTGCGGTTTCTCGTGCGCTCGATGCAGATGCAGGGCAATGTCGGAAGCCTTCACGAGTTGGGCGGCCAGATGTACGGCCACGGACTCGGTTCGATCGTGCTGTGCGAAGCCTACGGCATGACGCACGATCAAACCTTACAGGTCCCGGCGCAGGCGGCCGTGAATTATATCGTCGCGGCGCAAGACAACGCCGGCGGCGGATGGCGCTATGTGCCCGGACAGCCCGGCGACACCTCGGTGGTCGGTTGGCAAATGATGGCGCTGCGGAGCGCGAAAATGGCCTACCTGCGGGTTCCGCCGGTCACGCTGCAAAAAGCGGGGTATTTTCTGGACTCCGTGCAAGGCGACAAAGGCGCCACCTATGGCTATACCGGACCGGATGCCAAGCGGCCGGCGACCACTGCAATCGGCCTGCTGTGCCGGATGTACTTGGGCTGGAAACAAGATCAACCGGCATTGGTCCGCGGCGTTCACATCTTGAGCCAAATCGGTCCCTCGACCGACAAGAGCAGCATCAAGAACAACATGTACTACAACTATTACGCCACCCAGGTCATGCATCATTTTGGCGGATACTACTGGGAGCAATGGAACCGCGTGATGCGCGAGTACCTGATCCACTCGCAATCCAAGCGGGGGCATGAGACCGGCAGTTGGTTTTTCGAGGGAGAAGATCACGGCGGCCCCGCCGGCGGCCGGCTCTACTGCACGGCGATGGCAGCCATGACGCTCGAGGTTTATTACCGCTACATGCCATTGTATCGCGAAGAGAGCACCAAAGGAGTGCCGGGGCGCGATTAACGGTGGCCCTGGGTTTGTCATGTTTGGGCCGTTCCGCACTGCGCCAAGGATTCGCGACCGTGCAGGTGATTCCGGTCATCGATTTGATGAACGCTCAGGTCGTCCGCGGCGTTGGCGGCCGTAGAGACCAGTACCGGCCAATCCAAAGCCTGTTGGCCGCGGATGCCAAGCCAAACACGGTAGCTCGGGCGCTAGCCGCGGCCGGATTTCGAGAAACATACGTCGCCGACTTGGACGCAATTCGCGGCGCAGCGCCGGCCTGGTCGATCTATGAGGAACTGATGCGATGCGGGCTGGAGTTGTGGGTCGACGGCGGACTCTCAACTCTCGGACAAGCTCGCGAAATGCTGGGATTCCATTCTCGCGCTCAGCCGCTCTGGGCAATTGTGGCGGGGCTGGAATCGCTCGACGGCCCCGAGGCTCTGTCGGCGATATGCGCGGCGGTTGGCCACGAACGGTTGATTTTCAGTCTCGACCTCAAACTCGGCGTGCCGCTGATCGGATCGCCGGCCTGGCAAGGGTTAACTGCCCAACAAATCGCCGCGATCGCGCTGCGCGCTGGCGTGCGACGAATGATCGTGTTAGACCTGGCTTGCGTGGGCATGGGGCACGGCGTCGGGACGGAGCGGCTTTGCCGAGATCTGCGATGCTTGGACGCTGGGTTGCAAATTACCGCAGGCGGCGGCGTCCGCGGGCTGTCGGATTTGCGGAGCCTACAGCGATCGGGCTGCGACGCGGCGCTCGTCGCTTCGGCGCTGCACGATGGACGGTTGACGCCGCGCGAATGCACCGACTTGCGCTAGCGGGTAGGGCGTCTTTGACGCACCAAAAATCGTGGGCATTTGGTGCGTCGTCGCTTCGCTTGACCCTACCACTACCACCATTTCGGCTCGCGCTTTTCCAAAAACGCCGCCAGGCCCTCGGCGGCCGCTTCGGTCGTGCGGGACGCGGCGCTCGCGGCAGCGCCGGCGGCCAACTGCGATGTCAACTGCTCGCCAATCGTTTCGTTGAGCAACCGCTTGGTCATTTGCAAGGCCTCGGGAGCACACTTGGCCAACTCGCAGATGAGTTGATTGGCGCGGGCCCAAACCTTCTCGTCCCCGACCAGCTCATGGAACAGTCCCAAGCGATGGGCTTCTTGGGCACCAACGACTTGCGCGGTCAACAACAGGTATCCCGCATGCCCTGCCCCGACGCGAAAGACCAACAGCGGCGCCACCATTCCGGCCACGATTCCCCGCCGAGGCTCGGGGAAGCCGAAACTTGCGTTTTCCGACGCTACGACCAGATCGCAGGCCATCACTAGCCCAGCTCCTCCGGCCACGGCCGGACCGTTGACGGCGGCGATTAGCGGCTTGGGGAATCGCAGCATCGCTTCGATCAGATCGTGATAGATCACGGCGTCGGCATGCCACTGGGCAAGCCGATCTTCTTGCTCGGTGGTAGCCCGCATTTCCGCCAGATCCATGCCCGCGCAAAACGCTTTGCCCGCCCCGGTGATGATCACGCCCCGCACGCGCCGTTCTTGATGCAAATCATCCAACGACTGATGCAATTCTTTGAGCAGGCCGCGCGAGAGCGCGTTGCGCTTGTCGGACCGATTGAGGGTGACAGTCGCGGTGTGCTCGTGAACTTGGATTTTGACGAGCGGTTCCATGGCACGGGTGCTACGGTACAAGGTGGCTGGGTCCTAGAGTTGCGGCGACTTCGTCGATTCAAACTTGAAACACCCCGAGCTTGAAGGGTTCATTTTCCGCATGTCGCGTCGCGACTTCCAGCGCAATAATCAATGTCTCGCGGGTTTTTGCCGGATCGAGGATCGCATCGACCCAACCGCGGGCCGCGCCATAGCGGGCATCGGCCGCGCGGTCGTAGTCGCCTTTGACCTTATCGCGCAACTCGGCCAATTCCTTGGCATCCACGGTATGTCCCTGCCGCTTTAGGCTTTTGACGGTCACGTCGAGTAGCGTCGAGGTCGCCTGCTCGCCCCCCATCACCGCGCAGCGGGCCGCCGGCCAGGTAAAGATAAAACGCGGATCAAAGGCTTTGCCGCACATGGCATAATTGCCCGCCCCGTACGAGCCGCCGATCATCACGGTCAGCTTCGGCACGCGGCTGTTGCTGATTGCGTTGACCAGCTTGGCGCCGGCTTTGATGATGCCCGAGCGTTCGCTGTCGCGACCCACCATGAATCCGTTAACGTCCTGCAGAAAGATGATCGGCAGCCAATCCTGATTGCAATTCATTACGAAACGGGCCGCCTTGTCGGCGCTATCGACGTAGAGCACGCCGCCGAACTGGATTGGGCCGTCGGCCGGACGGACGCGGTGATGCTGGTTGGCCACGATGCCCACCGGAAAGCCACCGATGCGAGCCGTGCCACACACCATCGACAGCCCGTACTCCGCCTTGTATTCGTCGAAACTACCCCCGTCCAGGATGCAATCCAGCACATCCCGCACTTCGTATTCGTCTCGCGGGTTGGGACTGACCAAATCATACAGGTCAGTACCCGGCCTGGCCGGCGGACTGGCGCCAGATCGCGTAAACGGTGCCGCCGGCTCGGGTGGATCAGGCCGCGACATCGAGACCAATCTTCGCAACCGCGCCAGGCACTGTTCGTCGGTCGAATCGCGGTAGTCGATCGTGCCGCTGATTTGGGCGTGCATTTCCGCGCCGCCCAAGGCTTCGCTGGAAACTTCCTGGCCAATGGCGCTTTTCACCAGCGCCGGCCCGGCCAGATACAAGCCCGAGCCGTCGGTCATCAGCAGCTTGTCGCAGAGCACCGGCAAATATCCGCCGCCGGCGACGCAATTGCCCATGATGGCGGCAAGTTGTCCAATCCCGGCAGCCGAAATAATGGCGTTGTTGCGAAAGATGCGGCCGAAATCATCTTCGTCCGGAAATACGTCCTCTTGGAGCGGCAAAAACACGCCCGCCGAATCGACCAGATAGACCAGCGGCAGCCGATTCTGCATGGCGATTCGTTGGGCGCGCAACACTTTCTTGGTGGTGGCCGGAAAGAACGCGCCGGCTTTGACCGTGGCGTCGTTGGCGATCACCATGTGCCGCCGGCCCTCAATCGTGCCGATTCCGCACACCACGCCGGCGCCCGGCGCGCCACCCCAGGCGGAGTACATGTCCCAGCCGGCCCACAACCCGATCTCCAGCCACGACGATTTTTCATCCAACAACAGCTTGAGCCGGTCGCGAACGAACAGCCGCTGCTTGGCTCGCTGGCGTTCGATCGCCGCTTTGCCGCCACCCAGAGCGAGCTTCTTTTCATCCGCGGCGAGTTGCCGGGCCAATTGGCTGAGCGTGGCGCTGGTATCAACAGGCATTACAAATCTCGAGGTGCGAGCCAATCTTGGCCGGTCGGGCGCGACTTGCAGCCGTTAGCTTGTCGTCGCATGCGCGGCGGCCGTCGAACGCGCTTGTCCGCCCCCCGATTGAGCGCCCACTCGAAGCGACCGGCGGTCGATGCGAAACGGTGCACTCAGGCACGCGGCTGACACTCAAAATGTATCTTCGATGTCGGCGGCGGACGAGTGCAAAAAACGGCCCGCGTGTGGCGACTGCTGCAATAGTCTAAGGGCTTGGCCACGAAGTTATTGATAAGGTCGGCGCGGCAACCATGACTTGCTTCCAGAACTCCGGACAGAGTGAAGTTGCTGCCAAAACACCACGCCACTTGGCAGCGATCGATGCCCAAAGGCAACACATTCGGGCTGCAAACGGCCGTTCGGCCACCCAAAGAGCGACATCTAAGCCCTTAGCACACCAGGATTTGTCTCGATGCGCGAGAATTCTACCCAGTCGTTGGCACCCAAACTGCTTTTTCCGCCTGTCGAACCAGATCGCGCCGAACCACCACCGTGTCCGACATCGAGGAGTGAGGCATTGGCCAAAAACGCCCGCAAAACAGCGACTCGCAAGAATAGTGTTCGGCAATCCGCGACTCCTCGCCAGCGGAGTTCCAGCCAGCCTGTCCACGGCACTCGGAAGGCAAGTAAAGCGGCGCCGGCCGGCGGAATCGAATCCGAAGAAGTAGAAAAGAGCCGTTCGGTAGCGGTAGATGTCGAAGTTGACGCGATCGGCGACAAGCGCAGCGCGTTCGACGAGGACGAGGTGGAGGCGGAAGCCTTGGATCCCGCCGCCGAAGAGCCGGAGCTCGAGGCTGAGATCGAGGATGTGCCTGGGGGATCGAGCGTCTGCATCGACGACCCGGTACGTATGTACCTGATGCAGATGGGCGAGATTCCCTTGCTCACTCGCGCCGAGGAGTTGAGCTCGGCGCGAGCCATCGAAAAAACCCGCTCCCGCTTCCGACACAATATGTTGGCCAGCGACTTTGTCCTGCAAGGCGCGGTCCATTTGCTCGAAAAGGTGCGCGATGGCGCACTGCGGCTCGACCGCACGATTGAAGTCTCGGTGACCAACACCTTGGAAAAGAAGCGCATTTTGCGCCGGCTGAACCCAAATCTGGAAACGCTGGAAAAGCTGCTCGAGCAGAATCAGCGCGACTTCCGCGTCGCCATCGGCTTGAAGAACCCGATTGGCGAGCGTCACGAAGCCTGGCGCCGATTGATCCGCCGTCGCAATCGGGCGGTGCGGCTGGTGGAAGAATTGAATTTGCGGACCCAGCGTCTGCAGCCGCTGCTCGACAAATTGGCGGAAATCGCCAGGCGGATGGACGCATTGCGAACTCAATTGGCCGACCTTGCGCGTCAGCCCCATGTCGGCGGCCGCGAGGAATTGCGTACCGAGCTGCATTACTTGATGCGGATTACGCTGGAGAGCCCCGCCACGTTGTGCCGCCGCGTCTCTCGCACCGCCCAATTGCAAAAAAAATACGACGCGGCCAAGCGCGAACTTTCGGCCGGCAATTTGCGACTCGTGGTCTCGATTGCCAAGCGCTATCGCAACCGCGGATTAAGTTTCCTCGACCTGATTCAAGAGGGCAACACCGGGTTGATGCGAGCCGTCGACAAGTTCGAGTGCGCTCGGGGATACAAGTTCTCGACCTATGCCACGTGGTGGATTCGCCAAGCCATTACGCGGGCGATTGCCGACCAAAGCCGCACCATTCGCGTGCCGGTGCACATGATCGACGCCATGACCCGCGTCCGCACGGTGACGCGCGAGTTGGTGCAGCAAAACGGCTGCGAACCGAGCGTCGAACAGACGGCCGCCGCCGCGGGCTTGTCCCTGGAAGACACGCGTTGCATTATGAAGATGGCCAGGCAGCCGCTTTCGCTCGATCAACCGGTCGGCGACCATGACGACAGCTACTTCGGCGAATTCCTACAGGACCATCGCGACGATGATCCGCTGTATGGCTTCAACCAGGAGTTGCTCAAGAACCGCTTGGCCGACGTGATGCAGAGCTTGAATCACCGCGAACGCGAAATCCTTCGCATGCGATACGGCCTGACCGATGGATATGCCTATACGTTGGAAGAAGTGGGCAAGATCTTCTCGGTGACTCGCGAACGCGTGCGACAAATAGAAGCCAAGGCGGTCCGCAAACTGCAACAGCCCTATCGCAGCCGCGGCCTGCTGGGCTTTCTGGATCAGGGCGAAGCAGCGCAAATCGAGCTGGCGCAAGAGGCCTGATCGCTTGGCATCATAAACCGATTCATCCTCCCCGGCGGGTCGCCTGGTTCACGAGCCAGGCGGCCCAATTCTTTTGCGGCGAAGCAGCGAGAAATTGGCCGGCGATAGCAGGCGCGAGTTAGGGCGCGCTGCTCAACTGGGCCGCCGACGCGAGTTGGCCGCCGTAGCGGCTTTCGAGCCAGCCGCCAATCGCCGATGCGGCGACCGCATTGCCTTGCTCATTCCAGGCCGTGTCGTTGGGCTCATAGGGCGATTGCCGGCAGAGCCTCAAGTAGGGCAACAGATCGACTAGCGGCAACTTGCGATGATCGGCAAAACCGGCAATCCGCCGTTGTGGCAAATCGACGTCGAATTGCTCGGCAGTGTAGCCCATCCGCCGCGTCAGCGTGGCGCACAACCCTCGATTGACCTGGAATTCGCCGGGCACTACGACCAATGCCAGCGGTATTTGCTGCCGTTGGCAACTTTCGAGCAGGCGGTCCAAGTGAGTAAACGCCTCTTGCCAGCGGGCTCGCATCGTCTGGTCAATCGGGGTTCGACAGGCAGCCAATTGTGGGCCGAGCGCGCGAAGGAAGGATTCAAGATCGCCCCCGCTGCTCGAAGGGCGCAAAGCATGGTCGATCGCACGCGCCGGTTCACCGTTGGTCGTGAACCATCGCGGCAGCTCGAGCTGCCGCCAATCGAACCACGTCGTGCGACCGGGCTCGTAGGTAAGATCTTCACAGACCGAAACCACGGCCAGCACCAGATCGGGTCGGAAGGCTGTCAGAGGGACGTTCACATCCACGCGCGACCAGGTGACCGGAATTCCGAGCGGCGCGAGTTTCAGCCCAGGCAACATTTGCTCTACGCGTGCCAAATAGCCTTGATGCTCGGCGCCGCGCAAAGCCGCTTTGTCGCCTACGACCGCCACGCGGAAAGGACCCGGAGTAAACCGACCGATCCGGCTCATGGCAGCCGTGTGACCTTCGGCGGTGGAATTGATTTGAAGCCCCTGAGCCACGATCGATCTGGCCGTCAAACAGCCAATCCAGCCGTATGGGTTTGCATATTTGCACGTCTGCAAGCCAGCTTCCGCAAAAACTACGAGCAAGATCGAAACGGTCACCAGCCAACTGAGCCGGCGCGGCGTGCGACCCTGCGTCCATTTGCGCCAGCCTTCAAGCACGCGCGGCGAGGCGGCAAGCGGCAGCAGCAACATCGTGTACCAGGCGGCGACCGCCGCTAACCATGCGCAGCCGATGTACTCGGCAGGCCCAATCGCCAGCGCCGCGACGTAGGCCAAGAATGCGCCCGCCAGAAATAAGCGCCAAGATCGCAGGACCGGCCCGGAATTTTGTCGCGCGGCAAGCCGGCCCGCGCGCCAAGCGATCGTCGCAATCCGCAACTGCATGAGGCCACTGACCAAGAAAATGATCCCGGCAGGACCCAAAACGTGCTGGGGGCCGGCGACATGGGCGTGATACCACAGGCAGGCCGCTCCGCCGGAGAGTGTCGCCAGGGCTACCAGACCCAGAGCGGCCAGACAAGCCCGGGAGTGCCAGCCCGCGGGGGCAACAGGTCGGCGAACTGCCAAATTGGTTTTTGGCATCGTTACCTCCTTGCAATGATCGAGTAAGCGGTCAACGCGGGACCGACACGACCAAATCAAGAGGTAACTTCAACGAGGCGCGGTCGTCTTTCTTACCGACGTCTTCCGTGACACAACCGCCTGAAGCGACACAGCAAATATCCGAAATCGTGGCGAGCGTCAATCCCAGCCGCTTCAGGCTGCCAAACTCGCTGCAAACCCTCATCTCTGTTATCGAGCGCCAGCATCGGTCGAAGTGAGACCTTTTTGCCGGCTCTCTCGAAGCAAAAATCGAATCGGCACCTATTCTTTTGAACGTAAGCTGTGTCGATAGGTTCACTTGGAAAGCAAGGATTTGGCCAATTGCGGCCAAAAACTCGGATCGACGGCTGGGCGCCCTGGCAACCGGCATGCCAAAGGCCAAACTTGGACTCAGCGTTTTGCCCGATCGAGCCCGGCGGCTCGCAACACGCCGGCCGTGGCGGGCGACTTGTTGAGCACGTAGAAGTGGATGCCCGGCACACCACGTTCGACAAGCGCTCGAACCTGGCGCGTCGCAAACTCGACGCCCACTTCGAACTGGCCCGCTGGGTTGTCGGCCGATTTCTCCAGGGCGGACTGGAATTCGCGCGGAAGCCTCGCGCCACACAACGAGGCAATGCGCTGAATCTGCGCCAAGTTGGTCACCGGCAGGATGCCCGGCACAATCGGAACGCGGATACCGACGCGCTCGCACCGCTGGCAAAATCGCCAGAAATCGGCGTTGTCGTAAAACAACTGGGTGATCACGGCATCGGCGCCGCTATCGACCTTGCGCTTCAGATTCTCCAGATCGGCTTCAGGGCTGGGCGCCTCGCGGTGCGTTTCCGGATAGCCGGCTACCGCCACTCCGAATTGCGGAAATTCGGCGTGGATCAGGGCGACTAGCTCGTTGGCATAGGAGAGTCCGCCGTCGACGGGTTTGAATGCGGCCTGACCCTGCGGCGGATCGCCACGCAGCGCCACGATGTTGCCAATCCGCCGCCGCGCTGCTTCCTGCAAATACGCGCGCAACTCGTCGACGGTCGAACCCACGCACGTCAAGTGCGAAGCCACCGGGCAACCGAAGCGCCGCTGCACTTGTTCCACGATCTCGAGCGTCTTTTGACGCGTCGAACCGCCAGCGCCGTAGGTGCAGGTAATGAAGTCGGGCTTGAACGCGATCAACTGCTCGACGTGATGAAACAGTTCCTGTTCGCCGGCCTCGGTCTTGGGCGGAAACAACTCGAACGACAAGCCGAACTTGCCCGGACCATACGCTTGCGAAACTTTCATAGCCAATAAGCCGCCCAACCACCAAAATCGATCGCTCTCGCACGGCGTGACCTCCACGCCGGGATCCCAACTCATACAATCAAGCACCGCCAGTATAGTTTCATTCACGGCCCGAAGGCAGGCGACTCGATAGCTAAAGCGACAGCGGCTCAAGCGATAGCGCCTCGCCCGAGCGTTGCCGCTCGTGGATCGTCAGCGCGTACATGTCTCGCAAAAGCTGGATGTCGGCGGGCCGCTGCGTGACGCCGCGCCGCTCGAACATTCGCCGCTGCGTCGCCGCCATGACCTCGACGGGAGCCTCGGTTACCTGGCCAAACAGCCTGGCGTAGTTGACAAAACTGGGCACGTTGGTGGTGACAAAACCATAGACCATGCTGCACACGCCGATGGTCTTGCCGGTGAAAATGCCGGTGTTGATTGCCGTTTTGGCGTAGTCGCCGATAATCGCCCCGACGAACTGCATCCCGGTGCCAACCTTCTGGCCGTGGTACTCCATGTTGACGGGGCCATAAGTGTTCTTCAAATCGCTGTTGCAGGTGCCGGCCCCCAGATTGATCCAACTGCCCAGGTAACTGTGCCCCAGGAATCCGTGATGCTGCTTGTTGGTATACGGCTCGATAATCGAAGCCTCGACTTCACCGCCGATTTTCGCCGTGTGACCGATGGCAACCCCGTCCTTGAGCGCGGCGTGCTCCAACACCCGGGCCGAGCGGCCAACGTGGACCGGGCCGCTCAAGTAGCAATAAGGCCCAATCGTCGCGCCGGCTTCCAAAACAATCGGACCGCGGTCGATATCCGTTACTGCATACTGGCCGAGCCTGGCATCCGGGGCGGCAAACACGCCCTCGGCGATTTGCTGGTATCCACCGCCGGCCAGCCGATGCTCCAAGTTCGCCGACAGCGTCGTCAGATGATGGCGAATGATGTCGTGCGGGTATTCCAATAGGGGCAAATCGGCCGCGAGCGGCGGCAATGCAAGTTCGGCGAATTGTTCAGCCGTCGGCAGTTCGTCGGCCAATTGCCCAGGGTGGTTGCCCGGGGCCAGTAGCGCGGCGCTCACCGCGGCGCCGGCGTGCACGATTCCCGGCTGGCCGGCCTTCAGCAGCCCACGCAGCTCGTCGAGCACTTTGGCCGAAGGGACCAGCCGCGCATTGATCCACAGCACCGGCTTTTGTGCATCGGCCGGCTCTGGGCTAAGCTCGGGAAAATCGGCGACGACGATCTGGGCCAAGTGCTTGCGCACGCGGGCGTGAATCGGCTGGCCCAATTGCGCAGCCAGATCGATGAGCCGATAACTGCCGCAACTGATCGCAAAGGCCGGCTTGCCGACCGCGACCGGGTCGAGCCGCGCGACGTGCTCATCTTCGAACAATAGGATCGACATAACCCACAGCCCAGTGTTTGGTCGAGCAGTCGGCACAATTACCCTGGCAAGCACAATCGCCGGCGGGGCAAATCAATAAGAAACTATCTCAAAACGGCTGGGGACTGTCCCGATTTTGCGCAGTCTTCGGAGCAAAATGGGGCTGTCCCCCTCTCGAAGCCGTTTTGAGATAGTTTCTAAGTGCTCGGCTGGTTCAAGCTTACCTTAAAGCGAACCCAACAGGGGGCGCAATTTCACTGGTTTTTGCCCGCCTCGCTCGACTTCCTTGTCGGCCGCTCAATGACTTCGGAACTTTAATCAAACCGCCGGAGGGAGACTGTCCCCTGCGTCGATGCGGTTTGGCGCGACTTCCTTACGCGGGCGCTTTAGAACCGCGGAATTTTTATCCGTTCGCCGCCTTTCATCGCCGAAATGTGGGCGCAGATGCCGGTCATCGTCCAGTTGGCGCTGGTCGCCGCGTCGGGAAGCGGGTTTCGCTCTTCGATAATCGCACTGATAAACTCGTGGGCCAGGTGCGGATGCGAACCGCCATGGCCACTGCCTTGGATGAACGACAAATGCTGCGTCTCCTTGGCGTCGTATACCCCCTTGGTCGTGTAGCGGCGGATCTCCTTGGGCAGCAGGTCGGCGAAGTCGGGCACGTCAACGCGCTCGGGCTTTTCGCCTCGATGCAACACGCACGGCTCGTGCTCCACCCGCGGCCACTCGAACGAAGTCTTGTCGGCGTACACGTCGAAGCTTTCGATGTACTGGCGGGCCGTTTCGAACAGGCTGCGCGTCACTTCGGCGCAAAGTTCCGAATCGCGCATTTTGAGCGTAGCCGTTTCGACGGCGAATGGCGAGCCATATTTTGACGCCAGCTTGCCGCTGATCCGGCCCGAACCGTGGCAGACCACGCTTTCGGCCATCTTGCCCGGCAGGCACAGGCACGGGCTGACGCAATGGGTGGCATAGTGCATCGGCGGCAGCCCTTCCCAATAGCCTGGCCAGCCGGCCATTTCCTGCAGGTGCGAACCTCTCAAGAATTGAATGCGTCCCAATTCTCCGCGCTCGTAGAGCTGCTTGACGAACAGGAACTCGCGGCTGTAGACGACCGTTTCCATCATCATGTAGATCTTGCCCGAGGCCCGTTGCGCTTCAACGATCGTTTCGCATTCGCCCACCGTGGTAGCCATCGGCACGGTGCAGGCCACATGCTTGCCGGCTTGCAGTCCGGCCAAGCTCTGCGCGGCATGATCGGGAATGGGCGTATTGACGTGAATGGCGTCCACCTGTGGATCGGCCAGCACGTCATCGAGTTTGGTGTAGCGAACATCCACGCCAAAGGCATCGCCAAGCTGATTGAGCTTCTGTTCGGACCGTTGGCAAATGGCGTACATTTCGGCGTGCGGATGGTTCTGATAGATCGGCACGAATTCGGCGCCAAACCCCAGCCCGATGATCGCCACGCGGACCTTTTTCTTCGCAGCCATGATGAATCGCCTATCTGTTCTTGAACAGCGGCCGAAACGGAGGGATCGACCGCAACAGTTGCGCCGATTTCCGCTCCAGAATTTGGGAGCGTCGGGCCATGCTAGCCGGTGCTTCGCAACGCGTCAAGAAACTCCCAAAGGCGGTTCAAAATTGCACCAGCGACAGCAACACTCACCAGGGATTGACTACCAATAAGGGTAACGTAGACTTCTAATTCTCGACGCAAATTGGTCGCTCGAAGCCGAAGTGGCGGAATGGCAGACGCGCTGGACTCAAAATCCAGTGCCCGCAAGGGCGTGTGGGTTCAAGTCCCACCTTCGGTA
>JACQFF010000326.1 GCA_016200205.1 Planctomycetia bacterium
GCAACTTCGTTACCTCCGTTGCCGCTCCGATTGCTACCGGCTGGAGCGAACCCTTGCCGGATGGGATTTGCACCCACTGAAAACCCACGCCTTTTCACGGCGCACAAAGGGGATAAGTCCAATTATTTACGGCACGCCGGCGCGTTAATTGGACTTATCCCCTTTTTGGTCGGGCTGAGTCCCAGGTTGAGATGAACGATCTCAACGGCGGGAATTGGGGGTTGAGCGTGGCCCGTGGCTGGGCCCTCTCCCCGCGGCACAAAAAATATTTTACGCGTCCGCGCAATATCGGGCTCTAGGATGCGTATCTATGAGTGAAGCCGGACAAATGCCTGGCGTGCCTGAGAAATCAGGGCGTTGATAGCGAATTCACCGTGGGAAGGAGGTTGCCATGAAGACTACAGTAGCATGTGCCGCGTTTTTCATTGTTGTCGCCACTGCAAACGCGGCCCTGGCTCAGGTCTGCCCCTACGTCCATTCGTGGCAAGGCCCGTTTTACTCTTCGACCCCTTACGAGGGCGCCTTGCACGGGGAAGCGGATTACATTCGATCCTACGGGCAGTTCCTGGAGAGCCAGGCCCTTGCCGCCCAAACTTGGGGTTCCGTCGACAGAATCAATCAAACCAACCGTTACCTGAAACTCTCCGCGATCCGCGAAGCGCTAGAGCGGGAGCGAACCGACCGCTACCGTCGACTCGCCGAAGCGGCCCGGCGCAACCAAAGCTTGTTCCCTAAGGCCGCACCAAACCGCCTCACGCCGCAGGACCTGAGCGACAATGGGACCATTGCCTGGCCCGTCGTGCTGCTCGACTCCCGGTACGAAACCACACGCACGCGGTTGGATGGGCTCTTCAAGCAGCGAGCTCAATGGGCATACTGCACCGCTAATCCCCAGATGCGCCAAGAGATCGAAGCGGCGGCTTGCGACTTGAAAGAGGAATTGCGCCGGCAAATCGGTCAATTGCGATCGAGTGACTATCTGCAAGCGAAACGTTTCGTACAGGCACTGGCCGACGAAGCCCGGCTCCCCGCGGGCCAAACGCAAGTTGCGGAAAACCGATAGTCGGACGCTAGCGATCAACAAATCGGGCGCAACAAATAATCAGGTGGACGGGAGGGATTCCCGTCCTTTTCATTAGTTTTCGTGCCCTCAATCCGTCTGCCAGACCACAATCGCCAGGATCCACCTTCGTGCGGAGGATGTCGCGATCATTGTTTTTGAGTCAACTGTCTGCCGATGAGTCCGACCGGGGTTGAAGCGCGAAGTAGGGAGTGTTAGCGTAAGATGATCAACAACCGAGCGACCAGGCCCAGGCGCTGTGGTGACCGAGCCAAGCGTCGACTCGATTCGGGCGACAAAAGGGGATGGATCATGAGGCCGGATCAGGACCGGTGGCCCTCGGCGGAAGATGCCGCACGGTGGTCACTCGTCGAACGGGCTCGATCGGCCGACGCCGGGGTGCGGCGGGCGGCGCTGCAATCGTTGCTTGACCAAAGTGTTCCCGCCTTGCGGTTGTACTTGACATATCAGTTGCGCCTCGACCCGGGGATGGCGGACGATCTGCTCCAGGAGTTCGTGCTGGAAAAGGTGCTCAGCGGCGAACTGCTGACCGGCGCCGACAGTCAACGCGGGCCCTTTCACAGCCTCCTGCGGACGGCCCTTCGCAACTTCGTGCTGGATCGCTGGCGGAGGAACAACGCAGACAAGCGACGGCCCGACCGCGCTTATCGCTTGAGCGACGAAGCCGCACAGGATTTGGCGGGCGACGGGTCGCAGCTTACGGACCTGTCGGACGTCGCACATGCCTGGCAACTTCTGATCGAGACGCTGGACAAGCTGCGCGCTCAGTGTCTGGCGGAATCGAGGCCGGACCTGTGGGGTGTGTTCGAGGATCGCGTGCTCAAACCGGCCGCCTTCGGTGGCCAGCCTACCGATCTTGCCGCGCTTGCGGCGCGCTTCGGCTATGCCTCCAAAATCCAGGTCTCCAATGCCCTGATAACCATACAGCGCAAACTCAACCGAACACTGCGGGAGGTACTTCTACAATATGTTCCTGCTGCCGAAGTCGATGCTGAGCTCGACGAATTGCTGCGGGTCTTGCTGGCTTCCGATAGCTGGCATCCGGCACTGGCCGAGCTGGGCAACTGTCAACCGGCAACCGTTGTGATGAGCGTAAGTCAGGCTCCGTCCTCATACAACGCGGCCCAGTTGTCCCAGTCGCTGCTCTTTGCCTCCGACAAGGATCCGGCCTTCGGCACGGATGTTCTGGCGGAAAGCCTGCGCGCAGTCCTGAACACGCCGGGGCGTCAACTCTGGGGTGTAGAGGGTGGTCCGGATGTGCCGGACCATTCCCCCGGCGACCTTCGAGAGACAACCGTGGGTGGCCTATTGACCGATCGAGCGCCGTCGGTCGCAGACCTGGTGACGTTGAAGAAATTTGCCAAGCGCGAGGTGGGCCGGCCCGACCGGGCCCACCCCCGGCCGATATACACGCTGTTGTATTTCGCCAGCATCGTCGCGGCCGGTGTCCACCAGAACGAGCAGATCTCGAGGCTGGGGAGTGAGGCCCTGTTGCATGGAATCGACTGGTTACACCGTCAAGCTTGGCTCGACCCGGCAATTCGGAAGCTGCTTGCCGAAGGTAGGCAATGGTTGCGCAGCCTCGATGAGCCGGCCTAGATCATTTGGGACAAACCCGAGACGGCCACGGACAGGGTTTCTGGCTTTCGGGCACGTTTCCTGCAACCTTATCATGCTTTCATGTCTGCGACGGAAGAAGGTGCCTGGACCAGGGTCGGGAGTTATGGATTGCCGTTTTTCGAAAAAAGGGGGCGAGAGCTTCTTCACGCGATTTCACCCCGCCCGTTTCCTTACGCCTGGCGTCGTTCCTTCCGCGGAGCCTCGGTTTAAACTATCGGAAATGTAAACCGCTATCCTACGACACCACGCCGACGGTGAAAAAACGGTGCTTCGAATCCATTTGAGAACCGCGCCAGCGGCCGCTACACTGACAGCTCGCCGGAACTATATTGCGGCGGTGATCGTTGGGCCGTATCGATCGATCGCAGTAAAAACCACAATCCGCTCATTCGATAACTCGAGGTAAATCATGCGCACCCTGGTGACAACTCTCATCGTTCTGACGTTGCTGTTGGCCGCCTACAACGCGCGGATGGACGCGGCGGAAAACCCGATCGGGCCCGACGGGGCGAAGCTGGAATTACTCTTCACGCGCACGGCCAAGCTCAGCGGCGGATTGACCGAGGGGCCGGCGGTGGCTCCCGACGGCAGTATTTATTTCACCGACATGCCCTTCGGTGCTGACCCTGGCATGATCTTGCGGTTCGACCCCGACACGCGCAAGGTGAGCGTGTTCACCGCCGACAGCGGCAAGGCGAACGGGCTGACCTGCGACGCCAATGGCGATCTGGTGGCCTGCGAAGGCGCCGATTACGGCGGGCGGCGGGTCTCGCGCTGGAATATCACAACGCGCAAGAGTACGACCATCGCCGACAACTACCACGGCAAGCGGTTCAACGCTCCCAACGATTTGTGCATCGACACCCAGGGCCGGATTTACTTCAGCGATCCGCGCTACTTGGGCGAAGAGCCGCGCGAACTCGAGCATCGCGCCGTGTACCGGATCAACACCGACGGGTCAGTGATCGAGATTACGCATGAAGTCGAGAAGCCGAACGGTGTCGCGCTGAGCCCCGATCAAAGGACGCTCTACGTGGGCGACCACAACAACGGCACCGACAAGATCGACCCCACAGCTCCGCCGCCCAAGCCTGGCGCAATGACGGTCCTTGCTTTCCCGCTGGGCCCAGATGGCCTGGTCAACGGGCCAAAGAAGACGATCGTCGACTTCAGTCCGGAAATCGGCTGCGACGGGATGTGCGTCGACATCAAGGGCAACATCTATCTCACCTCGCGCAGCCTCAAACGGCCGGGCCTGTTGGTGGTCGATCCGACCGGCAAGGAGATCGCGTTCATTCCCACCGGTCCGCCCAATCAACACGGGGCCAAGGAACCGATCGGAATTCCGAGCAATTGCGAGTTCGGGATCGGCGGCGAAGATACGATGCTGTATCTTACCGTCGACAAAAGCTTGTACCGCATCCGGCTGAAGGTGGCCGGCTATCACGTGCCTTTCAAGAAATAGCCGGCCGGGACGTCGCGCTAAACCGCCGGCGATTGGCTCGTTTTTCTTTTACGAAGGATCAGGAATTATGAAGGATCACGTTTTGCGGGCCGCCGCCGTTAATCAGCAATACGCGAGAAAACTCGTGGCCGACATTCCGGACGACAAGATGGCTGCCCAGCCGGCCCCGGGCATGAACCACGCCGCGTGGATTCTCGGGCACCTGACTTTCGTCGCCGATTCGATGATTCGGATTTTCGACCAGCCGTTCTTGATGCCCAAAGAGTGGGTCGAGTTATTCAACGTGGCCTCCAAGCCCACGAGCGATCGAGCGCGCTATCCGTCAAAGGCGGCACTCCTAGAGGCGTACGAAAAAGCCTACGCCCGGCTTACCGAGACGGTCAAGGCGGCGCCGAGTGAGGCATTCGAGCGGGAGTTTCCCAACCCAAAACTGCGGCCGACGCTGCCGACGGTCGGCGTGGCCATGGTGCACATCCTCACTTCGCACCATGCCCTGCACCTAGGCCAGTTGTCGGCCTGGCGCCGCGCGATGGGCATGCCTCCGTCGGGAACGCCATGAGCAGCCGCGCGGGCAGCAACCGGGGATGCCCGTTGCTCGCGCGCGCGGGGGCGCCATCGACGTCGGATTAATCTCCGACTTTCGGCCAGTCCCTCGGCATGCGCAGCCACGCCGCCACGAAGAGCACGGCCAACAACGCGTCGGGAGCCGCCAAACCAACCATCATCGCGGCGACACGCCCCTGTTGATAGAGGATCAGGACGGCGACGGCGAAGCTGGTTTTGGCCGCGGCGCCCAGCAGCATAACCATCCGATACCGAACCGGATCGAGCCCGATCATCAGGTACATGATCTGCCAGGCAAGCACCGTGCCGGCAAATCCGTAGTAAAACTCCGGATGGGTAATCGCCGGCGGATAGTCCTGGCCCAAGCGCTCTTCGAAGAAATACAGCGGTGCAACGACGGGAACGCCGTAAAGGCCGGCCACGAAAAACACCCACCTGGCGAATCGCACGCGGTAGTCCTTCCCGTTGTTTTCGCTGGAACTGGAAGTAAGTGCGCGAGCACACTTACCGCGAATTCACCCGATACGCAATTGCCCGGCGAACGGACGGCGGCAGCGGCGCGTGTGGGCCCTTGATGGCTCGCCAGAGGATTTCGTTCAGCTCGAAATCGTCGATCTTGTCGTACTCGCTGAAATCCATTCGGCTCGATCGTTTGGCGCCGTAGGCGAGGTTGTCATTCTTGAGGTTCACGTCGATGCGGGCGCTTTCGGCCGTATAGGGCGCCACGTCGGCCTTGTCGGTGAACGTGGCGAACATCGGCTGAGCCGCCGCGTCGAATTGACTCAAGGGCTCCAGGCCCAAAATCAGCTCCAACGTGCGGATCATACTTACGGTCGTGTATTGCGTGCTGTCGAGCGCCTTGCGCTTGACATAGGGGCTGATCACCAGGCCCACAGTGCGGTGGGCATCGACGTGATCGGGGCCGTTTTGGGCGTCATCTTCGATCACGAAAATGGCGATCTGCGGCCAATATTTGCTGCGCGAGATCGCTTCCACCATCCGGCCCAACGCCAGATCGTTGCTGGCCACGCAGGCTTGCGGCGTGAACGTTCCGGGGCGGGTGCCGGTCGTGTGGTCTTCGCCCAAACTCATGATGATGAATTTAGGCAGGTTGTCGTTGCGTTCGAATTCGTGGAACTCCGTCAGGAACGAGTCGACGTTGTCGGTATCGCGAGAGCGCTGGCCGGCCACTTTCGGGATGCCAAACGTCGGCGGCATGTGGCCCACCAGGCCGGGCACGCGGCCTTCCATTTTGATCGAGCCGTCGGGCTGGCTGACGCGGCCGCCATATTCGCCGTAACTGCGATACGTCAAATCGTGCCGCGCGCACGCATCCCAAAGATAACCCGAGGGAGCCTTTTGCAAATCGCCCTCGTCATCGTCCTCGATCCCTTCGCGGCTGGAATAGGTCAGCGCCCAATTACGAGCCGTGTAGTCGGTGTTGTAGGCCATCGTCGACCAAGGATGACCGTCGGCCGAGACGTGGCCATTGCAATACAGATTGTCCAACAGCACGAACTCATTGGCCAGCTTATGATGGTTGGGCGTGACCTCTTGGCCAAACATGACGAGCGAGGGATCGCAATTGCCGCGACCGATATCGCCGAACACCTGGTCGTACGTGCGGTTCTCCTTGATGATGTAGATCACGTATTTGATCGGCGAAGGATCGCCGACCTTGGTCGGGATGGCCGTCTTCGTCGGATGCGGAGCGTCGGACAGCAACGTATCCGAGTAAGGGCAATTGCGATAAACGACTTCGGTGTAGGCGGACAATTTACCCACCTCCGGAATCGGCACAATCGACAGCGCGCCGGAGAGCGTCGTGCCGATGTAGGGATAACCTCGCCGGGGCCGATCGCTTTTGGGGTCTTCGGTCTTGGCCGCCGCTTCGCCGGGAGCCGAGCGAGGATTGGCGCGCGTCTGGTTTCCCTTGCCCACGCCGATCAACAACCTCGTGCCGTCGGGCGTCACGGCCACGGCCGTCGGATACCAGCCGGTCGGAATGAAGCCCTGCACCTGGCTGTGGTTGGCCTGCGCGATATCGACCACGGCCACGCAATTGTTGTCGGCGTTGGCCACGTACAACTTCTTGCCGTCGGGCGCCACTGCCAGCGCATCGGGCGTGCTGCCTTCGGGCGCCTTGGGAAATAGCGCCGTCGAAATCGTTTCGGTAACGATACCGCGGCGGGTATCGATCACGGCCACGTGATTGCTCGAGGCGCACGCCACGAACAGTCGATCGTCTTGCGGATGCAGGGCAATTTGATTCGGATGCTCGCCCACGGCGATTTTGGCCACCACGCGCAGATCGCCGGGATCAATCGCCAAGACCACGCGTCCGGCCCAATCGGAAACGTACAGTCGCGAACCGTTGCGCGCAAGCGCCACGTCATAAGGTCGGCCGCCCAGTTTGAGCGTACGCTCGGGCTGCTTGCCGCCGAGATCGATGGCCGAGAGCGTGCCGGCGTCGATGTCGAGGGAGTAAAGGACGTTGCGTTTGGCGTCGATGAGCAGGCCGCTTTTGAAGTGTTGGTCTTTGGGATCGCGATTGCCGTCGCGCTCTTTGGCTGGCTCTTCAGCGGAGCCGGTGCGTGCCAGCTTGCCGTTTTTCAATTCAAAAGTATGCAGCATGTTGCCGCCCCCACCTGACCACCACAGCTTGTCCTCTCCCGGCGTAATCGCCAGCCCAAACCAACTCTGCCGCACCGTTTCGGTGGACAACTTCGCTGGCTTCTCCAAGTCGATGAGCGTCAGGTCATGGCTGTTGTAGCCGCTGGTGGCGACCAGCACGTGGCGGTTGTCGGACAAGGCGACAATGTTCAGCGGCAAGTCGGGCAAGATAACCTGTTGGCCGGCGGGGCTGACGGTCCAGCCGTTGGGGAGCAAGAACCCTTGCTCGGTCTGGCCGGGAAACCGCGTCGCCTCCGCGGCTACGGAAAAGACAGATACCCAGACCATGGCCACGATTGTAAGCAGGCTTGCAAGTCGCATTGGAAAGGCCTCTGTTAGCGATGAGAAGTACCCTGAGATTAGCTTTGCTCATGGTAATGGATTCTGCCCATCAAACTACCCCCGGGGGAGTTAGCTTGCTGTGAGTTTTTAGCGCAAACGGACAAAACAAAGCTGCCGCTCATGCAGGCGGCGATTCGCCGCGGCGTGCGGCTTCGCGCTGCACCGGCCGATAAGATTTTGTCCTGCCGCGTATAGCGATTTTGGCCCAATTCCCGTTCATATCGCCCGCATCCCGAACTTCTCTCACACGGCGAACGAGTATCAATGAATCCTCGTTTCTAATCACGGCCTCAGCGGTCTTTGCGAACCTCGATCACCACGTCGTGCCGAAACTCCGGGAGTTCCAATTTCACCGGTGCGGCGCCCCCCTCGATTTTCATTGCCGGGGAGTAAGCGCCGGAAGTGGGCGAAAACAAGCTGGCCCGATAAACGCCCTCGGGCAGCCGAAACGCAATCTCACCTCCGATCGGCTCGCCGGCCATCTTGTCGCTGATTTCGCGAGCGTCTGCCAAATAGGCCCGGTAGCATTCTCCAGGCTGCGCCAGCACGGCCGACACCAGATCCTCCGGCATGCTCTCGATCCAACCGGCCAATGGCTTGGCGTGCACGAAATCGAATGCGTGCACGTATTCAGACAGATGTTTCATCCAGGTTCGAATCTGCGCGGAGGATTCCTTCGTACCCGCCTCGCTGCCGACGGTGATCGAGAAATCGATGAAATCGTAATGGGCCTGGCTCATCGCGGCGATCCAAGCCCGTTTGCGGTGAATCGTCCAGCCGGTGGAATCGCGATAGAGCGAGGCCGTGTTGTCCTCGTCAAAGACGCATGGTTTGGGAAACCGCTGGGCGACGCGGCAGAATTCGGCCAGTTCGCCGAGCGTCAATTCCTTGGACATGAAATTACCGAGCATGTAAGTCCGGCCGTCCAAGACCGTGTTGGGCAGCGGATGCACGTTGACCGCGTCGGCCAGCGAGCCCGTGAAGGTGGCATTGAGCTCTTGGGTGAATTTGGGCGTGTAGCTGAACGCCTGCGACGCGAACACCAGGTGTTTGCGTCCCAACCGTTTGAGTTCGCCGCGGACCGCGCGGGCCACTTCGGCTTGCCAGGCGTCGACATCGGACGGCGCGGCGTGGCCGGCAATTCCACCGCCGGGCTCGTTGCAGATTTCGTAATAAAGGTTATCAAAGCGGCTGGTCTCCTGCACGATTTTTTCGGCGTAGGCAAACTGCCGCTCGTTGAGCGCCCGATCTTTCAGACTGTTGTAATCTTGCCACTCGACGGCCCCGATTTTTTGCAAATTGTTCGCGGCCCGCAGCGGATTCAGGGCCCACACGCCGTCACCGTACGTGTTGCTGAACAGCGTCAACTCGACGACGACGCCCGACTGCGAGGCGCGCGACAAAAAACGGTGCAGCCGCTCGAAATACTCGCCGTTCCATTGATCGAGATCGTAAATCGGCTCGCCATCCATGGCTTTGCCCGGCCCGACGCGCGGCCACGGCGCCACGAAGTCGGGCGACTCGGGCTTGATCGGCGAACTGGGATTCCGCGAGCTCTGCTGCTCGCGAAACAGCAGAAACGTGCGCGTGAGCGTCTGCTTCTTGTCGGCCGCATCAGCAAGATACCGCTCGAAATCAAATGCACGATTCACGACCGAGCCGTAGTGCTCGCTGGCGCTGATCAATGCCAATGGCTTGCCACGAAACAAAAAATACTTGGGATTCTCCGGATGGATCGAAATCGCAGGCACGGGCGTGTCACTCGGCGGTTCGGCTTCGACCACTTGCGGTCCAGCCAGACCGAAAAGCGATGCCGTGACGAGTATCGAGGCACTGGTGATCGCCGTTCGACGTGCAGTTTGCATGGGATCGATTCCGAAGTGTGACAAGGAGCCGGCCGGGGCTGTCGGCAACGACGCCCACCGGTCTTAGGGTAATTGCCCCGAGGGCCGCTGTCGAACTGGGTTGCGCGGGCACCTTATTTCCAGGCAAGTTTCCGCGGCTTGCCGTTGTGCGAACGAAAGAAATCACGTAATAGAATCGTCTCGGAAAGATTGTCGACCTCGTTGCAGTGCTCCCAATCGATCCACACGTACTCGATGCCTATGTAGCCTGGGTAATTCACTTTCTGCATGGCGCGGAGCACACGGGCATAGTCGATGACGTTGTTCTTCAGCGAAGTCTGCAGCCGGCCCTTGCATGCGCCGCGGGCGTGAAAATGGCTCGCATGCGCAACCAACGGCTCAATCTCTTCGTCGGCAATCCCCAGCTTCGTGAAGTGCGTATAGTCGAGCGTGAGGGTCAGCCCGGGCGTTTTCTTGAGCAACTCGATCGCCTGTTTCGGCTTTGGAGCGATGGAGCCGACGTGGGCTTCGACGGAAAACACGATGTTGCGTTCGCGGGCTTGCTCCGCCCGCCAGGCCAGCTCATCGCACGAGCGGGCCAATGAGGTCGAGCGCGGCTCGTCGGGGAAATGCACCCCGGGCAGCGCCGATACGTGACGGCCGCGGCACGCCTCGGCAAAATCGAGCGTCCGCAAAAACAAATCGCGCGCTTTGCGGCGCGGCTTCGCGTCCGGATGATTGGGGGCCAAGGAAAAAAAATCGGCGGCGGTTTGCAAGAAAACATCGGCCGCCTGCAGGTCCCGGTCGCCCAGCCTGGCCGACAGCTCGCGGGCGGTTTGATCCAGATTTTTGAAGGCGCGCGAGGGCCACAGATGAGACCGCTCTTCGAACAGGCCAATGTCGACTCCGTCGAATCCCAGCATCGCGATCAAATCGAGCACCTGGTCGTGCTCGAGCAGGGGAAAGCTGAAGTCGGCGCAAGCTAATTTGAGTTGCATGGGGGGATGCGTCTAGAGTTCCATGAAGCGAGTGTGCTTAGTGCTCCATTCGGCGGCGGACAGGTAGCCCCCGTCGACGGTCAAGGAAGTTCCGGTGATGCCCGAGGATTCTTCGCAGGCCAGATACAGCGCGGCCTTGGCGATGTCTCGCGGGTCCATGGCCACGCCCAGCGGAACGCGCCGCAGCCGCTCGCGCAAAGCAGCCTCGGGATCGGGCATGGTACTCAAGTGGAATCGCAGCATCGGCGTATCGGTGATGCCGGGACAAATACAGTTCGAACGCAGCCCATCGGCGGCATAGTCCAGTGCAATCGAGCGTGAGAGTTGCACAACGGCCCCTTTCGAGGCCGTGTACGCCGGCGTCAGAGCCTGGCCGACGAAGCTGCTTACCGAACCGATGTTGACGACGTAGCTGCGGTGGTTCTTGCGCAGTTCGGCGATCGCGTGTTTGACGGCAAAAAAGATCGACTTGACGTTGACGGCCATCAACTCGTCCCACTGCTCCTCGCGATAGTCGTCGAGCGGCCCGACGTGGACGATACCGGCGCAGTTGACGACGATTTGCAAGCCGCCGAACTGTTCGACCGCCTGCTCGATCGAGGCTTGAATTTCGACTTCCCGTGTTACATTGCAAGGGGTGAAGATCGCCTGGCCGCCGGAGCGGCCGATTTTCCGGACGAGGGTCTCGCCTCGCTCGGTCTGCACGTCGGCAACGGCGATGCGGGCCCCTTCCTCGGCGAAAAGTTCAGCCACCGCGGCCCCAATGCCCGAGGCTCCGCCGCCAATCCAAGCAACTTGCCCATCGAGTCTGCGCGTGGCCATAACTTAGAAGTCCGACAGCGAGGGGGGCCATTACGGATCCGCGAAGATGCCGACCCATGATAAGACCGCTACCCCGCCACAAGCAAGGGATTACACGCACTTGCGGCTGAGCGGCCCGTCAAATGGCTGTCAGAGCATCTGGTGCTGCCGGTACCAATCGGCCGTTTGTCGCAATCGCTCGGCCAAAGACGCTCGCGGCGCGAAGCCTAGCTCGGCTCGAATCGTTTGCGAAGAGCAGATCCAAGAGCCGGCCTTCGCTTCGCGGGCTTTGTCGAAATTGAAGATGTATGGCTGGCCTCGCAACCGGGCCACCAACTCGGACACCGCGGCCGCCGGCCACAGCAGAAATCCGCTCGAGCTACCCCAGACGGAAACGCGAGTCTGTCCCAAACTGCTGCCGATCAAGAGGCCCAACTCGGCAAAGGTGGGCCGCTCGTCGCCAGCGGCAAAATAGTAGCCTCGCGCCGGACTCGCCTGGGAACCGTTGACGGCCGGCACGAGCCGCGCGCCACGCTCGGCGCACAAAATCAGCGCATCGACCAGATCGGCGACGTGAATCAGCGAATAGCGCGATTGCTTGACTCCCAACGCCACGTGGATGCCCAAGCGCCAAATTATGCGGAACAAGCTCCGCATATGCGGATCGCCTTCGCCAAACACCATCGGCGGACGCACGATCGTGATCGGCACGTTGGCCGCATATTCCTGGGCGATCAATTCGGCAGCCCGTTTAGCGCGGCCATAATGCGAGACCGGCTCCGCCGGATCGCTTTCCGTCCGGGGACGGTCTGCTGGCGAAGGCCCAGCCGCCGC
>JACQFF010000327.1 GCA_016200205.1 Planctomycetia bacterium
CACCTTGACCACGTTCCAGCCCAGGCCCTCGAATCGTCTGCCCACGTCCTCGCTGAATGCCAGCGTCGTGTGCCCTTCGATCGTGATGTGGTTGTCGTCGTAGATCCAACACAAGTTCGACAGCTTGAGATGCCCGGCCAGCGACGCGGCTTCGTTGCCGACGCCTTCCATCAAATCGCCGTCGCTGCACAGGGCATACACGTTGTAGTCGAACAGCTCGAAGCCGGGCCGGTGGAAATGCTCGGCCAGCCACCGCTGGGCAATCGCCATGCCCACGCTGTTGCCGATGCCTTGGCCCAGCGGCCCGGTGGTCGTTTCTACCCCCGAAGTATCCAACGACTCGGGATGCCCTGGACATCGGCTACCGAGTTGCCGAAATCGGCGAATTTCGTCCATCGGCACGGCCAACTCGTCGGTCACGCGGCCATCGACCACCTGTTTCACGCCGGCCAGGTGCAGCATCGAGTAGAGCAGCATGGAGGCATGCCCGCAGGAAAGCACGAACCGATCTCGGCCCGGCCAGCGCGGGTCGGCCGGATCGTACCTGAGCACCTCGTTCCAGAGCGTATAGGCGACGGGGGCCAGGGCCATGGGCGTGCCGGGATGGCCGCTATTGGCCGCTTGGACCGCGTCCATAGCCAGGGTGCGAATCGTGTTAATGGCCACCTGCTCAATCGAGCTGGCCGGCGAGGCGCGGCGTTCGTTTTCTTTGGACATCCGACAATTTGCTTGGAGGTGGGGGGCAATCGGGATTTAAATCATCGTCGACGAGCGGCCCGACCCGAGACCTGGTCCAGCTAATCCGATGAGTCTATGGCCGAGCGAGCGGAGAGTCAACGTACTGTTACGCGCTGGGCTGCGCGCTTTTGACGGAACCTCGGTGCAAGGGCGCCGGAACCGTGCCGGCTGGAGCCGTGCCGAGCACAGCGTAGCGCCTCGATCACTGGCGCGCGTCGATTTGCTTAAGCTTGGATTGCACGCCACCGGTCTGCGGACGAAATAGGCCAGGCCCATTTCGTGCGGAGAGGGCGAGCGTCGAAACGACTACCCGAGTTCAGCGTCGGTACGCCAGCAAGGCGAGTCCGGCGAGTGCGGCGAAGATGAGGGTCGAGGGCTCGGGCGCGGGCTTGGAATAGTCGAAGCCAGACGCTGACGTGATTGTCCACCCCTCGATCGGTTCGCCGGTATAGGCGTCAGTCACGCTCGTGATCCCACCCCACGTGAGTGTTTTGGAGAAGTCACCGTCGTAAACCACCCCGACTGACGCGGGCCTAGTTGAACCTGTGCCGAAGGCCGTCTGCGAGAGAGAAAACGCTGAAATACTTAGTTCGACGTTGATATCAAAGGGCTCCCCATAATTTATGAGGAACGATAGGGGAATAGTATCCGGAGGCTCGTGCATTACTACTGGAAACAAGGGGTCGTTGCCATTGGCAATCGTTCCCCACCACGGGTCGAAGGGGGGAGGAGATGGCACACCGGTCCCAATAACCGCTAGAAAAAGGCTGGCCTGGCTGTCGCCCTGATCGATTGTCCCCACGGTATTGATGTTAAGCGCGCCGTGGAGTTGCAGAGTCGCATGAACTTGGGCGAGCTGAAAGTGGGGCCCGGTTATGACGCCCGTATCAATCCACTTTGCAAGAACGTCGGTCACGTTCGCATAAGCACTAGGGGCATATAGGGGCGTAGAAGCCGAAACGAACGCGCCGCCTTGGCCCTCAACGCGGAGCGTGCCAGGCGCGGCGTAAGCACTAACCGACACATTTGCGATGGCACTATATCCCTTTGAGTCATTTTCGTCCGAGGCCGTAAAGGTGTCACTCAGTGAGACTGGTGCCCCGGTAAAATCTGCCGAGACATGGCTGTTGTTGAAGTGTGAGATGTAATTCGCGTCGCCAGCTACGTCCCAGGCGACGAAGTCCGTGGCAGGGTCGACGCCAAACGACGTAGTCACGAGCCCGAAAACACCGAGCAAAGCGATGGGGGCGAGACGGCTGATTTTCATGAGGTAAAACCTCGAGAGACTCTTTAACCGCCATTCCCCATTTGGAAAGAGTCCGGAACCAGACGCACAATAGCCGCGATTATAATATCGCGCCCCCCGCCGGGTGTCTAGCGCCCAGTGAATTTCTCCCTATTTTTTGTCCGACCGCCCCGGTTTCTTGGTTCGCGTGGCCGGAATCATGCCCGACAAGGTGCTTTGCGGGCGTGGGGCGCTAATAACGCGCGGACTTTGCCCCTGGAGACCAGTCTTTTCCGGCCGCCGCAGGCACAGCTACCCGTGCGTCCAGCCGCCGACGCCCACGGCCGAGATGCGCTGGCCGCGGTGGTCGACCGTGGGCCGCAGTATCGCGTTTCCGGCGGCGGCGGGCTGACGTCGCAAAGCCCGCCGATGCGGAACCAGATGTGAAAGAGCTCGAAGAGATTGTGAATGCGACGCAACAGAGCCAGCTAACCGATTTGCAGTATTTCATCGGCCGCTATTTTCTGCAGGCCGGCCAGCGCGAATTGGCGCAGGAATACTTGCAGCGCTGCGTCAAATCGGGTCTTCGCTTCAAGCTGACGTATGCGCTGGCCCGCGCGCTGTTGAGAGATCTGCAGGCGGAGGAAGCAAAACCGGCCGAGGAACAAAAGTAGGTGGCCCGGCATTGAGCGAGGTCGAACGCACTCACGCGAGCGTAAGCGCGGTGGCCAGTGCTTGTTGCTAGCGTGCAATCACGTCACGTTTTGAGCTGCGCCCGCAAAATCGGCTCAAGTTCCCCCACCGTTCCTACCGATCCAAGATGTTCGACAAGACGCGCGCTGCGATAAAGGTGCCGCGCGGGCCGGCTCAGGAAGGCCGTGGGGGGCGGAAGGGAGTCCGATGAACAGACGACAACTGATCCGCGCTGGTTTCGTGGGCTTGGGCGCTCTGATTCTCAACGGCTGCCGTGGCAAGCAGTTTGCCAAAGTCGTGCAGCCCGGCGACCCACAGATGGTCGGTAGCCACGGGGCCGGTTCTGAAACTTTCAAGCCCTTGGTGGACCAGGCGGTTGGCAGTCTGCTAGCACGCAACGCCGCGCCCCCGCCGCAAGTCACTCCTGCCAGCACCAGCGGACCCGAAGCGATCGCCCGCCCGCCGCTGCGGATTTGCTTCGTGGCGGTCGAAAACAAGAGCGCCGAAGAGATCGGCGACTTCAAGGATCAGATCTATCAGATCATCGACACACGGATTGTCGAGTCGCACGTCTTCGAGCCGATCAACAAACGGTTCGTCGACGCCGGATTGATCGAAACCCGTCTGCGGCCCGATCAGCTCTTCGTGCCGGCCAACATGCGAACGTTCGTGGGCGTGATGGAAAAGCAGGGCCAGCCGTTCGATTATCTGCTCTACGCCACGCTCACCTCCGGCACCACGCGAGAGAATCAGAATTACCAGCGCGACTACTTGTTGACCATGGAAATGATCAACGTCCGCACCGGCCAGTACGACAAGCAATCGGCCACGCTGACCAAGGGCTACCATCAATCGCGCGTGGGCCGGCTGTTGAACTAGTGGTAACGACGAATCATTCATGCTCCTTCTCCCTCTGGGAGAAGGTCGGGATGAGGGCGACTTGCCGTGTTGCCCTCACCCTAACCCTCTCCCAACGGGAGAGGGAATCGCACGGATTGCATGGCGATCCTATTTGGCGGTTTGCCGCACAAGATTCGAGCCGCTCGTCGAGCACCGGAGCAACTTTCAGCCATGTCGTGCCGTGTGTGCTTCATTCGCCTGGCGCTGTGTTGCTCGAGCCTGGCCGGCTGCGCCACTTACGATCAGCGGTTGAGCGAAGTGCGCGGCACGTTCTATGCCGGCGATGTGGACCACGCCGCTCAAGCGATCAACAAGGATCTCAAACACCCGAAGCACGACGCCGACGTGCTCAAGCTGGAGCGGGCAATCGTCGATCTCTCGGCTGGCAGGCCCAAGGAGGCCGAACAATCCTTGCGAGAGGTGCGCGACCGCTTCGACTACCTCGAACACAAGAGCCTGGGCGAATCGGCCCTGTCGATGATTACCGACGAGAACCGCAAGTCATACGCGGGCGAAGACTATGAAAAGATTTTGATTCGCTCGTTCCTGGCCCTGTCGAATCTGATGTCCGGCGGCGCCGACGCCGGAGCTTACAGCCTGCAAATCACCGACAAGCAGCAGCAGATCATCAATGCCGGAATCGATAAAGAAGGCCACAACCCGAAGCTCGTCTACAAGCAAGTCGCTCTCGGACCGTATATCCACGGATTGATTCGCGAGCAAACGCACGCCAATTACGACGACGTCGCCCGGGCCAGCGCGATGGTCGTCAGTTGGCAGCCCGACTTTGTCTACGGCCAGCAAGATCTCCAGCGGGCCCAAGCGGGTCGGCACTCGGCGCCGGGCAATGGCGTGCTGTACGTCTTTACGTTGGTGGGTCGCGGGCCGCACAAAGTAGAAACGCTCGAGATACCCAGCACCGTGGCACTTTTGATCGCGGATCGAATTTTGAGCAACAACGGCACCTACTCGCTGCCCCCCACGATCGCTCCGATCAAAGTGCCCAAAGTGGCCGTCCCCAACAACAACGTGAGTCACGTGCGGGTCAACGTCGATCGCCGGTTGGTCGGCAGCACGGCCACGATCACCGACGTGGGCCGCATGGCCGTTGAACAGTACGAGGCCATCTATCCGCGCGTGATTGCCACGGCGGTGGTGCGGCGGATCGTGAAGAAGGGAATCATCTACGGCACGAAAGAGGTGGTCGGAGCCAAGCGAAATTCTTTTTTGAACGTCGCCCTCGACGTGGCCGGCGTGGCCTGGGAAGCCACCGAAGCGGCCGACACGCGGTCGTGGGGACTGCTGCCCGACAAAATTCAAGTGCTGCGAATCGAGCTGCCCGCCGGACAACATCAGATTTCGTTGGCCGCGGCCGGCACGTTTGGCGTGGGCCGCGAAGACACTCAAAATGTGACGATCGCCGACGGCCGCAATACGTACATGCTGGCGAATTTTCCCGATTCGCAATTGGTGGGCAAAGTTCTCACCAGTCAACCGTAGGCGGGATGACCTCTCCGACGCCGCCCGGCGGCAGTGCCCAAGGCGGTCGAATTCTGATAAGTTGCTCACTCGGGCACTAGCCCGAGCGTTGACTTTCCACCGCGACTGCCGGGGCATCTTGACCATGACCGAGATCGACTACTCGTCTCCCAAGTTCATCGAGACCCAGCGTCAGGACTTGATAGAGTCCGCGAAAGACTTTCCGTTTTTCGAATTGATGGGCATCGAGCTCGTGGAAATCGAACCGGGGCGGGCCAAAATGCGGATGGCCTGGCGGAAGGATCTCTGTCAGCCGGCGGGCATCCTGCACGGCGGCGCCATGGCCTCGCTGGTCGACACGTCGGTGGCCCATTCGATTCTGCTCACCGCGCGGTATTTGCAGGCCAAGGCCAAAGGCGCGGGACTGGTCTCGGTCGATCTGCGGATCAAATACCTGCGGCCGGTTTCCAGCGGCCTCGTGATCTGCGAAGCCCGCGCCCCCCGCGTCGGCCGCCAAATCACCCACACCACGGCCGTGGTGAGCGATGCGGACGGGAAAGAAGTCGCCATCGGCGACTCGATCTACATGATCGTCTCCGGCGAGCAATTGCAAAAAAAGTCAGCGGGACGATAGGCCCACCGGGTTGGTCTGTGAGGGTGCCCCAGACGAACTTGTGCGACGGGCCACCTTGAGGCACGCATCACTCGTCGTAGAGTTCCGGTTCGAGCAGTTTTTTGATTTCCGGATGGTCCATGTTGTCGGGCGTGGCCAGCGTTTCGCCGGTGGCGATGCGGGCATCTACTTTATGGCCGCGAAGATGGGCGGCCAGCGTCATCACGGCCAATCGAGCCATCCGCACCGGATCTTGCAGCACGATTCCGTGCATTTTCCTGGCCTTTAGCGCCACGACGAGTTCCGGTCCGGGGTCGAACCCGATGAACTTCACTTTGCCGGCCAAGCCTTGTTCATCGAGCGCTTTGAGCATGCCGGTCGAGACGTGCTGGCTGGAGGTGAACACGCCATCGACGCGATCGCCGAACGTGAGCAGCAACTGTTGCGATTTGACCAGTGCCTTGTCGGCCGTGTCGCCGCCATATTCGCTGGCGGAGATGATTTCGATCTCGGGGAACTCTTTTTCGAGCGTATCGAGGCAGCCTTTCTCGCGCTGCTCGCAGCTTTGACTGCCCACGGCCTGGCGCAACACGATCACGCGTCCCTTGCCGCCCAACAATTGGCCCAAGTGGCGGCCGGCGATTTGGCCGCCGTGATAATTGTCGGTGGCCACGAAGCTGACGGTGCCCTCGTTGTCGTCCAATCCGCTGTCGAAAATCACGACGGGGATGTTTGCGGCGGCGGCTTCACGGACCACGGGAATCAGGGCTTGCGAATCGAGCGGAGCCAGGCAAATCCCGTCCACGTTCTGCGCGATAAAATCCTGCACGACGTTGATCTGCGCTTCGCGATCGCTTTCGGTGATCGGGCCTTTCCAGATGATCTTTACGCCCGCTTCCTGCTGGGCCTTGACCGCTCCGGCGTGAACCGATTTCCAGAATTCGTGCGAAGTCGCCTTGGGAACGACGGCAATCAGCAACGTGTCTCGCTGTGACTTCTCGACGCCCGAGCCGCCGCCCCCACGGCCGCCACAGCCTGCCAACACAATTAGCAGCGATATCGGAAGGGGGCCGCGGCGGAACATGGGCGGAACTTTCGTGGGCTACAACGCAATCCTCTGAACCTCTTGCGCGTTCGGCACCCGAAACGAATTCCCGGACAGCCTCAATTCTTCTTATATTCAATCCATGACACCTGCGTAATCAATTGCTCCAACGAAGCAAAGGAGATCGCGGCGTTGGTGGCAAAGCGTGGGCTGGAGTTGGCCGGAAAGGTCGCCAGCGTGGCATCGCCGACCAAAAACACGTTGAAATCCTTCGACAAGTTCTGATATCCGGCCGTCGTTTTGCAAAAGCACATGTCGGTGGCGTAGCCGGTCAACACGACATGGCGAATACCCTGCGATTTGAGGAATTGTTTCAACGGCTCATTACCAGGGGCATCGTAGATCACGACGTCGTCGGGGTCGACGTCAACATCTTTGGTCACGGGAATGGGCAGCTCCCAAAAGCCGGCGTTGTTGAAGCGCGGCCCGGCATCGAGCCCGCTGAACTGTTTGAAGTAGTCGATCACCGGCTTGTCGGCTGAAAGTTTCAATCGGCTCGGCACAGCCTCGCCTTCGTAGACGAAGCCGTTGAGCCTGGCGTCCAATTCGCGCGCACCGATTTGTCGCTCGGCTTCGGTGGGGCGATGGGTGAAGGAGCGATACATTTTCTTGCGAATCGGATCCTCGTTGCCCGGCAGGCTGTACATCACCAGCGCCACCTTGCCCCGCAATGATTTCAAAAAGGGATTAATGACTTCGCGCGTATGCCGGCCTGCCAGATGGTTTTCCCCGGGCGTGCAAAAGTCGGCCGCTCCGGCCGGCTCGGGTGTGCGCCAACCTTGTCCGTCATCGACGCCCCAAGGGTGCACCATGATGAGCGCCGTCTTGGCCGCTTCCAAGCAGTTGGGCATTTCCACGATCCCCCGCGCGTTGTAGGAGAATCGCCACGCGCGGACGTGCAAATCGGCGTTGGGATCATCGACCAATAGCGGCGCTTCGTAGCGCACCGTTTCATAGACTGGCTCGACGAACTCCGGATGGTCGGCCAACAGCGGCTTGGGATCGGCCAACCGCGTCAGCCGGTTTTCGTAGGTGCGGCGGACCGGGACGTCCTTGGTGTCATCGATGTGGGTATTGGAAGTTGGTTTTTTTGAGCGCAGCGTGCCAAGCGGATCTTCTTCGGCCGCGAGTGCCGGGTGAGTGCAAATTGCCCAGGCCAGCGACAAGCCGACGCTCATTAGGCCAACGAGCACGCTTTGGACCGAGACGGCCGCGCGCCTCGAGCGGGGTCGATTCTTCGTCTGCATCGCGGTATTCCTCCAAGCCGGTCGCGTTTTGACACGAAAACTGCGCACAAGATGGCACACCCACGGAGTCCATCATAACAGGCCCATCGGTGGGCTCAATCATTTCCCCCTGCCGGCGGAATGACCCGGCGCCATGCTCGCGCTCGCCGTGAGCATGATCTGGATTCCTTTCGGCATGGCCGAGAGCGGGTTCGCCTCGGTGGCCAGGGCACCCAGCCGCAAATTACAATGTCACCACCGCGATCGGCTTGGCACGATTGCAAAATCCGGTCCGTTGGTCTGCAAAAACCGTCCATGAAGATCACCGACGTTGAAGCCCTGCACCTGCGAATTCCCGGCGTGCAAGAAATTGCCGATGGCACGCAGGATGTCCTGATCGTTCGGGTTTATGCCGATAACGGCCTGGTCGGCATCGGCGAAGTCAGCAGCCAGCCGTATGTTTGCAAGGCGATTATCGAAGCGCCCCGTTCGGCCGAACGGCGGCATGGACTGCGACAGATTATCGTGGGGCAAGACGCCGAGAACGTCGAAGCGCTCTGGCAGCGGATGTATTTCCACACGAACCGCTACGGCCGGCGCGGCGCGGCGATCCACGCCATGAGCGGCGTCGACACGGCGCTGTGGGATCTGCGCGGCAAAGCCGTCGGTCAGCCTGTCTATCAATTATGGGGCGGAGCTGGGCGCGCGAACATGCGCGCCTACGCCAGCTATTTGTTCGGCGACACGCCCGACGAAACGTTTCGGTTGGCTCAGGAAGCCAAACGCTTGGGCCTCGAAGCGGTCAAGTTCGGCTGGGGACCGTTCGGCAAAGATGCTCAAGTCGATCGGGACCACGTCGAGGCGGCCCGGCGTGCGGTGGGCGACAATTGCGAATTGATGGTCGACGCCGGCTGCAAATGGGATGTCGCGACCGCGCTTGCGCGTGCGGAATTGCTCAAACCGCTGGGCATCGGCTGGCTGGAAGAACCGCTCTCGCAAGACGATTTGCGCGGCTATGCTGAATTGTGTCCGCGATCGCCCATCCCGATCGCGGCCGGCGAAGGCGAAGTCACGCGCTACGGCTTCGAAGATCTGATCGAGCGCGGCGTGCACGTGTTGCAGCCCGACGTGGCGATCTGCGGCGGCCTCTCCGTGTGCCGCGAAGTGAGCCGGATGTGCCAGACAGCCAGCCGCCGGGCAGTGCCGCATTGTTTCTCCACCGGCGTGAACCTGGCGGCTTCGTTGCACTGGATGGCGGCCTGCGGCGGCGATTTGGTGGAATATTGTTTGCGGCCGTCGCCCCTGATGAGACAATTGGTTCGCAACCTTCCGCCGCTCGTCGACGGCCATGTCAGCGTGCCCAGCGGGCCGGGTCTGGGAATCGAATTGGACGAAGAGGTTATCGACGAATATCGAGCGAATTAAGAAAGCAACCCGGAGACCTGACCGTGGGCGTATACGAAGAACTTGGCTTGAAACCGATCATCAATGCTTCCGGCGCGATCACGCGACTGGGCGGGGCGCCGATGAGCCCCGGCGTGCTCGATGCGTTTCGCGAAGCGGCCGCCGAGTCGGTGCCGCTTGAGCAATTGCAAGGCGCCGCGTCGAAAGTGATCGCCCAAGTGACCGGCGCCGAAGCCGGCCTGGTCACCTCCGGAGCGGCCGCGGCGCTGACGCTCGGAGCGGCGGCCATCTTGACCCGTTACGATCTGGCCCGCATGGAACGCTTGCCGCAGTGCGAGGGTTTTCCGAATGAATTTGTCGTCGCGCGGGAGCATCGCAACGGCTACGATCACGCCGTGCGTGCCAGCGGCGCGCGGCTGGTCGAGGTCGGTTTCCACGAGAGTGCCGCGGGCGCCGGCGTGCGTCGCGCGGAAGCCTGGGAGTACGAAGCCGCCTTTGGTCCGCACACGGCGGGCGTGCTTTACGTTCTCACGAACGACTCGCAGCCGCCGTTGGCCGACGTGGTGCGGCTGGCCCATGCGCATCATTTGCCGGTGCTGGTCGATGCGGCCGGAGAGTTGCCGCCCCGCGCGAATTTGACCGCGATTGTGGCCAGCGGTGCCGATCTGGTGGCCTTCAGCGGCGGCAAAGCGATTCGTGGTCCGCAGGCCACGGGAATTCTCTGCGGCCGGCGCGAACTGGTGGGCCCCGCGGCATTGCAAATGCTCGACATGGACGAACGTTTCGAACTGTGGCAGCCCCCGCCAGAGTTGATCGACCGCTCGCGCCTCTTGGGCATGCCCCGGCACGGTATCGGGCGTGGTTTCAAAGTCTCCAAGGAACAAATCGTGGCGCTGGTCGCCGCCTTGCGGATGTTCGCTCGCGGCGATTACGACGTTGAGCTGGCTGGATACCGTCAGCAACTGGCCACGGTTTCCAAAGCGCTGGCCGGTTGTGCCGCTCGATGCGAATTGAAAGAGGGCCAGAGCGAATGCCTGCCGATCCTGGAAATTGTCGTCGACCAGGGGGCGCTTGGGCGCACCGCGATAGAAGTTTGCCGCGACTTGCGCTCCGGCACGCCGCCCTGTTACGTAGGCCACAGCGCATTGCGAGAAGGCAGATTGATCATCAACCCGTTGCACTTGAACGACGATCGCACCGCCGAGCTCGCCCGCCGCTTGCGGGAAGAATTGACGCCGAGGAAGTGATCTTGGGATTCCGGCGGGTGCCACTGCTGGCTTGTCCAGCAGTGCCATCGACCACCAGTCAAGTCGATCGTCGACAGGGTCAGCAAGCCGCGCCTATTGGTGTTGTACAGCACCAGACCACCCGAACGACATCGATGCACAGAAGCGACTGCCCTGCTGGCCGTTGGGTTCACGCTTCAGGATCGTCGGTGAAATACTCGGCTACTTTGTCAAGGAAGTTTGGATTGAGAGAACTGGAAAGGCTGAGTCTGCGTATTCCTTCTACCTTTTCCATTAGTTGCGAGAAAGACAGGAACCCGCAAGCACGAGCAAGCGGCTTTTGGCGAAAATCGAACGATGGCCGACGAATTTCGACTTCTACCTTGTCCCGCCGTTCGTCGGGCGCAACCAGATATAGCTTGATGTCGAGGTTCGGCTGAAGCGCGAGTAGATCGCTCATGCGCAGCAGACCGGAATACACCGAAGTCGTGCATTCGACTTCAAACGCCGCAAGGATGGAATTTTCTTTGAGCCACAGAACGTCGATTAGTTCTATCGTGCGCTGTGTGGCATCGTTGAATTGAGTCGCCATCGCGTCGATCACGTGTGGAAGCGCACCGAGTGCCTTACCCTTCCATATCCGCGAACGATCATTGCGCGCAATTCAGATGTCCAGACCCATCCCTGCGCCGAGTTCGGCTAGCTCGTATTGAATCTCCGTGTGCCGAGTTGCGCTTGGCCGTGGCTCCACGTCAACGTCGGCACTGGCGGCGTGTTCCTCGGTCGGTAGTTCTTCGGGGATGCTGACAACTCTTTCAATTCGCTTCTTCCCGATCCGATCCTCAACTTTGTACAGTGGCTTGCGCGCGAGTTTCTTTGGGTCAACGGGACGCGAGATAGGAGTTTGCTGTGCTTGTCGCAAGAGTTCGAGGATCAATGATCCGTCAGCCTCATGCTTAAACGCATTCGGGCTACGGCGGACAAACCCTTTGAATTTTCCTGCGTCAGAGCGACTTGTGTAGAAATCAACCTTGCTCAGAAGTGATTCCATCGGAATGCCATGCTCAGGATCGAGCAATACGATTGGTTTCACTTCAAATCGCATCGGAAACGCACCGTCGCCCCAAATCGGCCTTCGATCATCACTCGGTCCGACAATTTCTAGCGCACCAACCCAGCGCATTACGCCCGTGAGATAACAAAGAAAAACATCACCTGGTCGAACTCGCTTCAGCGCACTACGCTGCGAGTCACGAAAACCAGTAGTGACCGCGCCTGCGTCACGAAACTGGCGCCAAGTCGTGCCGGTGAAAAGATCCAGCCAGTAGGGCATAGCGTTCGTCTAGCTCGTTTGTTTAATGCGAATCGGCCACGATTATACGGGCAAGCACAGGTGCCGCACATCACCATAGCCACACTGAGCCTCCCGCCACGACCCACAATCCTTCAAGCCGCTGGCGGTAAACGATGCCACGATGCACAGCATATTGCGGGTTGTCGCCGGGTGCCCTAGCGGGTACGAGGAACCGTCTACACTAACCCGACGCGCGAGCGAGGGAAAAACCGCTGTGCCCACGCTGGCGAGTCGGGTTAGTGAAAGCCTATTTCGTTCCTCGTTCCTACTTTGCTCGACATCCGCCGCCGTCAGTCGGCCAATTGCGTCAGGCCGTGCGGGCGCTTATGGCAAAGCGCGAGGAGACGGCCAATTTCCGTTCCTGAAAGTCCCGTCAATGTTTCTCCGAGAACCTTGGGGATGGCGTCAACGTGCCGCCTATCAAACGTTGGGATGATTTGTTTGGCAACAATCACCGCAACCGATCAGGCCAGACTCGGGTGGCGAGCCTTTACCCATGCCTCGACATCAACTGCAAATTGTTGCGCTGCTGTGAGCAAACCGTCAGCATCGGTCTCGCTCACACCGCCGGCAGAGTCGTATTCACACTTGTTGCGCTTCATTCGGCATCCATCGAAGTAGGCTGACAGCGTTGCAAAATTCGGATCGGCCGCCTCCAAAGCCAAGAACGTGTTGTAGTGTTGCCCGCCAGCCGACCTGGGCCGAAAGCCTTCCGCCCGCACGACGATCAACGATAAGCTGCGGGCAGCATCGTAGGCCAGTATGAACCGCGTATCCGCAGACAGGCCTGGCGCCGCGACATCTTTGAGACTTCGAGTAACGATGGAGCGCAGATTATCGAGCTCCGTTTTGCTCGACGGTTCTTTAATCAAGCGCTTTTCATTCCGCAGCTTTGCCCAACTCATCGCTGTTTCCTAACACAATGAGCTTCGGTTTATTCAAAACCCGCGTCAGGAAGTGATCTTTTGCCTTTCGTTTTTTGTCGAATTCAGCCGGCGTGTAAACAGTGGGGTTGATCTCACGGCCGAGCAGTTCACGTGCACGCCGCAAAGGCACGGCAAGTTCGGCCGGCGACACCGTGCCAACTACCATCAGGTCAATATCGCTGTCGCTTTGCTCGCTGCCGCTGGCGATTGAACCATAGACGAAGACCAGCCGCAATTTCGCGGCCAGCGGCTTCAATGCATCGGCCAGCACGTCCACCAGGCCGGCCGTTTTCAACAACAAGCCGCGAAGATCGGAAAAGAGCGGTGAAGCCGTATTCGCCTGGAAATAGACCATCCGGCCTTGCCGATGGGTTTTCAGTATCCCCGCGGCGGTGAGATCTTTCAGTTCGCGTTGCAGGCTTGAGGACGGAACGCCCATGCGGCGGGCCAATTCCGACACGTACCAAGCTTTTTCAGGCTGTACGAGCACTGCCGCCAAGATGCCCTGGCGGGTCTTCGGCAGCAATGCGTCGAGTGTCGGGATATTTCGCATATTACGTAAATAATAACGCATGATGCGTAAATGTCAAGTGCTACAAATAGTGCCCGAAAATGCCGGAGA
>JACQFF010000309.1 GCA_016200205.1 Planctomycetia bacterium
GTGATCCATCTCCCGGACTTGTTGCGTCGGAGAGGGGGGCAGTCCCCGACGGTTTTGTTAAAGCCTCTTGCCGAGGGCAACGGCTGGCTCGCCAGCCCTTTGCAGCCGGGCACAAACTTCCGCCGCCGCGCGATCGCCGGATTGCACGGCGCCGTCGAGATAACCCATCCATTCGTCGGCGGTTTCCGTGCCCGACCAGTGAATCCGGCCGCAACGTTCTCGCAGCGCCTCTCCAAAGGTTGTCATCACGCCCGGCCCCATTACACCTACATAACAGCCCCGGCTCCAGGGATCCAGGTTCCAATCCTTTTCCGCGAAATGTGTCGGCTGCAAAGCTTCCGGACCGAAAAACCGGGCGAATTCCGCGAGCACGGCCTGTTGCCGCTCTTGGGGCGTTCGGCCGCTCCACTGGCGCGCGGCGACAGCATCGCTGAAGGTAACCAAGGCCGGCTGAGTGCCGTCGTGCGAACTGTCATCGAACGTGGTCACCGTTGGACCGGTATCGCTCACCACTTCTCCAGAGAATCCGGCCGTCCGCCAAAACGGCCGCTCATAGACGGCAACGTACTTGATCACGGAGCCCATCGGGATCCGGGCCGTGAGCTGATCGCGTTTGGCCGGCAAGGACGCCGCGTAGTGAATCCGTCCGGCCAACACCGGCGGAATCGCCACAATGACGTAACGACCTTGAAAGGGTCCCTTGTCCGTGCGGACGGTAACGCCATCGACATCTTGTTCGATGGACCGCACCGGAGACTCAAGAACGACTCGATGGCCAAGGCCTTCGGTCAGCCGTTCGGAGATCTGCTGCGCTCCGCCGACGAACCGTTCTTGTTGAGCTCCGCCAGCGATCGAGATCAAGCTTTCGAGCCCACGACCCGACCGCAGATAATTGAGAAAGTACAAGAATGAAACATCGCGCGGCTCTGAAGTGAGGACGGCGCGGACAACCACATCGATGAATAGCCGGGCGCCCTTTGAACGCATGTGGCGTTGCTTCCAGGTTTCGACGGTCATGCCGTCCCACTCGGCGGCTCGCGGCGCGCTCCACGGCCGCTCGGGCGGCAGCGTCCGCCAATGCGACTTGAGCCGGTAATCGTTCCACAGCAATTCGAGTTGGGCCAGCGGAGAGAGACTTGGCAGGTCGCCAGTGTAACTTTGGATTTTTCCGCCCCAAGACAACAGCTTCCTGCCGTCGTGGTATTGCGGGAACGTGGCGACGTTCAACTCGTCCGTCAGGGCCTTCAGGCGGCTCTGCATCGGGCCAATCCATTGTCCTCCCAGGTCGACCGTGTCGTTGCCAAGTCGCTGGCTCTGCGTGCGGCCGCCGACTCGTTCGCGAGCCTCGATCACGGTGCAAGAGACATTTCTTCGAACCAGGTATCGCCCAGCGCACAGTCCGGCCAGACCGGCGCCGATCACCAAGACATCGACCGGGGCCCCGTGGCCGTTATCGGTCTGATTTGGGGGAAGACCCATTCGCGGTTCCTCGTTTCGACAAACGGATACCGAACTTGATTCTGACTCCGATGCGCGACGCCATTTGCATAAGTCGATTGTCCAGAACCACCGGGCCAATGCCAAGCGGCAGTCGCCGAAAACTAGACGCTGAACAACGACTGGCGGCATAAAGCCGGCATGTCGGCGGATGTGAACCTGGCGAAAGATCCCCGATCTGTTGAACCGCAACGGAGATACCGAGCTCTCGTTACAACGGCCAGCGGTGGTTTCACCGCGAATCGACCTTGAGCCGTCCCGGCCGCGTACTCTATACTCCCGCCCCCGCCGATTGTCTCGCTGCTACCGGAAGGAGGCTGGCATGATCGTCCATCGCTCGCAGGCCATCGGTTGCCTGGTCTTCGCGGCCGTGCTCGCCTGTGCTTCGTTCGTCCACGCCGAAGACGTCGCGGCCAAACCGTCGGTGGCGCGGCAGCCTGCGCGACAAGCGGCCCCCGCGCCACCCGAGAATCCGAACGCCGCGCAGCATGCCTCGCGGGTGCCGTCGGAAGCCGAGCGTATCGCGCGGCTGGATCGTTCGCTCCAGTCCGACGAGAAGCGGTTGAGCGAATTGAAGGCCAGCCTCGGCGAGCCCGACCGCGAGCTCGAGGACGCGAAAGCCGAGTTCGAGGAACTCGACGCCCAACTCATTGAAAAGAAAAAGCTACTTGAGCGACCCGGGAAATCCGACGCGCTCAACGACAACCGCAAGATGCGAGACGAAATCGCCGCGCTTGAGAAAAAGTGGGCGCTGGCCCGGGATCGCTTCGAGCTGGCGCTTCGCGAGCGCAAAGCCGTGCAGGAAAGCGCCGGTGCGCTGGAACAGAAAATCGAGCGCGACCGTCAGGCGCTCGAAAAGCTGCGGGGATCCGCGGCTTCCGGACCCGCGATCAATCCCACGCTCACTCCGCCAGCGGTTGACAAGTCCGGCCACGGGACCGACTCGGTTCCACCATCGACCATTTTGCCGCATCCGGCGTCTGCCTCGATGCCAGCGGAACCCGCGGCGGCGAGCACTCCCACGAAAACCGCCCCCGAGGCGGTTCACGAAAGGGACGCGGGCGTGCTGGCGGTCAAGCCCGACACCGCGGATCCCGCGGAGCTGGCGGCTGCCACGGCCGTCGCTCAAGAGACAGAAGCCGCAGCCGATCTGGCGGAGCACGAAGCGCAGTCGATCTCCGAGCGGATCGAGATCCTGCAAAAAAACATCGCCTTGGCGCGACAGCTGCGCGACACCGCGCACAAGAAGGTCGACAACGCCGACCAAACCCTGAAGGGCTTGAGCGAAGAGTTGTTTCGCAAGCTGATGGAGGGGGCCAACACCGACGCGATCAAGCACCAGATCCAGCAAGCAAATGAGCGCGTGCGTGAAGTCCGCATCGAGTCGCGAGAAGCGGCCAGGCAATTGGACGACTTGCAGTCCACGCTAGCCGCATTGCAATCAGAGAAATTGGCGGCGGTCGAGGAAGCCGACCAAAAGCGCCAGGCCGCCGAACAGGCCGCTGCCGTCGTCAGTGCGCTGAATAATCCGTTTTCAGTCCGCAACTTGACGCAATGGTTGCTCGATCATGGCCCCAAAATCCTCGCGATCCTGATCGCGGTGGCGACCCTGCTCTGGTTGTCGCGCATTCTCGAAGCGCGGTTCGTGCTGCTCGTCGCCAATCGCGGCCGAATCGGCAATCGTGCAGAGCGCGAAAACCGTGCCAAGACCCTGTTGGGCATCTTTCACAATGCCGCCAATATCGTGATCCTCGGCGGCGGAGTGGTGGCCGTGCTCGATGAGGTCGGCATCCCCGTCGCGCCGTTGATCGGCGGAGCCGCCGTCGTGGGCTTGGCCGTGGCCTTCGGCGCGCAGAGCCTGATCAAGGACTATTTCACCGGGTTCCTGGTGCTGCTCGAGCACCAATACCTGGTCAACGACGTGGTGAAAATCGGCCAGATCACCGGCCAGGTCGAGCGGATTACGCTCCGCACGACCATGCTCCGCGATGCGGAGGGGCACGTGCACTTCATTCCGCACGGACAAATCGCCACCGTCACCAACACGACCCACGGCTGGTCGCGGGCAGTGTTCGAAATTCGGATCGCCTACCGCGAAAACATCGACCGCGCGATCGAAGTCCTGATGCAATTGGCCCGGGAACTATGTGCCAGCGAGCCCTATAGCGCGCTGGTTCTGGACGAGCCGGTGATGCTGGGCGTCGACGCGCTGGCAGATTCGGGCGTCGTCCTCAAGTTTCACATCAAGACGCGACCACTGCATCAAGCAGCGGTCAAGCGCGAGCTGCTGCGCCGCATCAAGAACAAGTTCGACGAACTCGGAATCGAAATCCCCTACCCGCAACTAACGATCCATGGCCGCGACGATAGCCGATTCGCCGTCATCGCCGACAGCCGCGAGCGCCGGGTGGGCTGACGTCACCGCGCGCCCTGTTGGTTCACCGTCCCCTCCTCACCGGGATGGTACACTCGCTTGGCGCCGGCCACGACATCTTCCCAGTAGAAGAGGTTCTCCTTCATCTGCTTTTTCGACAGCAGCTCGGCCTGGTCGAAAAAGTGCGGACTCTTGGGATTTCCGCTGGTGCCGTAGGGCAATAGCGACTTACTCTTCACGCGATCGCCGAACTCGACGATTGACATGTAACTGGTGCCCACCACCGCGTAGTGATTCTTCATCATCTTGATCGGCGGAAAATAAATCGACGGCGTGAAGTACATGGTGAAGACCACTCCGGGCGGGCCGGGCATGCCGCTGCTGGGCAGACTGGGCAATGTATCGCTGAAGGGGATCTTAATGAAGTCCGCCACGTCGGCGTGGCGCTGCAAGCGATTGACTTGACCGTAGGGCACCTTCCACTTGCCGAACATGTTTTCGAGCTTTTGCGCCGCGGTCAACAAGGCATTGAACTGCTCGGCGACGTTGCTCACGTACTGCCGCTTGAGCGTTTCGGCCGGATAGCCAAACCCGTACAACTCCTCATACCAGGCCAGGCACAGCGTGGCCTGGGTCGAATCGATCGATCCCTTGCAGTCCCAGTCGAGCAGGTGCTCCAGATACGGCTCGACTCGGGCCGCCAGGCTGGGATTCGTCTCGCGCAGCCGGGCCATCTCGGCGCGATACCGGGGCAGTTCGCTGAGCGCCCAGTAGATCGTCGTGTCGAACGCCAGTTCCTGCCAGCGCTCGAACGTTACATCACGCGCCTCGCGCAGCAGAAATCGCGAGATCTTCGCCCGCCGCTTGTCGTCGTAGCGGTCCTCGACCATGTAGTCCGGGTAGTCGCCGATTGCGGGGCCGGCGTCGTCGGTGGTCGTATACGGCGTCGAATTGCAGTTCTGCACGTAGCCGGAGCTCGGATTCAGCACCTGTGGCAGCTCGTCAATGGTGTGGATGCCCTGCCACTCGGTGCGCGGATCGCTGCCATCGACGGGCTTGGACCAGTCGAACGACGGATCACGCCGCGGGATGATGCCGTTGTACAGATAGTAGATGTCGCCGTGCGAGTCGGCGTAGACCGTGTTGAACAAAGGCAGCTCGAGCATGCCCATCGCCTCGCGAAACTCCGCGAAGTTTTTGGCGCGGATCATGCGCCTGCTCTGCCGCGATAAGACGGCATCGTACAGCTTGGCGACCTGGGCGGAGACGTATTCCTTGTCGTTCAGCTTTTGCACGACCGGTCCGTGGTGCGTCTTGCGAAACGTGCATTCGACGGAGTCGAAGTCCGAGGCACGCTTGACCTTGATCGTATCCTTCCACTCAACGGCCTTCCGGTGGCCGCCGGCGTAGCGATAGTTAAGCGGCTCGTCCGGGTCGTCGAACGTCTCGCGCCACGAACTGCCGACATTCGGCTCGTTGGTCGTCAATCCCCAACCGCAGTGCTCGGTATGGCCTAGCACCGGCAGGGGCGTGCCGAAGAACGACGCTCCCGTGAAGTTCCAGCCCTCACCGCTGCGCAGGTGCGCCTCGTAGAACTGGCCGAAGCCGTAGTAGGGTTGGTGAGGATTGATCAAGAGCATGGCTTTGCCCGACCTCGTCCGGCTGCCGGCAATCGCCCAGGCATTGCTGCCGGTCGCCGCTCGCGCCTCGACTTCGAGTTTCCGCTCTTCGTAGCTGGTCGGAATTTTTTCGGTCGAAACGTGGATGTGCCCGCCCACCAACTCCAGGGTTGCCGCGCGGGCGAAGGCCAGTAAGTACCACGGCTCGATGCGCGCCAGCAGTCGCGGCTTCGTCTCGGGATGGGTTTCGAGATAGTAGTTGATTCCGGCGGCAAAAGCGGCGCCCGCCTCGCGCGGTTCGGGATCGAGCTTTTCGTAGTCCTCTTTCGAACGCCGCGGGATCTCAAAGGCGCGATTGCGCATGTCCTTCGACAGGAACTGCTTGCCATACAGCTCGCAATAGCGGCCCAGCCCCATCACGTACGAGTCTTCGATCTGCCAGAAGTAATCCTCGGCCTGGCAATAGCCGAAGCCAAATAACACCGCCTTGTCGGTCGGGCCGTCGATGTGCGGCATTCCGTAGCTGTCGCGATAAATCGTGACGCCGCGGGCTAATGCACGAGGATCGAGCCCAGCAGGGGAGCCATCGTCGGCAACGACCCGATCCGACGCGCGCGAAACGATCCCGACGAAGACCACCAAACCCAGGACAAGCCGCCGACAATGAGTAGCAGACATGCGTGAATCTTTCGTTGACGGTCGCCCATCAAGCAAACCCCAGGCGAGCACGAAAACGGCTCGCCCTAGACGGGGGCCGCCCGGGATCGAAGCGGGTAATCGCATGACAAAAATAGCTTGCCCGAGGCGATTTCGCAAGCGATTCGGCCAAACACACATGGCGAACACTAGCAATGCTCGATTTCCGATTGCGTTGCGCGTGAGCATCCCAGAAAATTTGCTGTTAGGCGGGCGCACGCCCGAGGCCGCTCACTCTCCAGGAGGATCGCGATGATCCGACAATCGCTGCCGTTCGGAGAAGCCACGATTCGTGCCGAGTTGCCCGAGAGGACTCGATTCGTCAAAGGAGGCCAGTCGAACTCCCGGATCGCGCCCTTGGCCGACGAGGTGGCGGCGGTCGGGGAGGCGCTCGCCCGGCCACTCGGCATGCCAAAGATCGGCGCGCTGGTGCGGCCATCGAGCCGGGTGGTAATCGCCTTCGACGATCCGACGGTTCCCGCGCGTGGACCGATCCGCCGGCTGGCGATCGAAGCGGTGCTCGCCGAACTGGCCACGGCCGGAGTCGGCGAAGAGCAAGTCACGCTCATCTGCGCCAACGCACTGCACCGCAAATGGACGCGCGACGAACTGGCTGTCGGGTTGGGAGACCAGATCGTGCGCCGGTTCGGCGACCGCCTGCTGTGCCACGACGCCGAAGATGCCGAACAACTCGTGAATCTGGGGACCACCCCCGAGGGGTACGACGTCGAAGTGCACCGCCTGGTCGCCGACTGCGATCTGACGGTGTACATCAACGCGGGCTATTACCTCGGGTTCGGCGGCGGTTGGAAGAGCGTCTGCGTCGGGCTTTCCACGTGGAAGAGCATCCGCTGGACGCACACCCCCGATGGCATGTCGATGTCGCTGCACAAGAACCGCATGCACGCCGTGTTTGACGTGATGGGGCGGCATCTCGAAAAGCGGCTCGGCAAGCTGGTCTTCAAGATCGAGACCGTGCTAGCCAATCCGTTTCAGGTGGGACACGTTTTCGCCGGCGGCGTGGACGAAACCCGGCAGGCGGCAATCGACGTGCTCGGCGCGGTTCACCAGCCGCGCCGCGCGGCGGGCGAGCCGGCCGACATCGTTCTCTACGGAGTCCCGGCCTGGAGTCCGTACGCCAGCTTCGCGACGATGAATCCGATCCTGACGTTGATCTCCTCGGGGTTGGGATATCTGGGAGGCCACATCGAAGCGCAGGGCAAGCCGGGTTGTTCGGTGATCTTAGCCACTCCCTGTCCGGACCAATGGGACATGCTTCATCACCCGGCGTATCGCGAGGTGTGGGAGCGCGTTTTGCCCGAGAGCCGCGACCCGTACGAAATCAGTCGGCGGTGGATCGATGAATTCGCCGCCCGCGGCGATTACATCGAGCGTTATCGCAACTCGGTCGGGTTCCACCCGGTCCACGCGATTTTGGCGACGCATCCTTTGAAGCGGCTGCGGCATGCGGGGCGGGTGTTCGTCGCCGGAGCTGAGGACCCAGCCGTACCTCGGCACGTCGGCTTTGAGCCGACGGGCACTGTCGAGGAAGCGATCGCCGCCGCGGAAGCTATCCACGGCCGCGATTGCTCGATCGTCTGCGTCGATATCCCGAGCGGGCTATGAAGCGCGCCGTCAAGTCGCGCTGGATCACCTTCGCCGCGTCAACTCAACGGCCGCCCGGCGGCACGTATTTGGCCAGCCAGTCGAATACTTCTCGATGCCAGAAAGCGCTGTTGGCCGGCTTGGCGACCCAATGGCCTTCGTCCGGGAAGTTGATCATTTTTGTGGGCACTCCCAGGCGCTGGAGCGTTGTGAAGATTTGAAACCCCTCGTTAATCGGGACGCGGAAGTCGAGGTCGTTGTGGATGATGAGCATCGGAGTCTTGAAGTTCTGAGCAAAGCGGTGCGGCGAGTGTTTTTCGTACGACTCGCGGTTGCCCCACGGCGGCCCGCCGTGCTCCCATTCGTCGAACCACAGTTCGTCGGTGCTGGCGTACATGCTGTCGAAGTTGTAGACGCCGCAATGCGCAATGAGGGTCTTGAATTTGGTCGTGTGTCCTTCGAACCAATTCATCATGTAGCCGCCGAACGACGCTCCGGCCGCTCCCATGCGGGCGGTGTCGACGTAGGGGAGCTTTTCGAGATAGGCGAGTCCCGCCATCAAGTCGTCGAAGCACTTGCCTCCCCAGTCGCCGCTGATGGCGTCGACGTACACTTGTCCAAAGCCGGTGCTGCCGCGCGGATTGGGCATCGCAACGACATAGCCTTGCGCGGCCCAGAGCTCCGCATTCCAGCGGTTGCTCCAAGAATCCTCCCACGCACCCTGCGGTCCGCCATGCACCAGAAACGCGAGCGGCCATTTCTTCGTCGCGTCAAAGCCGGGAGGTTTGAGAATCCACATTTGCATGGACGCTCCGCCCGCCCCCTTGACCGTCACGCTCTCGGGCTTGGGCAAATCAAGTTCAGCCAGTCGAGCCGTATTGGCCTGGCTCAGGTTGCGGGCCTGTCCCTGCAAGTCGATTAACATCACTTCCGCCGGTTGCGTGAGCATCGCTCGCATGTATGCCAACCGGCGACCGTCCGCATTGATGCTCGGCGCGGAGTGCGTGCCGGCGGCGGCGATTTCCGCGAATTTGCCATCCTTGACCGATAGTTTGAACAGCGGCGCGGCGGCATTTTGTTCCGCCGTGCAGTAGATAGTGTCGCTATCGGACCAGACGAAGGCGTCGATCGAGCGGTCGACCTGGCTGGTGATACTGCGCGCGGCACCGCCGGTCGCTCTCATGACCATCAATTCCCAGCGGTCCGCCTCGTAGCCGGGCCGCTTCTGCGCGCGATAGGCCAGCCATTTGCCGTCGGGGCTGAATCGCGGGCAACAGTCGGCCGCAGCGTTGCCAACCGTCAAGTTCTCCGCAGTGCCTCCGCCGATCGGAACCCGATAGAGATCGTGATTCGTGCTCCAGGCCTCGTCGCGCACCGGCGGCGCGGTATACACGAGCGAGCCGCTGTCGGGACTAAACGTGAAGTCGTCCCCCGACGAGAACGTCGACGACGTCGGATAGCCGTCGCGGTCGCCCGGCGTCACGTCGCGCGGTTCACCCCCTTCGGCCGCCAGCACGAACAAATGCTGACGCTTGTCTTCGACCCACGAATCCCAGTGACGATAGAACAGCTTGGTAAAGACGCGAGCTTTGACCGGGTTCTTCTCGATCTCTTCCTTTCGCTGTTTGTTGGCCGCGTTGCTCTCGGCATACGGTTTGTCGGAATACTCGGGATAGACCGCCGACACGAAGGCGATCCACTTGCCGTCGGGTGACCAGATGCCGGTCTTGGCCTCGGTGGCGATGGTGGTCAACTGGCGCGCTTCGCCGCCGGCCAGGTCAATCACCCACAACTGAGACTCCCCCGAGCGGTCCGACTCGAAGAGAATTCGGCGGCTGTCGGGGCTGAATCGCGGATGGCGGTCATGCTTGGGACCGCCGGTGAGTTGCCGCGGCGCGCCGCCGTCGGTCGGGGCGAGCCAGATGGTGGAGTTCGTCGCGTTCTTCGCCATGTCGACCGTCGTGACCACATAAGCCACCGCTCGGCCGTCGGGGCTGATTTGCGGATCCGAAATCCGGCGCAGCGCGAAGAAGTCGTCGAATGAAAGCGGGCGAGCAGTGGGTGCGGCGGATGCCATGGGCAGCAAAGACCCCAGAAGTAACGGGACGAGAACAAGACCAATCCGCATGGAAGTTCCTCATGTCGCGAAGTCGGGCCGCGTCAGCCAGCCAGCGCCCAACCGATAGACGATCAGTATGGGGACGCCGGCGGTCGGGGGCAAGCCGCCCGTCGGTGATCTGTCGAGGCCGACGCGGACCGGGCCGTGGTTTGGACCAAACCGGACGATTTTGATTTCGACGCCAAACATCCCTTGGCCGGCTGGGGAACTCTGCGAGCCGGTGGATTTTCGACGCTATTTGGCGATGGCTGCGTTCATTTCATATCCAACACGATCGATCCGGTAGTTTTGCGGTCCCGGTTCACCTATGCCGGCCGCGAACCGGTATCTGTGCCCTAACTCCTCGACGATTGCCCGATGCGTTTTCTCTACGTCGAGGCCGGACAAAACCTATCGGTTGTTTCACGGCGAAGCCGCAAGCGGCGGCAACTCGCTACTGGCAAGGGCCGCGGTTGCGTTTTGTCCCTTGGTCCTAAGAACGTGTCTTCAAATTACGCGACCGGGAGGGCGAGGCTCCTGCCGAGCCTCTACTTCCGGTGCAAAATCGGCTCAGCGGGAGCTTCGCCCTCCCAACTTCCAACGTTCGGAACGTTTTGAAGACGCGTTCTAAGGCTCGTGCGCCTCTACCGAGGGGCTGCAGAGCGTCACCATGACTCATCGGGCGCGATTCGACGGGGAAACGCCAACGCCGCGTATTGACTTTCGCGGTGCGCTCGGTGGAAATAAAGGGGGTAATTTCCTGGAGCGTACCCAACATTTCCTCTCGAAGCGTAGGTCACGCGATGGAAGCTCTGTTCATTGCTTGCGCGGCACTGGGCGGCACGCTGTTGGTGACGCAGTTCCTGCTGACGTTGATGGGCCTGGGCCACCACGACGCCGGCTTCGATCACGACTTCAGCGGCGATGCCGCGCACGGCTTGGGCGACAATCTGGGTGGCGATGCCTCTCACGCGGGCAATCTTGACGGCCATGCCGGCACGCACGACGCGGCTCATCCCCAGGCCGATCACGCCAATTGGTTCTTCAAAGCGATCAGCATTCGCACCTTGGTGGCCGCGATCACTTTTTTCGGTCTGGGCGGCCTGGGCGCGGTCAAAGCCGATCTTCCTTGGCCGCAACCCCTGCTGATTGCTTTGGGCAGCGGAGCGGCGGCAATGTACGGCGTCTACTTCATCATGCAATCGCTCTATCGGCTCAAGGCCGACGGCACGGAGCGCATCGCACGCTCTATCGGCGCCGAAGGAACCGTGTACCTGAGCATTCCCGGTCACCATGCGGGGCCGGGCAAGATTCATTTTTCCTTGCAAAATCGCCTGGTCGAATATCAGGCCGTGACCTCCGGCGAGGCCTTGCCCACCGGCGCTAAGGTCGTCGTGGTGGGCCTGATTGGACCGGATACCGTGGAAGTCGAGCCTGCGTCTCAAACAGCGAGAACCCATCATGTTTAGTCCACTTCTGGCAGCCGCCGATCCGCAGGGCTTTTACACCGTACTCTCCGCGATCTTTGTCGCCATCGCCGTATTGATCGTCGGTTTCTTCATCTTTGTGGCCCAGCGCTACAAACGCTGCCCGAGCAACCGCGTGCTGGTGATCTACGGAAAGGTCGGCGGCGGCAACACGGCGCGCTGCGTGCATGGCGGCGCGGCGTTTGTGATTCCGCTGATTCAGGACTACGCTTATTTGAGCCTGGAACCGATCCAGATCGAGGTTCCTCTGCGCGGGGCGCTGTCGAGCGAAAACATTCGCGTCAACGTGCCCAGCGTGTTCACCGTGGCGATCGGCACCAGTCCCGAAGTGATGCAGAACGCCGCGGTCCGGCTGCTGGGGCTGAAACCGCCGGAAATCCGCAAGCAAGCCGAGGAAATCATCTTCGGCCAGTTGCGCCAGGTCATCGCCTCGATGCGGATCGAGGACATCAACCGCGACCGCGAAACGTTCTTGCACCACGTCCAAAGCTCGCTCGAACCGGAGCTCAAAAAGGTCGGCCTGATGCTGATCAACGTCAACATCACCGACATCACCGACGAATCGGGCTATATCGACGCCATCGGGCAGAAGGCCGCCAGCCAGGCGATCCAGCAGGCTCGTGGCGACGTTGCCGACCAGGAGCGGATGGGCGAAACCCGCGTGGCCGAGGCCGATCGCGACAAGGCGATCCAGGTGGCCAACGCGCACAAGCTGCGTGACATCGGCACTCGCGAGGCGCAGCGTGAGCAGGCGGTGCGGGTCGCCGAACTCGACAAGGAGCAAAAAGTCGGCGAGCAGACCGCCGGATTCGAGCGCGACGCTCAGGTGAAAAATGCCGAACAGAAGATGCGCATTTCATTGGCCGAGGCCGACGCGCGAGCGATCCATGGCGAGAACCAGGCCCATGCCATGGTCGCCGGCTCGCAGGCGCAGCTCTTGGTCAAAAAAGCCGAGGCCTATGAGCTAGGCGAGAAGCGCAAGCGCGAAGCGGAAGCGGCCGTGCTCGAAGCTCAGAATCGCGCGATGGCCAAAGCCGCGCTGGCCGAGGCCGAGCGCGTCGAGGCCGAACAACGCGCCGAGTTCGAGGCCCCCGCCAAAGCCCAAAAGGCCAAGACCATCGTCGAAGCCGAAGCCGAGGCCGAAAAGCGCCGCATCGAAGCCGAGGGCCAGGCCGCCGCCATCTTTGCCAAGCTCGACGCCGAAGCCCGCGGCCAATATGAAATCTTGGCCAAGAAAGGCGAAGGGCTCAAACAGATCATCGCCGCTTGCGGCGGCGCCAAGGAGGCCTTTCAATTGCTGATGCTCGAACACCTCGACACCCTGGCCGAGGCCTCGGCCAAAGCGATCTCGAATATCAAGTTCGAAAAGGTCGTGGTGTGGGAAAACGGCGGCCAAAACGGCAAGAGCAACACGGCCAGTTTTCTGCACAACATGGCCAGCACCATGCCCCCGATGATGCAGGTGCTGCGCGACATCGCCGGCGTGGAACTTCCCGAGGCGCTGATCAAGCTGGGCACCGACGGCAAGGAAGTACGCGATTCGGCTGCCGCCGCGACCGATGGCGCAAGCGAAGTCAGCCACCCCGTTTAGCGGAAGCCCAGGGACGGCCGTCCCTGGGCTTGAACAAATCGCCCGCTTGGCGTTGGCAAACTCAGGAGGGAAAAATGCAGTCGGACGCTCGGCGCTGGCATCACGTGGTGTTGACCACTTACGGCGCGTGGTTACCCGGCGATCCGCGTGGATTTCGCGCCCGGCATCACCGCGAGCACGTGGAAGGCGATTACAAGAATCCGCCGCCTGCGGAAAAATTCGCGGCGAAAGAGCGCCGCAGCCGCGAATCGCTCAGTCAAGATCCGGTCACGTTGCCGCCCGCCATGCGGCCGGTCGTGGGCGAGGCGCTCTGCGAGAAACTGACGCGGTTGGGCGCGTGGGTGCTTTGCGTGGCGGTCTCTGGCCAACACGTGCACCTGCTGGCGAAACTGCCGGCCGGGCCCGCACGGCACTGGAGCGGCTTGGCCAAAAAGCATGCCACGTTCGTGCTCCGCGAGCATGGTTGGAGCGGCAAGGTGTGGGCCGTGCGAAGCCGGGCGACCTTGGTGCGCACTCGGCTGCAGCAGGTTAACACCTACCGCTATATTCTGCGCCACGCCGACGAAGGGGCCTGGATCGGGGTGTGGAAGACAGCTCGCGACACGGATGGGGAACGAGAACGCTGAATAAGCCCGGGGACGGCCGTCCCCGGGCTTTTTGCACGGTCCGCCATTTCACTTCGCCAGGTCGACGCCCAGCACCTTGACCAGGAACGCCCATTTGTCGGCGGCCTCCTCGATGATCTTGGCCGTGGGCTTGCCCGCACCGTGGCCGGCATTGGTCTCGATGCGGATCAAAATCGGGTTGGCGCACGACTGCGCGGCCTGCAGGGTCGCGGCGAACTTGAAGCTGTGCGCCGGGACGACGCGGTCGTCGTGATCGGCCGTGGTGATCAGGGTAGGCGGGTAGCACGTGTCCGGCTTGATGGAGTGCAGCGGCGAGTACTTGTAGAGTGCCCTGAATTCCGCCGCGTCGTCGGACGAGCCGTAGTCGTCGACCCAGGCGTGGCCAATCGTAAACTTGTGGAAGCGGAGCATGTCGAGCACGCCGACGGCCGGCAGTGCCGCGCCGAACAGGTCGGGCCGTTGCGTCAGGCAGGCGCCAA
>JACQFF010000314.1 GCA_016200205.1 Planctomycetia bacterium
CCTTCGTTCACGCCCAGGCCGTCGGCGCGATCGCCGGAAACTTTTAGATACAATTCGAAGCCGATTCATTCGGCGCACACCCTTACTACAATAGCTGCAAGCGGCAATTCTGGCCGCTTGCAGTTTTTTTACCGGTTGAACGCTCGTCGAGCCGGCCGAAACGGCGCGGCCCGGGCGGCAAGCCACGATCGATGGACGGAAAGAAACCGTCGGCTGGTCGTGGCAGCGCGCCGACGGCGGACACTCGGTCGGTTTCAGTGGACTCCAATTCCACGAAAACTGGAACGTGCCGGAATATCGCAAGCTGCCGACCCAAGGCGTGCTGTGGACGCTCCAGCGGCCCAATTGACCGGCAAGCTCACTCAGGCCGAGGGTAGCGGCGAGTGCACCGTGGACGTTAGCTTTTCAGCCGCCAGCATGTTGGCGCGGCGCAATTGACCGCAGGCCGCGTCGATCTTGTCGCCTTTCCGCTCGCGGACATGAACGTTCAACCCCGCGCCGCGTAAGATCTCCAAGAATCGATTCACGGCGGCTGAAGATGGCGTGCGGTAGGGCAGGTCGGCGACGGGATTGTAGGGAATGACGTTGACCAGGGCGCTCCGCCCACGCAAGAGTTGGGCCAGCCGCCGTGCGTGATCGGCTTCGTCGTTGAGCCCAGCCAACAGCACGTATTCGAACGTCAGCCGGCGGCCCGAGGCTTCGAAATAATGATCGGCTGCCTTGAGGATTTCGGCCAGGCCGATTTTCTTGTTCACTTTGACCAACTCGTTGCGAAGCGCGTCGTCGGGCGCGTGCAGCGAGACGGCCAGGTTGTAGCGGCAGTTTTCCTCCGCCAGGCGGTGAATGGCCGCGGGCAGGCCGACGGTGGAAATCGTGATCCGTCGGGCGCTAATGCCCAAGCCGCTCGGCGAGCTGGCTTCGGCCAAGGCCCGGAGCAGGGGGCCGATATTGGCCAAGGGCTCGCCCATGCCCATCACGACGATGTGGCTCAGTCGCTCGCCCTCGGGAAGCAATCGATCCAAGAGCAACATCTGCTCGACGATTTCGCCGGCGGTCAGGTTGCGGGCAACGCCCGCCAGGCCGCTGGCGCAAAACACGCAGCCCATCGCGCAGCCGACCTGAGTGCTGATGCAAATCGTCCGCCGCGGGCCGTCTCGCAGCAGCACGCACTCGATCTGCTGACCGTCGGACAGTTCGACGAGCAGCTTTTCGGTGCCGTCTTCAGATTGTTTGTGCTCGACCACGCGCGACGTCCACAGGCAAAACTCGGCGGCCAGCGCCTCGCGCAGCCACTTGGGCAAATCCGACATTTCTTCAAAGCTGCGGGCCCGGCCGGCGAATAACCAATGGCGGATCTGGTCATGGCGAAAGCGGGGCAACCCGTGTTGGGCCAGCCATTCGGGCAGCGGATGCGCGGAGGGTTCGAGGAGATGAAACATCGAGAACTAGTGGTAATGAGTAAGCAAGCCGTGCTGGGCCAAGAGCCCGGCGAACGGGGCCTTGTAACTTCGTCATTATACGCATGCCGGCCTGACGCCGTGGCGTTTTTTGGTTTGCTCGCCCGCTGGCCCGGCACGCGGAGTCGAAATTGACACCACGTGGCGAGAGGCACAGAATGGGACATCGATTGGCCGCTGGAAGCGAATCGCAGCCCCTAGCTCATGGCAATCGCGTTGGCGTTACTTTGTTTTCCACTGCGCACCCGAGGGCTTTGTCATGTCCCAGCCGACCAACCCCACGCCTCCGCCGATCAACCCGTATGACGTCCGCGAGCTGCGGCGGCCCGGCATGAGCACGACGAGCAAAGTGTTCTTGGGTCTGGGCGTCGGATGCGCGGTCATTTTGATGTTGTGCTGCGGGGGCCTGGGGTTCAGCGGCTATGCGCTCGTTAGAATTGCCAAGAACTCGACTGTTCACGATCCTCGGCAAATCGAAGACATCCTTGATGAGATAGTCACGATCCAGGTTCCCGATTCGCTGACGCCGACGATCGGTATCAACGTGGACTTGCCCGTGCTAGGCCCGTTTTTGAAAGGCGTGTTGTACCAGGATGCCAAGAAAAAGAGCATGCTGCTCGTGGGCCGATTCAATCCATCTTTCGCCAACCGGGACACCTTCGAGACCCAGTTGCGCAGCTCGGTCGAGGAGCGGGACAGCGAGGACATCGAGGTGAGTGAAAGCGAGTCTTTGGATATGAAGATCCACGACGAGCCCGCCCATTTTTCGATCGCCCGTGGCACGGGACGTGAGTCTCACGAAGAATCTTGGGAGGTTATTGGTCAATTCGAGGCCTTGGACGGTGGGCCCGCGATACTCATTTTCAAAGGGCGAACGGTGGACTTTACCAAGGACCAGGTGTTGGACATGCTCAAGTCGATGAACTGAGGCGGAGGTCGAAATCGTGGCCCGACTTATCGGCCCAGAATCTCCCGCAATCGTGCCGCCAGTTCGCCGCTGCGCACGGCCTGCTCCAGCTCCTCGACATCGGCGTACAGTTCGTGGCTCAAGAACTTCACGGCCCAATTGTGTTTCATCGGGCTGATGGCGATCACGGCCCGGCCGTGCTGGTGGGCTTCCCACATCTCGATGGCGGTGCCCATCGAGGCCTCGGGCAGGAAGGCCAGCACCACGTCCACTTCGCGACACAGCCGGTTATGATGAAAGAATACGGTCCGGCCCTGTTGGTCGTCGTAGTTGAGCGAATTCGAGTGGTCGGCCTGCGGATCGTAGATCTCCGCGCCCGGAAAATGGGCCTCGATCAGCCCCTTGATGCGTCCGCGGTAGTCTTGATTGTGGAGCGTGGCCGCCAAGTGCGAGCCCTGCATGATGCCGGCCAAAAAGAAACGCATGGGGTCTCGAAAGAGGAACTTGATCGGACGGGGCAGAACAAATTGGGACCACGCTGCACCCGAACCTTGCAGGCGCTGTCGCCCCAGTTGTTCATCAACTAGGATAAGGCTAGAACCATCTCGACGACAAGCTGCGGATACTTAATCCATAAATTATGGCAACACAAACGAAATCGACAAACACAAAAAAAACACGACGATCGGCCCCGCGCCTCGGCGCGGCTCGCGAATCGAATGCCACCGTGGCGATGCCGGCCACGGTCGATGAAAAACGGGCCTTTCAGATGGTCATGGAGTTAATGGCCATTCCCGGCGTCAGTGGCCGCGAGGGAGCGGTGGCCGCTTACATCACCAGCAAACTCCGCGCAGCCGGCGCGCCCGCATCCGCGATCCGCAGTGACAAGGCCCATAAAAAAACGCCGCTGCCAGGCGAAGTGGGAAACCTCGTGTTCCAAATGCCGGGCACCGTGCGCCGAGCGCGGCGGCTGCTGATGGCGCACTTGGATACCGTGCCGATCTGCGTCGGCGCCAAGCCGGTGCGCAAAGGAGAATTGGTTCGCTCGGCCGATCCGAAAACTGGGCTCGGCGCCGACGATCGCTCGGGCGTGGCGGTGGTGCTCAACACGGCCCTGGAAATTCTGCGCCGCAAATTGCCGCATCCGCCGCTGACTTTCTTTTGGCCCATTCAAGAAGAAGTCGGGCTGCATGGCGCGCGCCACGTTCAACTCAGCCTGCTCGCGAAACCGCGATTGGCGTTCAATTGGGATGGCGGGGCGGCCGAGAAAGTCACCGTGGCCGCGACGGGCGGATACCGGCTGCAAATCGAAATCGACGGCCTGGCGGCCCATGCCGGCGGCGCTCCAGAGAAGGGCGTTAGCGCTATCGCGATTGCTTCGCTGGCCATTGCCCAACTAGTGCGCGACGGCTGGCACGGACTGATCGAAAAAGGGAATCACCGTGGAACGAGCAACGTGGGCTACATCCACGGTGGCGAGGCCACCAATGTGATTACCGATCACGTGGAACTCAAAGCCGAAGCGCGCAGCCACGATCGTGAGTTTCGCAAACAAATCGTCGGCGTCATCGAGCAGGCCTTCACGGATGCCGCCTCTCGGATCTGCAATACTGATGGCAAATGCGGAAAAGTGCGGTTCCACGCACGCAACGATTATGAAGCCTTCAAGTTGGCCGGCGACGAGCCCTCGGTACTGGCGGCCGAGCGCGCCGTACGCGCGGTGGGACTGGTGCCCGAGCGCGCCGTCAGCAACGGCGGGTTGGACGCCAATTGGATGACGGCTCACGGAATCCCCACAGTCACGCTGGGCTGCGGACAAATGCAGATCCACACGACCTCCGAATACTTGGATATTCCGGCCTTCCAGCGGGCCTGCAAGATCGCGCTCGAATTGGCCACCGAAACCGCCTAACGGCATCGTGCGGGGCGCCTCCGATGGAACTAGACGATGAACTTTGCCTGTGCTTTCACGTGAGCAAGCGCAAAGTGATCAATTTTATCCGAGTGGAAAAGCCGTCGCGGCCGGGACAACTGAGCGAGTGTTTTGGAGCGGGCACGGGCTGCGGCTGGTGTCGGACCTATCTCCGAAAGCTGTTTGACGAGGCGCAGGGCCGGTCGGACCAGGACGCCGCGGAACCCACGGCACAAGAGTACGCCCGCGGGCGGGCCAAATATGTGCGTTCGGGCGGCGGTACGCCACCGCCAGGAGCCACGCCAATCGACGATGTCCCGGACGGGACCTAATTCAACTCGAAAGACGGCCGGAACGCCCCTACGGCCGCCCTCATGCCAATTACCGAAGCAACTAGCGGCTGGGCGGCAAATCCATTATCATAGGTGGTAAGCCGTACACGCAATCTGGCCGCTGGATCTCAGTTTGAGGCCAGCGGCACGAAACTGTTTCTCTCGGAAAGTTCAGACAATGGCCCGTAAGCTACTCAACCGCAAGGAGTTACGCGCGGAAACTGATGCCGCGGAAAAAGTCGACCCCAAAGCCAAGAAAAAGGCCGCCAAGAGCGACGGCGAAGTCAAAAAGCCGCTGAAACGAAAAAGTCGTGCCAAAACGGCCAAAGAGGTGCGGCTCAAGGCCTTTTGGGGCGTTTTTAACCAGTCGATGAAGCGGGTCGCCCTGTTTGACTATAGCCAGCGCAAACAAGCCGATAAAAAGGCGCTCGAGCTCTCGACATCCGCCAAATCTCCTCATTTCGTGCAGCCGGTGAAGGAAGTCATCGAGGAGTAGCTTGCTCGATCATCCTGAAATTCCGGTTGACGCTTGCTCGCGGGCCGCTCGACCGCACCCAACGGCTTACACGCCAGGTGGTCAGGTTTCGCCGATCATCAATCACACGGTTCGCGGGCCTAAGGCTGCCAAAACGGTTGCTTGACTCACCTTGCCCCAGCATCGAAAATCGCAGGTGTCAGTTGCCTCTGCGGCGCACGAGCCAGCAGCGGAGTGGACCGCCCAGTTTCTCCGACCGGGCGAATAAAGCGCCTGCCGTTGTGCGCTGCTGCCGGCGCCTTTTCATGCAAATGCTTCGGAAATCAACCCCTTATGGAATTCAAGCCAGGTCATACGGTTGGAATTGACTTGGGCACTACTTTTTCCACTCTGGCCCAATTGGACCAGGACGGCAACCCAGTGCCCATCGCCAACGAGGAAGACGAGGTCGAAACTCCCAGCTTGATTCTGCTGGCCGAAACGGGACATGTGGTCGTCGGTCCGAGCCGTCAGCGGGCCGCCATGGAAGACCCCGATCACATCGTCGATCGCGTCAAGCGTTACATGGGCAACGCCGACTTCAAGCGCACTTTCGACGGCCGTGATATCACGCCGGAGTTCCTCTCGGCCCTGATTCTCAAAAAGCTTCGACAGGATGCCGAAAGACGGATCGGTAAAATCGGCAACGCGGTGATCACCGTTCCCTATTACTTCAACGATGCGCGGCGCAAAGCCACCGAAGACGCGGGCCGGATCGCGGGCCTGAACGTGATTGATATTATCAATGAGCCAACTGCCGCCACGCTCACCTACGCCTGGAAGCGCGGCGAGTTGGGCGCCACGGATGCCGTTGTGCAGCGCCCTCACTTGGCCCTGGTGTACGATTTGGGCGGCGGGACCTTCGATGTCACCGTCGTCCGCTATACGCCCAGCCATTTTCAGGTGCTGGCCACCGACGGCGACGTGCACTTGGGCGGGATCGATTGGAACGATCGCCTAGTCGATTATGTCGCGGCGGAATTCAAGGCCAAACACGGCACCGACCCGCGCCGGTCGCCCGCCACTTTGCAGATGCTTCGCCACGACACGGATCAGGCAAAAATCGTGCTCTCGGAAGCGCAAACCGCGACGATCTCCTGCCGGCACGAGGGAAAATTATTCACGGTGAAAATCACCCGGGACCAGTTCGAGGAAATGACCGCCGATTTGTTGCAGCGGACCAGCGATACGGCTCAACTCGTGATCGAGCAGGCCGAAGTGACGGCGGATCAACTCGACGCGGTGGTGTTGGTGGGCGGATCCACGCTGATGCCCAAGGTGCCCGCGATGCTCAAACAACTGACGGGCAAAGATCCCTTCCAGGGTCTTTCTCCGCACACGGCGGTGGCTCAAGGGGCGGCCATTCACGCGGCGATTCTGGAAGCCAAGTTCCGCGGCGAGTCGAGCGAATTGGCCGAACGCATCCGTAAACTACTGCGCAACGTGAAGCACGACGACGTCAACTCGCACGGTCTGGGCGTGGCGGCCCGCAACCCCAAGACGGGCAAAACGGTCAACCGCGTCATGATTCCCCGCAACAGCAAGTTGCCGGTCGAAGTGCGACGCACATTCGTCACCAGCGAGCCCAACCAGCAGCGGGTGAATATCAAAGTCATCGAAGGCGATGCCCCCGATCCAGATGCCTGCTCGGTGCTGGGCAACTGCCGCATCACCGGCTTGCCCAAAGATCTGCCCAAGGGCTCGCCGATCGAGGTGTGCTACGCGTTCGACACGTCGGGCCGGGTGCGCGTGCGGGCGCAGGACAAAACGGGCGGCAAAGAAGCTGAAATCGAAATCGAACGCAAGGGGGGCTTGAACGCCCAACAACTCAACGCCTTCACCGCGCTAGCCGGCACCTATCGAGTCGACTAGTCACCGAGCATGCGGGTAAGATCCTGTTCGTACTAAAGTTCACCGTTTCAACGCACTCCACCGTTTGCAGCATCCATGACCAAAACGCTCGACGTCTATCGCGATTGGCTCAAGATTTCCGAGACCGCTAGGCCGCTCAACCATTATCAACTCCTGCGGCTGAAAAAGTTCGAGGACGATCCGACCAAAGTCCGAGAACACTATCGCGCCATGAACGTGCACGTGCGCAAGTTCGCCACCGGTGAATTCGCCAAACAGTCGCAAGATCTGCTCAACGAGTTGGCCAAGGCCATGCTCTGCCTGACCGATGCGCGGCGCAAGGGCGAATACGACGCCTCGATGGGCCGCGCGGATGCGGGCAAAGCCGGCAAGGCGCGCAGCTTCGAGCAAATTCTGTTGGCCACCAAAGTCATCGACCAGGCGGCCTTGGATAAAGCCCGCAATTTCGCCAAGGCGATCAACGTCGAAGTGCGCGACGCCTTGGTGCAGCAAAAGCTGGCCAAGTACGACGCGGTGTTGCCGGCCTACGCCGAATCGATCGGCCTGCCGTATCTCGATTTGACGGATATTCCGCTGGACGCGAGCCTGATTGCCCGCGTCCCGCCGATCCTGGCGCGCACGCATTCCTGCGTGCCGGTGCTGGTGGACAACAAGCAACTGCTGATGGCCTCGCCCAATCCGCTCGACCCGAACGTGGAGGAAGAGTTGCGGCTGCGATTTGGCATGCCGGTGCGCACGGTGCTGTGCACGCCGGCCAACATCAACGACGTAATTGCCAAACACGTGCCGCGCGACAGCTCAACTCCCGACCCGGTCCCAGCCGCGGCCCCGGCAGCGGCTCCGGCTCAAACTGCCGCGGCCCCGGCAGAGGCTGCCCCGACAAAAGCCGCTCGCCCGCCGGGACCCATGACGCCGGAGGAGATCAAAGAGCGGCGAGACTACACTCTGTTGGCCGTTGGCATGACAACCATCGTCGCCATGAACGCGCAATACTACCTGCTGGGCTTCAACGTCTGGCTGAGCGGATTCGTGACGCTGGTCCTGGCCGGCATCGCCGGCGCGGTCACCTGGAAGATGAAGACGTTTTAGGAAAACGGGCACATCCTCTAAGTGCAATGAGCAACTATGGCTCGGAATCTGGCCTGGGCGCCGGCAATTCCTCCGGCGGATTGAGCGATGGCGTCGGCGACCGTCCAAGATAGGCCGCCAGACGCTCGTGAGTTGCTTCAAAGGCCGGCAGCGCCGAAATGACGCGGTAATCCGTGTTTTGACTGACGGAGTTGAAGCGGGCGAGCACTTGTGCAAACTCGTCCGAGCTCACCACGGGCTCCGTCTCTAGAGCCTTGTCGTCGGACAAGACCAGACCGGGTGACAGCGCCAAGTACTGCTGCCAGCCGCCTCCGGTCGTGAAACGCTCTAGCGAACGATTCAGTTCGCCAGCGGCGAAAAACAACTGCCGCCGTGACCGTTGTTCGCTCGGCGTCACATACTCAGCTAGCGCGAGCTGCAAAATCTGAAAACTTGGGAGGTTCGCAATCCTGCTCAACTCCGGTGAGTTGCTTGCCGCCCGATGGATCTCCAAGATCTCCTGCAATTGCTGGCGAACGTCCGCGGCCGGCGGGGCATCACGATCCTTGGGCACCAAAGCGGCAATCTCAGCCGTCTTCAGTTGAGACCTCCAAGTCTTGCCTGAGGGGAAGTAATCGAGGTCGGCGTCGAGCCGTGCCGACCACTCCAGGACTGTCTGGCTCAGCATCCGCCAATCCATCTGAAGGAAGTCGGTGCTGGCCGGTAGGCGATAAGCCCAGCGGCCCATTCGATACCCTGGCGTAGACACGCTCACGAACGGTGCGCGGACATACGAGCCGCCGTCGGGATACCGGTAAACTCGCACGAAGGGTGCTTTTACGAACCCAGGACCAACCTGAACGAGCTGCGCCTGACTAACGAGACTCAACGAATTCCACAAAAGTACCGGCGCCGTGAGATAAAATAACCCTCGATGCATGACGGATTCCTTCGTTTGCGCTAAAAGAGTGTGCCAGGAAGGACCGCGTGCTTTTTGGCGAATAAGAAGCATGGCCCCATTAGTTTTATCAGCCCAGAATTTCCTTCAGTCGTTCGCGCGTTTCGGGCTTGTTGGTTTCTGACTTTCCAAAACCTGGTTCCGCCCCCGCCGCGACGGCTTGTTTCTGGCACTCGGGATAATTGCTGACCAGCATCACCGGAACCGAGGCCAAGGTCGGTTCGGCCTTGATCTGTTTGACGATCTCCAAGCCGTCGCTGTAATCGGCATTGAGCTTGCGATTGACCAGCACCAGGTCGAACTTGCCGGCGCGCAGTTGCTCAAGCGCGTCGAGAGCGTCGTGAGCTTGAGCCACGTGCGCCGAAAAACTGCCCTCGATCAGGCGCCGAATCAAAGCATGATCCGCTTGACATTGCCCGATATCCAAAACGTTCTTCATGGTTTCGCCATCCCAGCATGGACGCACGGCGATTCCTCTCCCTCACCCCTTGGAAGAAGGCCTCGCGTGAGGGCGAGCCCCGAGAACACATGGCCGTCACTCTTTTCTTCTCTCAAAGCGAGAGGGGACTGTGCTTGACGAATTCTATTCGCCTTTGTTTTGGATGGCAAACAAGTGGTCCTTGTCGGCAATGAACAAAGTGTCGTTGGCGACCACCGGCGTTGTGTAAACGGAACTGGACATCGGGTTTTCGGCGATCAGCTCCATTTCCTTCGAGAGCCGGAAGACGGAAATATCGCCATCCTCATCGCCGACGTACACCTTGTCTTCGACGATCATCGGCGAGCCCCAGGCGGCGGCGAGCATGTCGTGGGTCCAATAGGGAATTCCCGTCTTGGCGTCCAGGCAATGGAACAGACCGCTGAAGTCGGCGACGAACAGCAGGCCATCTTTGATGGCCGCGGTGCCGCACGTGCGGTGCATGGTTTCTTCGAACTCGATCTTGCCGTTCTTGTTCGCGTCGTACGAGGCATAGTGCCAGCGGACGGCCGAGTTCGGGTTGGCCCGGGCCACTTCGCCGGCCTCTTTATTCACCGCTTGCATGCGATGGTGGGGAATCGGCTTGGAGAGGTCTTTGACGTTGAAGGCCAGTTCGGGACTGACGTCGCCTCGCTTGGCGGGATCGACGCACCAAAATGGCCGACTCCCTCGCCGTGCTCGGGATCTTCGCCGACGCCGACGTAGACCAGGCCGTCGTAAACGACCGGCGTGCCGATAATATGATTGCGATCCGCGCGGCCGCCGAGCACGTATTTCGATTCCTTGGGATTGCAATCGAATTTCCACAGCAACTCCGGATGGCCGCTTTTCGAAGCTTCGCCGCGGAAACCGTAGAGCCAGCCGTCGCCGCCGCCGAAGATCACCTGCGGCACGCCGCCCAGCACCGCATAAGCCGGCGACGACCACTGGCCATGCAGCACGTTGGTGCCCGGCGAATTGTCGGTCCACAAAACCTTGCCGGTATTCTTATCGAGCGCCACGAACGTCGGCGCTTGGGGGGCCGGCAAGTTGATGTGGCCTTCGTCGACACCGTTTGACGTGTTGACAAACAAGATGTCGCCGGCCGTCGTGACGGAGCAACTGCACATATTATGTTGCGAGATGGACAATGGAGGCTTCATCATGTCCAGCCGCCAAATGACGTCGGCTTCGTCCTTGTCGTCGATGTTGATAGCCTTGTAAACACTCAGACGAGGACCTTCCATGCGCATCAGAATGTCTCGCTTCGTGCCGCTGGCGGGAGTGAAGCTGAGCTTGTAAGTCTGGCCATCGGGAGCGATCGTTACCTTCTCCGGCAGCGGCACTCCGGCCGCCTTGAACTCATCGGCGATGGACGGCGCGATTTTGCCTTCCTTTAGGTTCTTGAGCACCTCGGGCAGTTTGTCCTTGGCCGGATCCTCGTTCTTCACCACGTCAAACAACCGGCCCAATTCATTGATTGCCGGACCATCGTCCTTGTTGTCGTAAAAGCCCTTGGTGTCGAGGCACACGACTTCGCCGCGACTGGTGACGTACCACAGGTGGTTGCCTTCCACCAGCGGCGTCGAGCAAATGCCCTGCAGGGGCCAATCGTGAACGCGGCCGGTGGGCAGTTTTTCATTCGAATGTTGCCAGAGGAATTTGCCGTCAACCTCGCTGAAGCACAACAGCACGCCCAGGTCGATCGCGGCCGGATAGCGTTTCAAATATCCGCCGCCATTATTGCTGCCCACGTACACTTGGCCGTTGGCGACCACTGGATTGCCGTACGACTGCGAACCGAGGTGAGATACCCACTTGATGTTTTTCGAATCGTCCTTGACCCACTTGCCCGCTTTGTCGAACGAACCGATGGCCCATTCAGTCGGGATATTCTTGCCATCGGGAGTGTTGTTGCGGATGCTCGAGCCGCCCCACTGGCCCCAATCGTGCGGGCCGATGCCTTGCGGCGGATTGCCGAATGTCACGGCGGCGCTTTTCGTGGCGGCCGCAGCGACGGCCACGACGCCTTTGCGCGGGGGTTTGGCGGTCTCGGTCGGGGCGCTCGAAAGTCGAGAAACGCCAATCACGACAAATCCCGAAAGCACGACCAAAATGAGTATTAGGTGAGCCGTTTTCATGGCGAATCATCTCTCCCGACGAGGTGTTGAATAGGTTGAATTAGTGTCGCGTCTCAATCCCCAGGCCCCTGACGGGCAATTTCCCGAGGGCGTGGTCTTTTGGGCGGCTGCCCACGGCGCGGAATTACTTGGGTGTGTTCTTGGTGACCAAAATGTTGTCGATCGATATTTCCGAATCGTTGGCGTTGCCGAACAGCCCGGGGCTGCCGTTGAGATTGGGCGCTTCGTCGACGGCCTCGATGGTCCACTGCTGGGGCTCCGTCTCGCCGCGCTTCCAGACCTTGCCCTTCAAAACCGCTTTGCCGTTGTCGGCGGCAGCCTGGAATTTCAGCGTGTACCAGGTATTGGCGTTCCACTTGAAGGGCACCGACTTCGAGAAGCGGGCCAACTGCGGCGTCCACGAGCGGATCTGCACTTGCTGGCTGGCCCCCATCAAGTCGAACGTGTAGCGCTGGGCGATCACGCCCGCATCGGGAAGCTTGTTGTTCGTCAGCGCGCCCTTTACGTCGGCTTGCACCGTGTAGTCGTGATAGTCGGTTTGCCCCATCAGCGACTGGCTGCGCGTGCCCTTGGGAATGGTCGTGATCTTGACCATGACTTTGTTGCCGTCAACGTCGCGAACGACGTGTCGATAACGAGCGCCGACCCAGGTGATCGGCACTTCACCATCGCTGAAATCGAATTTCCAAGGCAGATCGGGTACCACGCGAATTCGCGCTTGGGCCTGCAAATCGCCCACCTTTGCCGTCAAAATTGTGGCCGTATGCGCCGCCGCACTGGCCGCCAGAAAGTTGCCTTCCTTATTGATTTCACCCGGGCCGGCCAAGGCAAAACTGGCGACCCCATACTTCAAGAACTGCCCGCGGGCGTTGAACAACCGCACGGTGAACTTCTGCTGCGTCCCCGGTTTCACCAGCACTTCGGCGGGCACGATCTGCACCGTGGCCGGCTGGTCGTCCGGTCCGACAGGCGATTCTTCCGGCGCCTTGGGCCGCTCGCTGGCAGCGGGCTTGGTGTCGGGCTTGCCCAAACAGTAAAGCTGCGCTCCGGTCGGCAAATAAATGCGGCCATGCGAAATGATCGGCGAGCCGGAGACTTCGTCCTCCTCGTTCAGCCGCAGCTTGTGAATCAATTTGGCACCGTCCTTGGTTGGCTGAAACACGTGCCAGGCACTCGTCGTGCAGGCATAGATCTTGCCATCGGCGTAGACCGGGCTGGAACGCATGATCGTGCCGATCATCTTGACCGGCTTGCCGATTTGCTTGCCCGTGGCCGCGTCGATGACATACAGCTTTGCTCCGTCATCGAAAGCGTACAGCCGGCCGTCGACGAGCACGGGCGAGCTTTTGCCGTCCATGGCTCCAGCACGCCACAGTTCGCCGGTCTTGGTGATGTCGCCTGTCTTGCCGCCATCGATGCCGACAATAGCGCCCATGGTCACGTTGTCCATGTTCTCCTCGGCGTGGGCTATGAAGACCCGGTCGTTTTCGACAACCGGCGAGACGTTGATGCCACGCCGTGAGAGTTGAAAATTCCAGATCGGCTTGCCCGTGCGCGGCTGAAACGCGTAAACACCGCCATCGCCCGAGCCGAAGACCAGCGCCGCCTGACCTTTGAGCACCGTCACGACCGGGGTACTGTAGGTCGTGTCTTCCGGCAGCGGTCGCGTGCCATTGAACCAGACGGTTTCGCCCGTGTTTTTGTCAAACGCCAGAAAGCGATGCGCCGGCCGGGCCATGTCACCCCAGCCGATGACCACGCCGCTGATAATGACCATGTCCTCGAAGAGCACCGGAACGTTGGTGCGGCCGCCGTACGTGGTCAGCAGGCCGAACTCTTCATTGAGCGATTTGGCCCAAATCGTGCGGCCGGCCTCGCCATCGAGGCATTGGAAATAGCCGCAGACGCCCATGGTGTAGATGCGACCGGTGGTCGGATCGCCGACGCAGCACGACCAGCCGACGCGTTCGGCGGGCACGTCGGAGAGAAAGACGTTGAATTTGTTTTCCCAGATTTTCTTGCCCGTGGCCGCGTCGACGCAAACGACTTTTTCGCCTTCGCGCGGGGTGCCCGGCTCGGAGCGAACGATGGTGTAAAGTTTACCCCGCATCACGATCGGGGTGGAGATTCCACCCAACTCGCGATTCTTCCACAGCACGTTGCTCTCGGGTCCTTCGGTGGCCGGATCCCAGTTCTGGATAATGCCCGTCTCGCGGGAAATGCCGTTTTGCTCCGGACCCCGCCAAGCCGGCCAATCGAGCGGGTCAATGCCGGCCCCACCAGCCTGGGCCGATGGCAACAGCCTCGCGGTGGAGAGAGCAATGAAGAGGATGGCAAAACATCCGCCGAATCGCGATAGGCAGTTCAATCTCATGTCGGGCTCGCTGGAGGGATTGGCTGGGCAATGGATGCGGGTAGTAACTCTGATTTTGTCTAGAATACGACGCCCGCTAGGGCCGAGCAAGCCGGTGCTCGCCTCACGGAAAAGGGTCGCGCTGTCACCTCTTGAAAGCCGAACCGCGCCTACTCCAAGCTCTCGCGCAAAGCGGTTTCCGGTATGTTCTGCTACATGCGACCATCCCCATCTAGTCAAACCATTCATCCGAGGGATCGAATTTGGGGGCCACGATCACCAGCACCTTCATGCGGCCGATCGCGCGGTGCCGCACGCCGGGGCGAATCATGATCGCGCGGCCGGGCGCCAGCGGCACCAGCTCGCCATCCAATTGCATTTGAGCTTCCGGCCCACACTCCAAAATGTAATAAACCTCCGTCATTCGCTTGTGATAATGCGCCCGAGCATCCAGTGAGATTTCCGTCTGGTGAACCGTGGCGGGAAAGTCGTTGACCGCGGCAAATGCCCGTCGGGCAGTGCCACAGGGGCACTCAATGCCGGGCAGCCCGGCAAAATCCACGATCTTGTAGCGACGATCAGTCGTAGGCTGGAGCATCTAGGCGAAGTCAACGGGTGGGGGGCTCGCGACGCGCAAAAGCGGGCTGGAAAAATCGGGACGCGGCGGATTCCGATCTGGGACGCGGCGGATTCCGATCTGGAGCGCGCCGAATCTCGACGCGCGACGCCGCTCGCCAGCCGTCAAGTTTCTCCAACCGGAAAGCTCACCATAGCAGATCGCCGCCGGGAGGGCCACACGACGTGCTAGCGACGCGTTGCAATCGGCAAGGTTTCACTCCCCTACGTGTCTGGAAATGTTTACGCAATAGTTGTTGTAAACCATTCAGCGAAAAATACTTGGGGAGCGCTCAAGGGCTTTGCGCCGCTCAGCCGATACGGTAGTTGTTACCTGCCGAGGATCGCGTGCCACCGGGCACGTACAAGGGCGCGTCAGGGCAACCGGATCGGACTTTTCGAGTCAAGGATTGGCTCGACCGGTCCTGGCGCATAAACCGTGTGAACTGCTGGTTCCGACCCCCGCCTTCCCTACCGAGCACTGTCAACAATACACACCAAAGTCGGCTCTCACGTCCTCGAGAGCTTACCCCGGTTGGATTCTTGCGTTCGTTTTGTCGTGCGCGGGAAGGCCGTAAATGTTTAGTGCCAGTCAGGGTGCACGCTATCCGCAGTTCAATTAAAGGAGACGTTGCTCGATGAAATGGAACATGGTTTTTGGAGCGCTAGTAGTCAGCGTAGGCCTTTGCAGCCAGAGCTACGGTTTCGAGCTCTTGGACCGCATGCTGGGCCTGAACGACTGCGGCTGCAACAGCTGTTGCCAAAAGTCGCGCGAACCGGCTTGCGGCTGCGACAAGGGTTGTGAACCCGCTTGCTGCCAAGAAAAAGCTTGCTGTGCAGCTCCGGCTTGTGAGCCGTCCTGCTGTGCAGCTCCGTCGTGCGGCCATAAGCGGTGCCACCGCTGCCATGGCTTGCTCAACGGCCTTCACAATTGGGTGTTCGGTTGCTGCAATTCGTGCGGTGCTCCTTCATGTGCGGCTCCGGCTGCTCCCAGTTGTGCCGCTCCGGCTGAAGCTCCCTCTTGCGGTTGCGCCGCTGCCCCGGCTTGCGGAAGCTGCGGTGGCTGCTGCAAGAAGCGCTGCCATCACCACTGCCACGGCTTGCTCGACATCTTCCATTGCCACAGCTGCTGCAAAAAGAGCTGCTGCAATTCGTGCAACGCCTGTGAACAAGCTTGCGGTTGCGGTGCCGGTGGTGCGACCACGACTGCCGCTCCGGCTGATGATGCTGTCCCCATGCCTCCCGCTCCGACTGCCGACCCGTCGGCTTCGATCCAGAGCAAGCGCCGCATGGTCAGCGCCAGCAGCAAAGTGGTTCGTCGTAACTAAGCGACAGTCAGCGACAGAGAAGCGAACCTAAACCTGCCCGGGACGCAAGTCTCGGGCAGGTTTTTTTCGTCTCTGCTCCATGGCGAGCACTCTACGTTCGCAAACTACGCTCGACCAGCCCGGCGGTATAGCCGACCAGGTCGCCCCGCTCGCGACAGGTGCTCATCAGCCGGTCATAATTGCCCGCCAGTCGCGAGAGTTCGAGCAAGCTGGGGGCGAAGCCGCCGGTGCGCGTTCCCGGCGGAATCAATTCGATCGTGGCGTCGATCGCTTCCTGAAAGCGCTTCAAGCGAGTCAGCAGCCCGATGTACACTTCGGCCGCGGCGGGGCCGCATTCCTCGATCGAAACGCTTCTCGCCCGTTCGCGAAAATACGCAAGCGCCTCGTCGACTTGCTGACCCAGTTGGGCGCGGAAAAAGAGTCCGTGGCTGGGATACAGGTCGGCGAAGGGCTCGTCGCCGGCAAACTGAAATTGCCGGCTAAGCCGGCGGCCATACTCCGTCAGGTCGTAGGCCAATGCCAACATCGCCGGATCTTCCAACAGCCGGGCAAAACGGATCACGGCGGCCAGGTGCGTGGTGTCGACGTGATAGTTGTTGTCGAGAAACAGCCACTCGCGGTCGGCCACCAACTCCTCCAGCGACGGCTCTTGGGGCTCCTTCCCCTCGGCGCGCGCGATGTCGGCCCGCACGTTGGCCGTGAGCTCGTGGTGCAGATGCCTCAAGAGCAGCCCGCCGGCAGCCTGTTGGTCGGCACGCGGCCGGTTCATCAGTGCGCCTTCGAAAGTGGTGATTGCATTGCAGGTGCCGTAGTTTTTCAGCACCAATTCATAGCCCCAGGCCGGGGCTACGCCTTCGTGCAAGCCGATCTCGATCAGATCCTGCAAGTTCTCTTCGTTCGGATCGATTTTCACGAGCGCTTCGGCCACGAGCGCCCTGTCGCCCACGGGCCGCAAGTACATCCAAGCTTCGCGGATTCGACGTTCGCCCAACAGCAGCGTGCCCACTTCGCGGCAAGCCGCCAGATAGGCGTCTTCCACTTGCGAGCGCAACGGCTCGGCCAGGTCATCCAGGGACATGGTCAAAATCACCGGCAGTCCAAGCCGATGCCGAGTGCGCATCAAGAGCACGTCGAACAGCTCGTGATACTTTTTGTCCCTCTTCAATTGCTCGGTGAGCTTCGTGAAGACCCCATCGATTCCCTGCTGGGAAAGCTGGCTGTTGAGTTCGTCAAATGTGTTTTGCGACATCGCAAGTGGCTCGAGTGAAAATGCGGGACCGGAATCGGCAGGCTCTCCGTTCAATCGTAGCAAGCTGCCGTCCGATGTGCCATGAGAAGGTCGGTTGAGTGGCCCAGACGCCGCCAAGCGTCTGGGTTCCGCACGAACACCAGCGGTGTGCGGGGACTTGCCGCGACTTCCAGGTGAGTTAGCCGCGTTCCGCTTGTGTCGGCGGCACGCGGAGAACTTGTGCACAAGGTGTCTGTACCACCTTTGCGTATCGCCGAAAAACGTGCCCAGGAATCTTGTCAGACCCTCGCCCCGGCGGGAATCTTTTTGCACAATGAGCAGCAGTTCCGCTACCACCGAAAACAAAGTGCCCGGCGCAGGTCGGGGCTGACCGAGAACCCATTTTCAAATCGAGGAAGCACCCATGCAGGCCTACGAGATTCAAAGTTTCGGATTCGATGCCTTAAAGCGGATCGAGCGACAAGAGCCCAAAATCGGGCCCGGCCAGGCGCTACTGAAAATGCGGGCCTGGTCGCTCAATTTTCGCGATCTGATGATCGTCAAGGGACAGTACAATCCCAAGCTCCGCGTGCCGGCCACGCCGTTGTCCGACGGCGTCGGCGAGGTGGTGGGTGTCGGCGAGGGGGTCACGCGAGTGAAAATCGGCGACCGCGTGGCTGGCG
>JACQFF010000315.1 GCA_016200205.1 Planctomycetia bacterium
ACCACCTGGTTGCCCATCGACAGCACTAGCAGACTGCCGTTCACGCTCACATAGCTCAAGGCGGGTGCGTTATAGCCGGGGTAGCGGTTGTTGGCCGGAATGGGGCGGCGGCCCTGCTCGTTGAGCAGGATGCGGAACCGCTTTTCGCCGAGCCCATCTTGCCCCACCAACACGGGTCCCTGCGAATCAAACGAGACGGTCACGTCGTCGAAGAAGGGTCCGGTCGGTCCGACGATCTCCAAATCCACCGCGCGGGGCAGCCGAGGCTGGGGGGTGTTGCGCGTAGCGGCTTTATCTTCCTTGGAAACCACCTTGCCGAGCGGCCAGGCCCTTTTACCTTTCAGCAACTCGCCAGTGGGATTCTCGGGCGGCAGTTCGTCCAGCAACTGCTGGCCCGTCTTGCCCCCTCGGCACACAACCTCTCGAAAACGCCCGGCGAGCTGCCGGTAGTAGGTCGCGGCCAATTCTCCTCGGCCAGCCTCCTGCATCATTTGCGCCAGCCGCGCCACAGCACCTGCCGCGGTTGCTTCGGAGGTCGACCGTTCCAAGTTTCGTAGCAGCATTTCGCGTTCGAGCAGATCATTGGCGCCGAGCTTGGAGACCAAAGCGTCGCGGGCTTGTTCGGCCGCCGGATGGCCGCCGAAAACAGCGATAAAAGTCCGCAGCGCGTCGATCGAGTCTGCTTCCAAGGCTGATTGCAAACGCGCGGCCACCGCCGTGTCGATTCGCTGCTGCTGGTTGGGGGTGGCCGCGGCCCGCAATTGTTCAAGCTGCGCGCGAATCCAGCGGTCGCGCCGGACGCTAACGATTCCATCGAGGGTGTCCAGACCGGCCGACGTCTCGGCATCGGCGAGTTGCAAATAAGCCTCGAAGGCGGGCGTTATCTCACCGGCTTTTTGCAAGCCCAGCGCCATCAGCCGCAGGTAGGCCAGTCGGTGTTGCTTTTGCTCGATCAAAGCATTCAGCTCGGCCAGGCTGCCGCGATGGGCTGCGAAATCGACGCGCAAACCCTCCAGCAGGCTCTCGACCAATTGCTCGCGCGTGGTGTCATCGTTTTTCAAGGCGTAAGAACGGCGAAACAGGTCGATGGCTTCTCCGAGCGCTCCCTGATCGAGCTTGACTTCGCCCAGCGTCGCGAGCGATTTGGGATCGTCTGGATGATCTTCGAGCGCTTTGGCGATCTGCTGTTTCAGGGCGTCGAGCTGAAAGTAGGCATCCACATAGTCCGCGCCCTGGGAAATGATGCTGCCGCGATAGCAAATCAAATTGCCCGGAACGTTGCCGCCTCGCGATCGGGCTCGCTCTTCGATCTGGCCCGACTGCAAATTGATTCTGGCGACTTCGGCCGAGGTCAGGGGCAAATAATATGCATCGCCGGTATAGAATCCGCGGCCACTCGGAATGCTGCCGGAGGGCAGTTCGATATCCGCCCAGGCCGTTTCGCCATCGGCCAGCTTTAGCGCGGAAACCGTGCCGTGGCCAATCAGGATGACATTTCCACGATGCACGCAGCCGACGTACAGATGGTTGCCGCGGTTCTGCTTCCAGAGCTCCTTGCCGTCGACCAGGTTCAAGCAGTACATCTGATCGGATTCGACGGGAGTCACCAGCGCGCGGCCCTCGGCGATGGTTACGCACCCATCGGCCCAATGCTCGCTGGCTCGCCGCTCGGAGCCGGGATAGATCCCGAAGCGCATGGCGTTGAAACGATCGACGTTGCTTTGCTGCAGCCGCGGATACTGGTAGCCCCACAAAAGCGAGCGAGTGGTCAGGTCGATTCCCACGATGGCGCCCGCCGAAGTCGGGCAAACCAATACGCCGTCGGCAAAGCTGGGCGTGGCGCCGGCGTTGCGACGGAAACTGTCTTGCGACACGTTCGGTTCGACGACGGCCAGTTGCTGCGACCACTCGAGCGATCCGGTTTTGGCCGAGAGGACCACCAGCCGAATCTCCTGGCCCTTGATGTCGGCCAGCGCATAAAGTCGCCCCAGCAGCGGCAGGGGCGGCCCCAGAAAAAAGGCGCCGGCCAGCTTGGGCTCGTCTTCGCCCGTCAAACCGCCGACTTCCCACTTGAGCTTCACCTGAGTCCGCAATTCACGCGCGGCCAGCCGATTGGCGCCCCGCGAATTGGCGCTGAAGCGTTGTTGGCCATTGGGCATGAAAGTCCTCAACGGGCTGGCGGTGACACCGGCCAGGCCCAAATCGTCGACATAATAGACTTGCCCGCCGTCGCTGCTGATGGTGCCGTAGATGGCGTCATCCCACATCCGCTGGTCGAGCCCGGAAAGCAACTGTGCCGTTTGACCGGTTGGCTGCGAAGTGCCGGCATTCAAAAACTGTTCAAGCGCATCATCGGTCGAAGCATACTTCCAAACGAGCTTTCCATGCTGGAAGTCGACCGCCTGCAGCGCAAAGGCGGTTCGCATCAGGACCACATCGCCCACGGCCAGAGGATGCAGACTGGGTAGCGCCACGATGTCCTGGTTGAGGTAATCTTGCCGCAATTTGCCGACGAATCGCTCGACTGAGCGATCCTCGGTCGTGCGTTGCCGCCAGCGCGGATTCAACAGCGGCCGGCTGCCGGGGCTCGGCGCGTTGCGGCTTTCGTCGCCGCGAAAGAGGGTCCATCCTTCGGCTTCAGCCGGGTGTCCCGGGCGTTCGGCGCCGAGTTCGGCCTGCATCCATGCCAGCGCTTGCGCGTCGCTGGCAAACAGGTTCACTGGCTTGCCGGCCAGCAGGATTTCCGCTTTCGGATGCTGGTGCTTCAAGCGGATGAGCACATCCTTAGCCTTATCGGGCTTGCCGGCTCGCAACCAACACGTCGCCAACGTAAGCGACAGCACCGGTTCCAATCGCTGGCTCACGGCCGGGTTGTCGCGCAAGCGCTCAAAACACAAAGCCGCGGCCAACGGACGGTTTTGATCGAGATTGTGGCGGCCGAGCAGAAATGTCGCTTCTTGGCCTGCTTGCGTGTAAAAAAACCGCCGCGAAATTTCGGCCAATTCCGCCAGATTGCCACTGGCCGCCGCTTGCTTGAGCATCTGACGGGCTCGAGCGCCGAACTGCAACTCGTAGGAGTCGCGACCTTCGCCGGGCATCGTGGAGATCAGCCGGCCAGCCTCGGCTTTCAAGCTGCGAAACACCGGCTGCTCGGGATTGGGCTTGAAAAAATAATCTTCCGGGTTTTCCAACAGCGAGCCCAGCAAGCGAACGGCTTCGCCGAAGCGGTTTTCGTCGAGCATCTGCTGGGCCAGCTCCAATCGGCGTTTGGCACCACGATCGGGCGGCAAGAATACGCCGTCGAGCGAAAGCTCTTCGTCCGGGCGAGCCATCGGATCGACATTCGGCCGATTGGGGGCGACTCTCTGACGGATTTGCACTCTTTGGATGGGCTGAGCGGGTCGAGGCCGCGGCACTTGGCCCCAGCACGCCAGCACACCCCAACTCCAAATCCCCAGCCCGGCAGCCGCCACCACCCAACTGCACACTCTCCGTCGGTCCATGTGCGTTTCCCTCACCTTTGCGTTCCTGCGGCCACATGCCAGGGCGAGATCCGCTCACCGGGGTCGCGCCCCCGGCTCCGCGGCCATCAACTTGGTTCATTCGGATCGGCGCCCAGGTGCAAATTGCCGATTCTCTGCGACCGGCAATTTCCGGGCAAAACGCAACGTCTCCTTCGTCCCGCGCTGTCCGGCCGCACGCACGAACACGGCCGCTCCGGGGCGGCCGACTGGGGGAGCGGCTGACGCTGATATTGACATAGTTTATCTTAATGCCGGAGCTGTTTGTTCACAAGTATTGACCGCTGAGCAGTTTAACAGCAGCCGGCGACCGCGGCCCTCGGAATCTCGCGCACGCCGCGCGATTCCGCGAGAGCCGCTACAGCCGCTACCAACCGCATCGCCATGACGCGCCAGGCTCTCGCGGCGCCGGTCAGGTTTTTTTCGCGCGTCGGTGGAGGCCATCGAGCCGCGCAATCGGGCCGACCGGGCGGCTCGCACGGACGCAACGGAGCAACCGATTGCCGGTTCGCATCGTCAAGCCGAGCGAGTCTGGCTGTTTTCCCGGCAAATTTTGCCCTCCGGGGAGCGTTTTTTGCAATTTTTCCGGGAAATTAGGGGTTTTGTGGCTTGCATTTTTGATTAAGTCGATTTTAATCATCGCGTCCCTTTTGCGGACCGACGTTTCCAACTCAGTAAACCCACAAGGAGGGTCAACGATTATGGCGAAAACCGCAGTACCAGCGAGGAAAGCACCGTCGAAATCGGAAGTCACCAACAACATTGCCGAAGCGACTGGTCTGTCGAAGAAGCAAGTGGGTTCCGTGCTCGAGGCGCTGGCGAACGAGATCAAGAAGAGCCTGTCGAGCAAGGGTCCCGGCGTGTTCGCGGTTCCCGGCCTGGTGAAGATCGAGAAAAAGAAGGTCCCCGCTCGACCGGCTCGCAAGGGAGTGCCTAACCCCTTCAAGCCGGGCGAACTAATGGATCAACCGGCCAAGCCGGCCAGCGTCAAGGTGAAGGTCCGTGCCTTGAAGAACCTCAAGGACATGGTTTAAAGCACCGTTCACAGGCGCCGGCGGTAACGAACACGGCCGCTCGGCCGGACCCGTCTCACGTCGCTTCTCGAAGCGCGTTGGACGTGAGCAGGTCTGGACGAGCGGCTTGTTTGTTGCGCCCGGCTCTCGGTTTCACGACTTGGCGCGCACGCGCCGTCGGCGCGCTTTGAGCCGACCCAGTTGGGCCAGGTTGATCCGGCTCAATTCGGCCGCAAACCGTTCGGCGTCGCGGAAGCAAATGCGATTGATATACGCGATGGCTTCTCGCTGTTTCGCGCAGACGGGCGTCAGCACGCTGGCTTCGGGCGCCGCCTCGACGCCTTCGACGATGTCCAACAGCGTGATGCGCCGCGGTGGTTTGGCCAACGCATATCCGCCGCCGGGCCCGGACGTGCCGTGCAACAAGCCCGCGTCGACCAAGCGCCTCAAAATGCGATAGAGAAATCGCGGCGGAAAACGGCAGCCACGCGCGATTTTGGCCGCCGTGACCGGGCCGCCGCCTGAGAGTTTTTGGATCTGCAACAGAACTCCAACCGCATAGCTAACCGAGCCGGTTAGTTTCATATCAGCCTCGACGACTCAGAGCACCACCAGACGAAAACCGTTCACTGCGGAGCATCACGGAGTCTACGCAGCCGATTTTATCGAATCGAGCCCACGGCGGCTATTGACTTGCGACAAAAAAGACCGCGTGCGATCGTCGTGAACCGGTCGGGTGGATTTCAATCCGCTGATTGTACGCATCACGCGCTTGCCGCTGTTCCAATTCAGTTAGCCCGATCCGTTTTGCAAGCGCGCAATCGAGATGGACGATTCGCTGGAATCATAATTCTCGCAAGGCCTCGATGGGATCCATGGCCGCGGCCCGCACGGCGGGATACAGCCCAAAGATGATCCCCACGCCCACCGAAATGCCAAACGCCAGCGGAATCGACCAACCGACAATTTGCGGCTGAACGTCGCGAATCACTTCCGGCAGGCTGTCCATGGCCGTCGGAAAAACCTTTTCCAGCAACGCGCGCAAAACTTCCGTCATCGGCCTACACGTCAGTCCTCCCGCCACACCCGTCATGCCGCCGACGATCGACAACACGATCGTTTCAACCAGAAACTGTCTGGCAATGTCCGCGCGTTTGGCGCCCAAGGCGCGGCGAATGCCGATTTCGCGGGTCCGTTCCGTGACCGTGGCCAGCATGATGTTCATGATTCCGATGCCGCCCACGACCAGCGAAATGGCCGCGATGATGCCCATGAAGATCATGAACATGAGCTTCGTCGTCTTGGCCCGTTCGAGCAGTTCCAAGGGCACGGTCACGCCGTAGTCGGCCTCGCGATGGAATTCGGCCAGCGTGTTCTTGACCACCGCGGCGGTCCGCAACACGTTGCGAACATCGTTGACGCGCAAGGTAATCTGGTTCAATTCCAAGGTTTCGCCCTCGATCGACCCCTGCCGGCGGCTGACCACCGTATCGCCGATGCGCGCCCAGAGATCGGTAATCGGAATATAAATGTCGTTGGAAAAATCTTGCGAATCGAGCGAGCCGCCGATGCCGGCCGAAGGAGCGCGCGGCTTGCTTACTCCGACGACCACGTAGTACAAATCCTCGACGCGTACCGATTCGCCGATCGGATTATCGATCGGGAACAGCTTCTCGGCGGTGCCGGCGGCCAGGATGCACACGTTGCGCTTGAACTGCAAATCAGCGTCCGTCAGGAAGCGCCCCTCGTCGATCTCGACGTGCGTCACGGTCGCGTACTCGGGTGTGCAGCCGACCAGGCGCCCGTCGACCAGATACACTCCGCGGCGAAACTCGCGTTTCAATTCGCGCACCGGCAAGGCATGGTCGATCGTGGGAATCGTGTCTTTCAGCCGGTCGAAATCACGACGCGTCAGGCCGTGTTGCGTGATAAAGCGGCGGCGCCCGGATTGACCTTCGGTGGAATCGCGACGCGGTTTGATCGAGCGGACGATGATGTTGTCGGCGCCCAGCCCTTCGATCTGTCTTTGCACCGCGCTGCTGATGCCCTGTCCGATGGCCAACAGCCAAATGACGCTAGCCACGCCCACAAAGATGCCCAACACCGTCAACAGCGACCGCATCGGATGCAGCCGCAAGCTCCGCAAGCCCATGCGCCAGGCACGGAGCCGCAGGATCCTCATGAACCGGTTCCTCCGACGGCCGCCTGAACGCGCCCGGGAGCCGCCATGTGCGCCGGCTGAGCCGGCTTCTGGTCCGTGACGATCTTCGGCTCCTTCGCCAGCAAGTAGTCGGGCAACTGCACGCTGCCCAGATGCACGCGCGGATTCATCAGCACTTCATCGTTGCTGGCCAACCCATCGCGGATCACCAGAAACTTTTCGTTCGTCGAGCCGAGCAGGACTTCGCGAGGCTCAATCGTGGTTCCGAGCCGCAAAACCAGACAATAGTGCTTGCCGCCGCGCTCCACGACGGCCTGGATGGGCACCTGCAGGGCACTGGGAATCGTCTCCACCCGGATCGCAACTTTGGCGGTCATGCCCGGCCTCAATCCCGGCGGCGGATCGATGACTTGCACCATCGTGGCGTACTCTTTGACGTTGGACCAGCCTTCCGGCGCCGGATACTCGTTGACCTTGGTGACTTTGCCTTTGAGCTCCACGCCCGGCATGCCTTCGACTTCGAGGGTTGCCGGCATGCCCGCCTTGATCAGATCGATCCGCGATTCGGCGACTTTGGTGACGACCTGCATCTGCTTGGGATCGGGCAACCGGATGACGACGCGCTGCTCATGGATCACGGTGCCGACTTTGATTTGAAATTCGGCGCCCCCCCATTGGTCTCGTTCGTGATCGTAGACCACTTGGCCGGCTGCGGGAGCCGTCACCAGGCATTTGGCAATTTGATCGCCGAGGACTTTGAGCTTTTCGCGCTCCAAGGACAATTTGGCTTCATCTGATTTGAGTTTCGATTCACAGGTCTTCACTTTCGCGTCCAGCTCCGAGATCTTTTTGGCGCGCGTGAATTCCTGGAGCGCGTTCAATTTGGTGGTCGCGATCTTGAGATCGGAGCGAGCTTTCGCCAGATCAAAACGGCTGCTGCGCAGCTTGGGTTCGGACATGTATCCCTGCCGCACCAACTTTTGGCAGAACTCCAGAGTGTCCGCGGACCGGCTGGCATTCTCGCTGGCCACGAGGATTTCACCGCGAATCGTTTCTCTCGCCGTCTCGAACTCGCCGAATTCGTACTCTTTGCGAGCGATAATGGCCGCCTCGAGATCATTGGTCGATTGCGCTGCCACTGCCTCGGCGGAGCTGACTTGGATCAGTTGCGTCGTGCGCTCGCTCTGCAGCGCGGCATCGTCGAACTTGACGAGGAAGTCGCCCTTTTGTACTGTCGTGCCCTCGGGCACGATTTCGATGATTTTGACGCCATTGGAACCCGAGGCGCGCGATTGGACCTCGCAGCGCACCGAGACGTTGGCTGAGCTTTCCAACTCGCCGCGTTCGACGACGTCGTGACTGAAGACGCCGGTCGTCGCGCGGTGAGTCAGCACTTCGGCCGTCGCCGAACTGCCGCTGAAACTACGCAGCGCCCAACTTCCCACGCCAAGCAACACAACGGCGCCCGCCACGGCCCCCAACAAATCCCGTCGCATGGCACCCCGCCGCCACGGCCCGAATCCAGGTGGACCGGCGCAATTGAAAGTTTGGAACTTGTACATGTGTGCCCCTCACTCTTACAAAAACCACTTGCCACAGAGATAGAACGCAGACCTGCGCGGCCAAGAAGTCTTATGCGTCGTTCCGCAGGAGATTGTACTCGCCCCCAAAAGGAGTGTCACTCTTAATCTACCGACGATGCTGCGGGGAAACTCGGGAGGGCGACGCTGGTGCGGAACCCTACTCGCCTTGCACGCCTTGACCGCCAGATGAAACCGGCTCGGCAAAAGCCTTGCCCTGCCGGTGATCTTCAGCCGCAACCGGGCCTGACTGCCCCGACAACCTCAATTTACCAATATAACCGCCCGCTTACCTCCGAAAACCGACTGCAAAGGGCTGCCGTATTGAGTGCAGACGGCCAATGGGGCGACCAAACGGAGGTGCCTCAGGGCCATTGGCTTGCCTGCGAGTTGGCTCATTGAGACACATGCCGCCGAAACCGGGCAATTTCGTGCAGGTCGTCTGACGCGTATGACGGTTCCAATGGCTGTGCCGAGAGAAAAGAGGCCGGCACTCTCGATATTAGCCCACGGGCGTCACAATCGTCATGGCTACCCGTCATATCCGGCATTTCGAAACCTATGGCGTAGTGCTGCTCGAGAATTCCGTGCCGGGCTTGGATACTCACACCCGAAGAGGATTTGAGGTGATCGCCGGCTGCCAATTCTCGATGTAGGGGTCGAGCACGGCCGGGCGGCACGCGCCAGCCGGCAACGGTGAGCCGCGGCGGCGCGACTACTCGTCAGTCGCTAAATAATCGCGGCGGCCTTTGATGAGTTGGATCAACGCGACGAGCTTATCCAGGTCGCCTGTTTGCGCGTTGAACTCGATGCGCACGGTGCGCAGTGCTTGGCGCTTTCCGATCTGAACGCTTTCCTCCAAGGCTGGAGTTCCGAACAGGGTGAACTGGCGCTGACTCGGCACGTCAACGCCGATAATCACCTCGGCTTTGGCAAGCGCGGCGCGCGGCCCGGTACTGAGCCGTTCCGCGAACAGGGCTTCAATCGGGATGATTTGCATTCGGCCGCCTTGCGTTTCAAATGAACAGGGGTGAAATCGAACCGCCGACGCGCGGCTGTTCCGCGAACCGTTCGAAGCCTGAAAAGACGGGAATTCACCGAGCAATGTCCAAATCTTACCTGTGCCATTGGCATTTGCAAAGCGTTGCGAGTAGCGACCGCTTTCGTTCAGAAACAACGGTAGTCGCGCGCCGCGCTCCAGAAGATCACCCCTTGGCCGAAGACTCTTGAAGTCGCACAAGGCACATGGTATCGGATTCCAAGCGGCGATGGGCGACTGGTTGGTCGAGAGAATGACTCGAGGCACGCGTGCCGACGCATCGCCGGTGTCAAGCCGCTCACGACTTGGCAATACGCGTCGGTTTAACCAACAAGTGGCCGAGAAATGCGCCGGCCGCGGCCAGCGCGCTCGTTGCCGCCAGCGTGATGCTAAACAGCGGCCACGAGCCAGGCGGAAAGATCAACGCGAAAACGAGCGGAATGCCGATCGCGCCGGCCGCTACGCCCAGGCCTTGCGGAATCCAGTTTCGGGCCCAAAAACCGGCCGCGGCACCACCGGCCAGGGCCGCCAGACAGTTCATGACCAAAATCCCGACGCCGAGCGCGAATTGCGTCTTTTCGGGCCGCGAACCGCTGAGTGGAGCACCGATGAACAGCGTTACAATCCGCCGGCCCCAACACCACACGAAGGAATAGGTCGAAATGCCGACGCCGATTTGCGCATACCGAAACGACCACGGAGCTTCGATCTCCTCGTAACCGTACGCGAACGCATCTTGCCAGGCCGGTTGTGTCGGCTCGTCGAGCGTGGCGGTCGCCGTGGCGCGCGGATCGAGCATCGTGAAACGCATGTCGCCACCACAGCTCGGGCACGCGGATCCGCGCGCACCTTCCACGTCGAAAAAATCGCAGCGTCCGCAGACGTACGGCATGGCAGCCCTCGTTTTTCTCGAGCGACCCTCCGCGTCGATCCACGCCGTGAGCCGACGCTCTGTTCGCCCCTCAAGCATAGATTGTTCTTACGAGCGAGCCGCGCTCGCAGGGCGCATTGCCGGGCTGCCGGGGCCGATTGCAGCGATTATGCCACAAACCAGGGGAGTGCATTCCCGCTGGGTTCGGTCGACTCACCGCGGGGTTGGCTTGAGCCGGCCAGCGGCCAACCATTCGTCGGTCAACTGATCATACTCCCGCCGGCTGGCGGCAGTGTTCCAAGGTAGAAATCACGGCCGCCGAGAGTAACCACGGCTTGACCCGTGGGCTTGTAGCGGCGGTAGCGGGGGATACGACGGGGGACGGTAGTAGGCATGGCGTGCGACTCCAGATAGGGCCGAATCCGGTAGTCTGCCGGATATCTCGGGAACCTTCGGGTCGCACTGCCGACCGTCGGCAGGTAGTGTAACTTCTAACTTCGGCAAGGTTTACGTGAAAGTGGACAGGGGCGGGATTGAACCGCCGACACACGGATTTTCAG
>JACQFF010000057.1 GCA_016200205.1 Planctomycetia bacterium
GATTACAAGGTGCGGGTCATCAATTCCGAGGCCGGCACGGCCGCCGGAGTTCGCGTGGTCATCGAAAGCCGCGACGAGCACGAAATCTGGGGCACCGTCGGCGTCAGCGAGAACATTATCGAAGCGAGCTGGATTGCGCTGGTCGATAGCTTCGAATACAAGCTTTACAAGGATGAAGAGCCCAAGTCGGCCAGAGCCAAAGCGAAAACAGCGCTGGCAACCTGACGGCCTTGCCGGCCAAACAGGCTTTGGGATTGCCGGCCTTGCCGCTAAAATCCCTTTCGGTCGAATTGGAACGCAAAAGATCCTGGGCGCTTCGCTGTCCCATTGGCGGAAGAGGGAGAGAGAAGCCGCAAATTGCCCGGATCCCCAACTTCTCTGGAGAAGGAGGAGGAGCATAGCTCGCCTCCCATTCCGTCGGGAATAATGTCATGACAATCGAAACGGCAGCACGCGAACTACCGAAACAATACGATCACGAAAAGGCGCAAGACCGGTGGTACTCGTTCTGGAAAGAGCGCGGCTACTTTCATAGCGAACCCGACCCCAAGCGCAAGCCGTACGCGATCGTCATCCCGCCGCCGAACGTCACCGGGGCGCTGCATTTGGGCCACGCGCTGAACAACACGCTGCAAGATATTCTGATCCGCTGGCGGCGGATGCAGGGCTACAACGCTCTGTGGATGCCCGGCACCGATCACGCCGGCATCGCCACGCAAGCCGTGGTCGAGCGGCGATTGCTGGAAGAAGAAAAAAAGACCCGCCACGATCTCGGCCGGCAAGCGCTGGTCGAGCGGATTTGGGCCTGGAAGAATGAATACGAAACGCGAATTCTAGGACAGCTCGAGCAGTTGGGCTGTAGCTGTGACTGGCAGCGCACCCGATTCACGCTGGATCCGATCTGCGCCCGGGCGGTGCGTCACACGTTCTTCAGCCTGTTCAAAGACCGGCTGATTTATCGCGGCACGCGGCTGGTGAATTGGGACACGCTCCTGCAGACGGCCGTCAGCGATGACGAAGTGTTTCACGAGACCGTGGCCGGCCATTTCTGGCATTTGCGCTATCCGGTCATCGATCCCCAGCCCGGCGAGCCGACCTTCGTGAGCATTGCGACCACGCGCCCCGAAACGATGTTGGGCGATACGGCGGTGGCCGTGCATCCCGACCCCGAACGGGCGCTGGCCAAGGCCCAAGCCCAGCTCGCACAAAAACTGACCGAGTCGAGCGAAAAAGATACACCGGCCGTGCAGGCCCAACTCGACGAACTCGTCGAGCGACGCCGGACAGTTTTGCCGCAATTGATTCGATTGCGCGACATGGCCAGAGCCGGCCGCAAGGTGCGGCTGCCGCTTGTGAATCGCGAAATTCCGCTCGTGGCCGACGTCTGGGCCAAGCCCGAGTTGGGCAGCGGCTGCGTAAAAATCACGCCCGCCCACGACCCGAACGATTACGACGTCGCCCGCCGGCAGCAATTGCCACTCGTCAACATCCTTAACCCCGACGGCACGCTCAACGCCAACGCCGGACCGTATCAGGGACTGGAAGTCCTGCGGGCTCGCAAGCGCGTGGTCGCCGATCTGGAACAGCTTGGGCTGGTGGAGAAAGTCGAAGACCGCGAGATCGAGCTGGCGCATTCCGATCGCTCCAAAACGCCGATCGAGCCGTACCTGGCGGATCAGTGGTTTGTCAAAATGGAACAACTGGCCCAGTCGGCCATGGATGCCGTCAGCGACGGACGCGTTAAGATCGTTCCGCCCCGCTACGCGCGCGGCTATCTCGATTGGCTTAGTGAAAAGCGCGATTGGCCGGTCAGCCGCCAGTTGTGGTGGGGGCACCGGATTCCGATCTGGTACGCGCCGACCGCCAGCGAAGATGACCTCCGCCGCGCTTTTGCGGGCCGCGACGACGTGGCCTGGCATCGCGACCCGGAGCACGATCAGTGGCTGATCAGCGCCCAAGAGGTCGATCTGGCCGAAGACGCCATCCCGGGTCATAAGATCACGCAAGAGGTCGACGTGCTGGATACCTGGTTCAGCTCGGCCTTGTGGCCGCACTCGACTTTGGGCTGGCCGGACAAAACACCGGAACTCGCCTATTACTATCCGACCAGCACGCTGGTCACCAATCGCGATATTATCACGCTGTGGGTCGCTCGCATGGTGCTCACCGGGCTCTTCAACGTCGGCGACGTGCCGTTCCGAGAAGTTTACATCACTCCCAAAGTTCTCGACGGCTACGGCGAGGGAATGTCGAAGTCGAAGGGCAACGGCGTCGATCCGCTGGACGTGATCGAAAAAGTCGGCGCCGATTCGCTCCGCTTCAGCCTGGCGTATCTGACGACCGAAACGCAAGACTTCCGCATGCCGGTCGAGTTCGAATGCCCACACTGCTTCACGCTCATCGAGCAAACGAAAAAGAACCGCGTCCTGCCGCGGATCGAGTGCAAGAAGTGCGGCCAGCCGTTTTCGACGCAATGGGCCAGCAAGCCGGCCGACGTGGCGCTGTCGCGAGGAGCCGTGGTCAGTGAGCGATTCGAGTTGGGGCGCAATTTTTGCAATAAGCTATGGAATGCCTCGCGATTTGCCCTGATGAATTTCGAGGGTTACGCGGCCGGTGCCGTTGCCGACCGTGATCTGGCCGTCGAAGACCGCTGGATCTTGAGCCGCCTGGCGACCGTGACCCATCAAAGCACCGAAGCGTTGGAGGCCTATCGCTATGCCGACGCGGCCCGGGTGCTCTACGATTTTGCCTGGGACGAGTTTTGCAGCTTTTACGTGGAGATGGTCAAAAACCGACTGCAAGACGCGGCACAACGTGCGACGGCCCAGCGGGTTTTGGCCTATACGCTTGACACGCTATTGCGGTTATTGCACCCGATGATCCCCTTCATCACCGAGGAAGTTTGGCAGCTTTTGGGACAAGCCGTGCCGCGGCGCGGGCTGACGAACCTTGAGCTGGCGGCCGAGAGTATCATGGTCGCCGAGTGGCCCGAACGCGACATGGCCCGGCAGGATGCACAGGTGGAGGCCCGCTTTGCCCGCTTCCAAGAGTTGTTGGGGGGCTTGCGTGACGTTCGCAGTCGGCAGAATATTCCGCCCAAAACGGCCCTGCGGTTCAGCGTCCGCTGTGACAAGACGACCGCCGAGTTGCTTACGCCGATGGAGCCGTATTTCGAATCGATGGCCGGCGCCAAGGCGACCGCTTGGGGACCCGAAGTGCAGGCTCCCCCCACCAGCGCTAGTTTCATCGCCTCGGGGGCCGAGGTGTTCGTCGATCTGGCCGAACACATCGATGTCGAGGCGGAGATTGCCCGCAAAATCAAAGAGATGGCTAAGCTCGAAGCGGCCATCGCCGCCAAAGAGCGGCAACTGGAGAACACGAACTTTGTCGAGCGTGCGCCGGCCGACGTGATTGAGAAACAACGGGCTGGGCTCGACGAGCTCAAAGAGCTGCGGACCGCCACGCACGCCGCGCTGGTAGCACTTCAAAAAGTGCGCAATTAACGTCCCTTCGGCATGAGAATTGAGAGCGGCTGATTCATATGCGCACTCGCCATCGGGCAAGATTTTATTCTTCTGGCAGTCGCCTCTAGCCTCGCGACGCCGCGGGCATTTATAATCCAATCTGTCAGTTCGCTTCCGTTGCTCTCGTCGTTTTTGTAGGGGGCCCGTCATGCCGGTGCAGATGGAGCTTTCGCGGATCATTATCAGCGAAATCAACGATCAGCAAGTAATCTATCTTAAAGAAGTCGAAGGCGATCGGACTTTCCCGATTTTGATCGGCATATTCGAAGCCACGAGCATCGATCGCCGCGTCAAGCAATATCATTCGCCCCGCCCCTTGACGCACGACTTATTGGTCAGCATCGTCGAGAGCCTGGGCGCCGAGCTGCAGGACGTCGTGATCAGCGAACTGAAAGAGCACACGTATTTCGCCAAGCTGCGCGTCCGTCACGAGGGCGAACTGATCGAGATCGACGCCCGGCCCTCCGACGCGATTGCCGTGGCCGTCACCTGCGATCCGCAACTTCCAATCTACGTCTCGGAAGAAGTGCTCAACGACGTGCTCGGCGAGCAGTAGGCCACCTTGTTGGTTTTAGACGGCCCTGATTTTTGGTGCCATGCTCACGCCTCGTGAGCATGTGGGAAGTAAACAGGCACGGAGTCGGTATGGACATGGTCAACACGGTTTCGCCGCAGTGGCCATCGAAGTGGCCAAACTTGAGCATGTCTATGAATTTACAAAGATTACTCGCCGTCGTGGTCCTGATTGCTTCGGCAATCCTTGCGGCGGCGACCGCGCAAGCCGGGATTGTCGTGCCGTCTGGCCTACATCCAGGCGATCATTATTACCTGGCGTTTGTCACCCACGATAGCCGGGATGCAACCAGCTCGAACATCTCCGATTACAATCAATTCGTGCAGAACCAGGCCGCGCAAGCTCCAGCATTGACTGGCGCCAACGAGGGCGTACAGTGGCGTGCCATCGCCAGCACCCCAACGGTAAATGCGAGTGACAACCTGGGCCTGCTCTCCGGCGTCCCAATTTATTTGCTGGGCGATGCACTCGTGGGCGGCAGCCATCCACCATTGCTGGTCACCGCCGACGCCGGCTCGATGCTCGCTTCTCCTACGCTCTTTGGCAGCATCGGACTGGATCAGTTCGCTCACCTTTGGGGGGAGAATGTGTGGACAGGGACGGAGCCGGGGGGTACGACTTCTGGCGCTAATGCACTCGGCGGAGCGAGTGGCACAACCAAGTGGGGTTTTGCGGTGCCTGAAACCTTCGGCCCTCCGTACGCTTGGCTAAATGTGCGAGGGGGCCTATTCCATCCCTTCTCACAACAACTCTCTTTCAACGTCTATGCTATCAGCACGCTCCTCACAGTCCCGGAGCCCGCTTCGTTGTGCCTTTTGCTGATCGGCGGCGGAGTCCTTTACTTGGCTGGACTAATTCGTCACAGAACGCAAAAGCGAGCCGGCTAGGAATCGGAGCCTGTGACGGTTTAAACCCACTCGAAGTTGACTGGCGGCCGGAGCAGGGACGCAAGCTCAGAAATCATCAGTTTCGAGGGCACGCTGCGCCAAGTGCCGAATGGCAAGCACCAGTATTAGGCCGTCGCGAATCGTGAAAACGGCCCGATGAGTCGGTCGCGATCCGGCACCGAAGCGCAGATCTCGAATCTCAACGGGAAACACCCCGCTTTCAGCGGACAAGGGCCATCGTTCAGGATTCTCGGCGAGGATCACCAGTGCCCGGGCGAACTCGTTGTACCAACGTGCAGCCTGACTGGCAGATCGATGCTGTGCCCACCAGGCATGCGCAGCCTCCAACTGCTCGTGGGCTTTTGTCGTGAGAACAACCTCGAAGGTCATTGAGTTCGCGGAATATTGTGCCGCTGCCGGAATTCAGCGTCGATTTCCACAAACGGCCGGTACCGCCCCGCCTGCATATCCTCGATGCCCGCCGTGATCGCCGCGAGATCCTCGTCGCGCTGCCGCAGCGCATCGAGCGCGTCGCGCAGGACGTCCTCCTGCGAGGCGTACTTACCTGTCGCAATTAACGATTGGATAGTCTGCGTAACGTCGGAAGGAAGCTGATAACTCATTCCTATAGAATATCATATTCCACATTGTTTACCTAATCGTATTCGTGCGACCTCCGATCGTTCGATCGCTCCCCTATTGCCGTGCATCGGCGAAAGCCTTTTGCAGGCAGGCTAACGCCGCTTGGCCGTACAATCCTTCGACGACGACGTTCACCCGCACTTCGCTGGTGTTGATCATGTCGACGTTGATGCCGGCCTCGGCCAGACAGCGGAAGGTGCGGATCGCCACTTCGGTATGACTTCGCATGCCAATGCCGGAGACCGAGAGTTTGGCCACTTTGGGGCTGCCGGTGATGGGGCCGCAGTGTATCCGGTCGACCAGGCTTTTGAGCAGATTCGTGCATTGCTGATATTGCGATTGGGGCACCGTGAAGCTCAGCTTCGCCTTGCCTGCGCGGCCGTAGCTTTGCACGATCATGTCGACAAAAATACCGCCGTCGGCCACCGCGTCGAAAATCGCCGCCGCAATGCCCGGCTGATCAGCCACGCCGCTGATTGTGACGCGCGCCTGGGTTTCATCGAGCGCGATATCTTCGATCGTTAGTTCTTCCATCTTTTGCAGCCGCGCCACGACGGCCACGGCGTCGCCGCGATGCGCAAGGGGAGCAGGTTCGGGATCGGTCGCCTCCTCGGCGGGTTGTTTGTCCAGACCGAACGCCTGGTGCACCGTTCGCAAGGCCGTGGTTGCCTGGCCGCGGGCGACGAGGACGGAGATTTTGATCTCGCTCGTGCTGATCATCAAGATATTAACGCCGGCATCGGCCAAGGCACGGAACATCCGTCGGGCGACGCCCGTTTGCCTGGCCATTCCCAAACCCACCACTGAAACCTTGGCGACATCGTCGTCATGGCGGACTCCTTCGGCCTTGAGTTCCTTGGCCGCGGCTTCGGCGGCGTGTAGCGTCGAGCGCAATTCGTCGTTGAGCACGGTGAAGCTGATGTCGGCAATGCCATTGCTGCCGACGTTTTGCACGATCATGTCCACGGAAATCGCCTTGGCTGCGATTTTGGAGAAAATCGCCAGGCTCGTGCCCGGTTTGTCGGGAACGCCCAATATCGTGACGCGGGCTTCGTTTTTCGCCAGCGCCGCGCCGCCGACCGGCTGATCGATGGCCTCGGGCAGGGCGGTGATCATCGTGCCCGGCACGTCGCTGAAACTCGTGCGGACGTGAATGGGCACGGAAAACTTTTTAGCGAATTCGATCGAGCGGTTGTGCATCACGCCCGCGCCGAGACTGGCCAGTTCGAGCATCTCGTCATAGCTCACGCGCTTGACGTGCCGCGCTTCGGGCAAGACGCGGGGATCGGTGGTGTAGACGCCATCGACGTCGGTGTAGATTTCGCATGCATCGGCTTCGAGCACGGCGGCCAACGCCACGGCAGTCGTGTCGCTGCCCCCGCGGCCAAGCGTGGTGATGTTGAATTCCTCATCGATGCCCTGGAATCCGGCGGCAATCACGATCTTGCCTTCATCCAGCGCCCGCCGCATCCGCTCGGTCGAGATCGACTGGATGCGGGCTTTGGTGTGCGTGCTATCGGTTTTGATCCCGATTTGCGCGCCGGTCAAGCTGATCGCCTCGTGCCCCAGCGAATGAATCGCCATAGCCATCAGCGCCACGCTCACCTGCTCGCCGGTGGACAACAGCATGTCCATTTCGCGGGCCGGAGGCTGGTCGGTGATTTGACTGGCCAGCTCGATCAAAAGATCGGTGTTGTGACCCATCGCGCTGACGACCATCACCACCTGGTTGCCTTCTTGCTGGGCGCGCACCGCTTTGCGGGCGGCCGCCAATATCTTCTGGCTGTCGGCAACGCTGGTCCCGCCGAATTTCTGTACAATCAAGGGCATGAAAACCAAGTCCTTCGCGTCACAAGAGAAGTAAGTGCTCACGCTCCCTTAGGAGCCCAAAAAGTAGCGCATCAGTTTCCAGCCTTCGACGAAGGCCAGCTTCGACTGGGCGGCGGCAATTTCGTCGTAGGCGCGCAAAGTGTCGGGCACAATGCCCGTGCCGGCAAGCGCGAAAGGCACTGCGCCATGGCTGTGGGTTTTGGTTCTCAGCGGCGTGGGATGATCGGGGGTGACCAGCAATCGATATTCGCCTTGCGCGGCCAAAGCCTTGTGCAGCGGGCCGACGATGTGCCGGTCGATCTCTTCCAGGGCTTTGACTTTAGCCGGGGCATTGCCTTCGTGCGAGGCTTCGTCGGTCGCCTCGATGTGTACGCAAATCAAATCGGTTTCGGCCAATGCGGCCACCGCCGCGCGGCCCTTGGCGGCATAATCGGTATCCAAATAGCCCGTCGCACCCGGCACTTCGATGCGCCGCCAGCCGATCAGCTCAGCCAGCCCGCGCAGCAGATCGACCGCGGTGATCATCGCGCCGCGCTTGCCATAGATTTGCACAAACGGCGGTACCGCGGGCGTGCGCCCCTGTCCCCACAGCCAAATGTTAGTCGCCGGCCGATGACCTTGCTCGCGCCTTTTGCGATTCACCGGATGGTTGGCGAATAGTGAAACGCTGTCGCTCATCAGTTGATTCAAGAAGTCGCTGCCGGGGCCGCGCGGATAGTCGTCCAGCACCGACTTGTCGGTCAGGTCGTGCGGCGGCGTGGCCCGCGTATCGGACGTGAAGGGCGGCGGATTTTTCCCCCCGCGATAAATGAGCAAGTTGCGATAGCTTACGCCGGGAATGAATTCCAGGTGCTCTCCGCCCAATTCACTTTGCAGGGTGGCCAAGAGCTGCGTGGCTTCTTCGGTCGAAATATGGCCGGCGGTGAAATCGCGCATCGATTGATCTTCGATCGTGACCAGATTGCAACGGATCGCCGAGTCATTTGGACCGAGGTGGATGCCTTGGGCGGCGGCCTCTAAAGGAGCGCGACCCGTGAAGTACAGGTTTGGGTCGTATCCCAACAAGCTGAGGTTGGCGACGTCGGAACCCGGCGGAAGCGCCTCGGGCACGTGATTGGCCCGACCGACGACGCCGGCGCTGGCGATGGCATCCATTGCGGGGATGGCCGCCGCCTCGAGCGGGGTTTTGCCTCCGAGCGAAGCCTGAGGCTCATCGGCACAGCCGTCGGGAATTACCAGCGCGTATTTCATTGTCAAACGGTTGAATCCTTCGGTCCGGCAGATGGCGCTTGCGACTCGTTAATCGAGAACCCGCATCCGGACGCTGCGGCCGCGCATGAACGCAAGTTGGTCGATGGTATCGATGGCCCGGCCCAAAGCGCCCTCGGTGGTATTGTGCGTCATGATGACCAACGGGACAACGCCCTGGCTACCTTCTTCCGCTTCGTGCTGGATGACCGAGGCGATCGAAATGTTTTCTTTACCCAGGGCGCCGGCGATTTCGGCCAACACGCTGGGACGGTCGGCGACGTTGAATCGCAGGTAGTAGCGGCCCGAAACGCTGCCGTAATCGCTCGCCGCCACGCGTGCGCCTTGTTTGGACCACAGCTCGAGCGTGCGAAAAGTGATGGTCGAGCGGCCCACCACGGTGTCGATCAAGTCGGCGACGACGGCCGAAGCGGTGGGCATTTGGCCGGCCCCCAGTCCGGAGAAAAACACCCGGCCCACGGCATCACCCACTACGCTTATGGCGTTGTAGGCACCGCGGACTTCGGCCAAGGGGCTCCCCAATTTGACGAGCGTAGGCGAAACGTGTAGCTCCAGTCCGTCGGAATTCAGCCCTGCCACCGCGAGCAGTTTGATGCGGTAACCCAGCTCTTTGGCGTAGCGTAAGTCGGCCAAGTCCAGGGTATCGATTCCCTGGCGGGGAATTTCATGCCAAGCCACACGCGCCCCGAACGCGAGATGAGACAGGATCGCGAGTTTCTGAGCGGCATCGCTGCCATCGACGTCCATCGTTGGATCGGCCTCGGCATAGCCCAGGCGTTGAGCTTCGCGGACGGCGTCGGCGTAGGAAGCGCCGTGGGCCTCCATTTGAGTCAGGATATAGTTGCTCGTGCCGTTAAGAATGGCATGGATCGATTGAATTTGGTTGGCCGATAGGCATTGGCTGATGTTGGCGATGATCGGAATCCCGCCGGCAACCGAGGCCTCGAAAGCGATCGACCGGCCCAACTCTCGCGCGCGGTCGAAAAGTTCAGGTCCGTGCGCGGCCAACAGCGCCTTGTTGGCGGTCACGATGTTCTTTCCGCTGGCCAAAAGTTCGAGCATAATCGAACGCGCCGGCTCCAGCCCCCCCATCAATAGGGCCACCACCGTGATTTCCGGGTCAAGCGTGATGCGCTTGATATCGTCGGACAAAATGCCCGCAGGCAGCTTAATGGTGCGGGCTTTTTGCAGATCCTTGACCACGATCTGTTCGAGCACCAAGCTGCGTCCGGCGTGGCGGGCCGTCCGATCGCCGAATTCCAGCAGCAAGCGGGCAACACCGGTGCCAACAGTACCCAGTCCGACAATGGCGACTTTGGTGTGTAGCATATGGGCTCATAGCTTTAAAACAAGGGAATCCGCTATCCTAGGATAGCCCGGCGCGGAGAGTCAAGGAGCGATCTGCACCTACCGTTTAGGGGGGTAAAATGGGTATAAGATTTTGGGGAAAATTTTTTGGAAAAGCTTGCAATCGACGGTCGAGCAGGTATCCTAAGACTCATGTAGTTACACGACAGATGTAGCGGAAAGTTTGTTTATTCCGCGCCCGGAGTGGTTAAGGATATTGGTTTTTCTTAGCGTTTGCGGACGGCTTCCCTCCACAGCTGAACAACGGACGAAAGCGAACGGCTAATGAATCGCACCAATACGCGACTCGCTTTATTATGGGCACGCGCTGCGTGCGCTTTTGCGGTGTTGGTCTGTCTGCTAGCGCCACCTGCCCAGGGCGGCATCGTTGGCACGGTCGAGGTCACCGCAAGCTCTGGGGCGGATTCCGGCACCGTCGACATTGACGTGCCTCTATCCGGCATCTGGCACCCTCTTACCCCAAAAGGTATCGTCGACGCGAGCGGCAATGTTTTGGGCTCGGTTTCGGAGATCACGCTCACCGCCGACTCCGACCCTTCCGTGTCGTTGGGCTTCTTCGTGACGGCGGGCGCTTCTACCACCACGTTCACGATATCGTCGCCCGTCGTTTCGTTCGCTCCGCTGGTAAATCAGCAAGGTGTTGCCACGGCCGGGGTCACGTTGACCGACGGTAATTCCGATGGCGCGAGTTCATTCGGACTTTTCCCCGCCGATAAGGCGTATGAAGCCGTCTACAACGGCAGCACGGTATTTGCCGATTTGGTTTCACCAGTAAGTGCCGCCCCCGACAGCTCCATGACCACTTCAGAGCGATTTCCGGCGGTTGGGACGGTGTTGATTGGTGGTCCGGTTACCAGCATCCAGTCGCAATTCCACTTCACCCTTACGGCCAACGATCTGGCCAGCGGAACCAGCAACTTCAGGGTCACACCCGAGCCGTCGAGCTTAGTCTTGGCGCTCGTGGGTGCGTTGGCCCTGCTGTGGCGAGAGCGCCGGCGGTGGTTTTAGTTCGCGTCAGCATTCCGACGATTGCAATTTCGCCAGCCGTTTGTTGCCGGCGATTTTTTTTGCGCGCGGAGCGACTCGATCGGCGTGCGTTCAAATCCACGGCACGAACAACTGCGCTTGCGAGCCTCGAGCTCGGTACGATAAAGTGCCGCAAGGAGCCGCCGCTTACGCCCAGTACAAAGGTCCAGCATGAATGCCGAATCGTTGGAGTTTTTGCGTCGATTACTGGAGACTCCCAGTCCCTCGGGCTATGAGCAGCCGGTCCAAGAAATCGTGCGGCAATATGTGTCGCCTTTCGCCGATACCGTGACCACTGACGTTCATGGCAATGTGATCGCCGCCCGCAATCCCTCTGCTGCGTTGCGGGTGATGTTCGCCGGCCACTGCGATCAAATCGGGTTTTTGGTGCAGTACATCGACAACGAGGGCTTTTTGTACGTGCAGCCGATCGGCGGTTGGGATCCGATCGTGCTCGTTGGCCAGAAGCTCACGGTCTGGACTTCCACGGGCCCGATTTTTGGGGCGATTGCCCGCAAGCCAATCCACTTGTTGACCGACGACGAACGCAAGCAGGTGCCAAAGCTCAAGGATTTGTGGCTCGACATCGGCGCGCAAGACAAGACCGAGGCGGCCCAGGTCGTACGCGTGGGCGACCCGGTGACGCTCGAACTTGGATTCACGCCAATGCGCAACAATCTTGCCAGTTCCCCGGCGATGGACAACAAGACTGGGCTTTGGGTCGCCATCGAGGCGCTGCGCCGCACCGGTCCCAAAAAACTCAATTGCGCGCTGTATGCGGTCTCGACCGTGCAAGAAGAGATTGGGTTGCGCGGGGCTATCACGGGCACCTATGGGGTCAATCCGCAGGTGGGCATCGCCATCGACGTGACCCACGCCACCGACTGCCCCACGATCGACAAGAAGCAAGAGGGCGACGTGGCGCTCGGCAAGGGACCGGTCATCTATCGCGGGCCGAATATGAACCCTGTCGTGGTCGAAAAGTTGATGGAAACCGCGGCGGCCGGCGAGGTCCCTTACCAGGTCGCGGCCAGCGGCCGCGCGACGCCGACCGATGCCAACACGATTCAAACCAGCCGCTCTGGCGTGGCCACCGGACTGGTGAGCATTCCCAATCGCTATATGCACAGCCCGGTCGAGATGATTTCGTTGGACGACATCGATCGCGCCGCCGATCTGCTGGCCGGGTTTGCCCTGCGATTAACCGGCGACGAAAAGTTCACGCCGTAGGCCGTTTGCCGATTTGCGGGCCGTGGCGCCAGTTCCTTGAGTGATGGGCGTTTACCAAATTCGAGTGCGAAATCACGGAAACTCAGCGAGGGCGGACGGGGCGGCACCCGTTTGAGGAAGTTTCGGGCTGAAGAACACGCGCTGCGGCCGGCTGGAGGCAAAGCTCAAAAATGTCGTGACGCTTGTGCTCCTGCCATAATGGCACAGATCGCGTGACAAGGCCCTGCGAGTCGCTGTTTGAGAGGTGGCCGGAGCGACATCGCAAGTGATTGATAACCAGCCACTTGCGTCGAGATTGTGCCGCTTGGCACAAGCGTTGCTTAATGGTTGAGCCGCCCAGGCTCTCACCTGCCATTTATGGCGGACGGTAGCCGGGCTCGCCGACAAAAAACACTTTCGCGCGGCCAGGATCGGTTTGCTCTGACGGGGCCGCCGCTGGCCGGGGACAACGACCGTACTTTAGGAGGATATCCGCGTGGTAAAGCAGATGGTCTTTGACGAAGAGGCACGCAGGGCGCTGGCCGCCGGAGTGACGAAGTTGGCGCGGGCCGTCCGCAGCACGCTCGGTCCACGGGGCCGCAACGCGGTGCTCGACAAGGGATGGGGCTCGCCTAAGATCACTCAAGACGGCGTGACGGTGGCCGAAAACGTCGAGTTGGAAGATCCTAACGAAAACTTGGGAGCGCAGCTCGTCAAGGAGGCCGCCAGCAAGACCAACGACGTGGCAGGCGATGGCACTACCACCGCCACGGTGTTGGCCGAAGCGATTTTCAAGGAGGGCTTGAGAATGATCGCGGCCGGCGCCGACCCGATGGCTCTGTCGCGCGGCATCGGCAAGGCCACCGAGGTGATCAGCGACGCAATTGCCAAGATGGCCGCGCCGATCAATGAAAAGAACAAAAAAGAAATCATGCAAGTGGCCACCATCGCCGGCAACAATGATCCGACGATCGGCAACGTGTTGGCCGATGCGTTTCTGAAAGTGGGCAAAGATGGCGTGATCACCGTCGAAGAAGGTCGCCAGGCCGAGACCTATGTCGAGGTCGTCGAGGGAATGCAGTTCGACCGCGGCTACTTGTCACCCCATTTCGTCACCGACCAGGAGAATCAGACGGTAATCTTGGAAAATGCTCTGATCCTGATCTACGAGGAAAAGATTTCGAACGCCAAAACGCTGGTGCCGCTCCTCGAAGCCGTCAGCAAGGCGAACAAGCCGCTATTGATCATTGCCGAAGACGTCGAGGGCGAGGCGCTGGCCACTCTGGTTGTCAACAAGATGCGGGGCATTCTGAACGTGTGCGCGGTCAAGGCTCCGGGCTATGGCGACCGCCGCAAGGCAATGTTGGGCGATCTGGCCATTCTGACCAGCGGCACAGCGATCTTCAAAGATCTGGGAATCGCGCTGGACGCCGTCAAGCTCTCCGACTTGGGCCGGGCGAAGAAGGTGACGATCACCTCTGAAGACACCACAATCGTGGGCGGGGCCGGAAAGAAAACAGAGATCGATGGCCGCACCGAGCAGATCCGCAAAGAGATCGAGGTCACCGACAGCGAATACGATCGTGAAAAGCTCCAAGAGCGGTTGGCCAAACTGGCCGGCGGCGTGGCGCAAATCAATTGCGGAGCCGCCACGGAAACCGAAATGAAGGAGCGCAAGACCCTGTTGGAAGACGCCAAGGCGGCTACGCAGGCCGCTTTGGAAGAGGGCATCGTCCCCGGCGGCGGCGTGGCTTTGATCCGTTCCGAAGGGGCGCTGGGCAAGCTCGACCTCAAGGGCGACGAGAAGCACGGCGCCGACATCATCCGCAACGTGCTCGACACGCCGCTCCGGTTGATCGCCCAAAACGCCGGCCATGACGGCGCCGTCGTGGTCAATCGCGTGAAGCAGATGAAGGGCAAGGGCGACGGCTATGACGCCGACAGGGACGTCTACGGCGACCTGATTGCCGCCGGCATCATCGATCCGGCGAAAGTCGTCCGCACCGCGCTGCAAAATGGCGCCAGCGTCGCGGCCCTGTTGCTCACCACCGAATCGCTCATTACCGAAGTGCCCTCGGAAGAAGAGCCCGGCGATCACGATCATCACGATCACGGCATGGGCGGAGGCATGGGTGGAATGGGAGGCGGCATGGGTGGCATGGGTGGCATGATGTAAACCTCGCCGCGTTGTACTGCTGCTGCTTTGATAAACACTCCAACTGGCAATTCGAAACCACGAACATACGTTTTAACGGAAGGATTGGTAACCATGTCGAAGGTACGCTTGCGTCCGCTGGATGATCGCGTGGTGGTAGAGCCCCAGGAAGCCGAAGAACGAACGGCCGGCGGCATCGTGCTGCCTGACACCGCCAAGGAAAAGCCGCAGCGGGGAACGGTCATCTCGATCGGCCCCGGCAAACTGTTGGACAACGGCCACCGCGGGCAACTCTCGGTTGCCGTCGGCGACGTCGTGATTTACGGCAAGTATTCAGGCACCGAAATTGAAGTAGCCGGCAAGGACGTGAAGATCCTGCGGGAAAGCGATATTTTGGCCAAGGTGCTCTAATCTCGTCGCGCCCCCGCCGGCTCGCGCGAGATTGGCAGTAGAGAGACTTACCCCACAAAAATCGACAATGAGGAACCGCCCCCGTGGCTAAACAATTGTTATTCGAAGATTCCGCCCGCGCGAAAATGTTGCGCGGGGTTGAAAAACTGGCCGACGCGGTCGCTGTCACCATGGGGCCCACCGGCCGCAACGTGATCATCGACAAGTCGTTCGGCGGGCCGACCGTTACCAAAGATGGCGTGACCGTCAGCAAAGAGGTCGAGCTCGAGGACCGTTTCGAGAACATGGGCGCCAAGCTCGTCAACGAAGTCGCCTCGAAGACTTCGGACGTCGCCGGCGACGGCACGACGACCGCCACGGTGTTGGCCCGTGCGATCTTCAAGGAAGGCACCCGCAATATCGCCGCGGGCAGCAACCCCATGGCCGTGCGTCGCGGGATCGAAAAGGCGGTCGACGCGGCCATCGAAAAACTGCACGCGATGGCCAAGCCGGTCTCGAAGAGAGACGAGATTGCCCAAGTCGGGGCCATCAGCGCCAATAACGATCCGGGCATCGGCGAATTGCTGGCCGATGTGATGGAAAAAGTAGGCAAGGACGGCGTGATCACGGTCGAAGAGGGCAAGACCACCGAAACCACTCGCGAGTTGGTCGAAGGGATGCAGTTCGACAAGGGTTACATCTCCCCCTATTTCATCAACCGTCCCTCGGAAATGGACTGCTTGCTCGAAGACGCGTTAATCCTGATTCACGAAAAGAAGATCAGCAACCTGCGCGAAATGGTGCCGCTGCTGGAAAAGGTGGCTCATTCGGGCAAGCCGTTATTGATGATTGCCGAGGACGTTGATGGCGAAGCCCTTACGACCTTGGTGGTCAACAAGCTGCGTGGCGTATTGAACATCTGTGCGGTGAAGGCCCCCGGCTTTGGCGATCGTCGCAAGGCGATGCTGGGCGACATTGCCGTGCTGACCGGCGGCACGATGATCAGCGAAGATTTGGGCCTGAAGCTCGAAAACCTGTCGCTGGAACACCTGGGCCGTGCCAGCCAGATCACGGTCGACAAGGACGCCACGACCATCGTCAAGGGAGCCGGAAAGCCGGCTGAAATTCAAAATCGCATCCAACAAATTCGCAACCAGATCGACGCGACGGAGAGCGATTACGACAAGGAAAAATTTCAAGAGCGGCTGGCGAAGCTGACCGGGGGCGTGGCGATTATTTCGGTCGGAGCAGGCACCGAATCCGACATGAAGCAGAAGAAGGCCCGCGTGGAAGACGCCCTGCACGCGACGCGCGCCGCGGTCGAGGAAGGCATTTTGCCCGGCGGAGGCGTGGCTCTGCTGCGTTGCCGCGAGGTCGTCGAAAGCGTCCGCTCGCAGGCCAAGGGGGACGAAAAGATCGGCGTCGATATCGTACTGCATGCTCTGTCGGCCCCGATGAAACAGATCGCCGACAACTGCGGGATCGATGGCTCGGTCGTTGTGGACGAGGTCAGCGGGAAGCCGACCAACATGGGCTACGACGCCAACGCGGCCAAGTATGTCGACATGCTCAAGGCCGGAATCATCGACCCGGTGAAGGTGGTCCGCAGCGCCCTGAGCAATGCCGCGAGCATTTCCGGACTGATGCTCACCACCGAGGCTCTGGTGACCACGCTGGATAAGGATGACAAGGCCAAGAACCGCGTCGAAGGAAGCGTGCGGTAAAGCCGAAACTACCCAGGGAAGCGTCCGCTAGACGGGCCACTTCAGAGCCGCTGGAGTGGCCCGTTTGCGGCGCCCGAACGGGGCTTTGTTTTGCTGCATACGCGTTTCGGCGGGCGCCCTATAATTCACATAGTATCCGCGCAACCCCATCTTGTTCATACGCCATGGTGAAAATGGCCGGCAAACGTGACTACTACGAGGTGCTCGGCGTCGATCGGTCCGCATCGGACAAGGCGATTGCCGATGCCTATCGCAAGTTAGCCATCAAACATCATCCGGACAAAAACCCGGGCGACGAAGACGCTATCGTCCTGTTCAAAGAGGCCGCCGAAGCCTTTGAAGTCTTGAGCGACAAGGAAAAGCGGGCCCGCTACGATCGCTACGGGCACGCGGGCTTTGACGGCTCGGCTCGGACGCGCGAGTTCACGGATGTCAACGACATCTTTTCCGCGTTTGGAGACATTTTCGGCGACAGCGCTTTCGGCGATCTGTTTGGCGGCGGCCGGCGGCGGGTCAACAAGGGGGCCGATGTCCGCGCCGATGTCACGCTCGATCTGCTGGAAGCAGCCAAAGGGGCGACCAAGACCATTGAGTTCGAACGGCACGAAACGTGCCCCGATTGTGATGGCAGCGGGGCCAAGGCGGGCTCAAAGCGGCAGTCATGCGGCTATTGCGGTGGACGCGGCCAGGTGTTGCAATCGACGGGCATTTTCCGCATCCAGACGACGTGCCCCTCGTGCCGCGGCGCCGGTTCGATTATTAAAGATCCCTGTCCGGCGTGCCGGGGCGCGGGATTCGTGGTGCGCCGCGTAAAGCGAGACGTGCAAATCCCCCCTGGCATCGACGATCAGATGCGCGTGCGGTTGCCGGGCGAAGGCGAACCGAGCCCGAACGGTGGTCCGCGAGGGGATTGTTATTGCTTCATTACCGTCAAGGAACATCCGCTGTTCCAGCGCGAGGGATCGCAATTGGTCGTGCGCATACCGATCGCGTATTCGCAGGCCGCGCTGGGCGCGACGATTGAAGTGCCCACCTTGGAGGGCCCGCACGAACTCAAAATTCCGCCGGGCACGCAATCGGGCGAGGTTTTCAAGTTGCGCGGACGGGGAATGCCCAGCCCACGGGGCCGCGAGGTCGGAGATTTGCTGGTTCAAGTCAACATTGAAGTTCCAAAAGTCTTGAGCGAGGGCCACGAGGAGTTATTGCGAGAATTGGCCGAGCAAGAACACGCCAACGTCAGCCCCCATCGCAAGAGCTTTTTCGAGAAAGTTCGCCAGTATTTCGGCGAAAAGTAGGACTTCGAGGACGGAGGTTTTAGAGTATGTCCCATAAGCGAACGGATCGATTGAAGGAAGGGGACGTGATTCCCGCGTCTCCGACCGAAGCCGCCCCCGAGTCGGCCGCCGACGCGGCACTCGAGGCCAGCGAGGTCGAAATCGCGAAGCTGCGGACCGACCTGGAAGATGCCAGCGACCGAGTGCTGCGGGCCCAGGCCGAATTGGATAACTACCGCAAGCGCGTCCGTCGCGAGATGGAGGACGAACGGCGGTACGCCAGTTTGTCGCTATTACGCGATTTGCTGCCGGTGCTCGACAACATCAATCGGGCCATCGCGGCGGCCGAAAAATCGCCAAACGGCGGGAGCCTATTGGAAGGGGTGAAGATGATCGGCCAGAATTTGCAGAGCGTGTTGGCACGACACAACTGCTCGCAAATCGACGCGCTCCATCACCCCTTTGATCCGGCCTTTCATCAGGCCATTTCGCAGCAGCCCACAGCCGATCATCCGCCCAATACCGTCGTGTTGGTCGCGCAGGATGGTTACGTCTTGTACGACCGAGTGGTTCGTCCATCGCAAGTTATTGTTTCCACCACCCCGGCCTCGGAGTAAGCTTTCGGGAGGCTCATCGCGCGTCCGGACCCCATCCGGGTCCAAGCGGGAAGCGTACCAAAGCAACGCGGTTCATGCCAACCTACGATTACCTGTGCGATGCGTGCGGTCACAAGTTCGAGTTGTTTCAATCCATGAGCGACGAGGTCGAACGGAAGTGTCCCAAGTGCAAAAAATTGAAACTGCGGCGGCTGTTTGGCACCGGGGCCGCGGTGATGTTCAAAGGATCGGGGTTCTACACCACCGACTATCGCAGCGACGCGTATAAAAAAGCCGCCAGCGCCGACTCGAGCAATGGCGAGAGTAAAAGCTCCAAAAGCTCCGACAGCACACCCGCTTCTGGCAAGACCGATAGCGCGTCGAGCAAGAAGCCGGAAAAACCGTCCAAGCCGTCCGAGAAATAGTCCGCTGAGTGAAGCGGAGTCCTTGCATGTCGCTCGCACGCTGCCCTACCTGCAAACGGCAATTCGACCCGCAAGCAAGCCGCGCGATGCCCTTTTGCAGTGATCGCTGCCGGCGAATCGATCTAAATCGTTGGCTGAACGAGGAGATCTCGATTCCCGTCAGCGAAGAGGAGATTCCCGAGCACGATCGGTCGCAACCGCCCGACGACGAGGACCAGGATTGACCCGGTCCGCGTTGAAGGTTGCCCCGGCGCCCTGCAAGAATCGTTGAGCTGTCCGGCAATAGACCGATTTTCGACTGCTCGTTACCGCGATTCCCTATTCTTGCGGCGTTCCACAGAACGTATAATTGCCGCAGTCGTTGGCAATTGGACCGTTGTTGATAGCGAAGCAGGGGGTTTTGGTGATGGTAGAAGATCGTGGTACCCTTCGCGCAATCGCCTGGCAGGAAGCATTTCCGGGTTTGGCGTTGTTTTCGGCATTGCGGATGGCCCTGAATATTCGGGCGCTGTTGCTGGCGGCCGTCGCGATCACCGGGACCACGGCTGGTTGGCGAATTTGCAACCGGATTTTCAGCGATACGGAGATCCCTGAGCTTCGGACTCAGATGGAGGCGAATCAGGTTTACCCCTGGGAACGGCTCAATGTCACCATGCCGGTCGCCTCTCTCGAATCGTTTGAATCCTGGCGGGATGGAAACCCGCTGGTGCTGGGCTGGAATGAAATCAGTGCTCCCTTCGAACGTCTGTATGCCTCTGAAGCGACCTTTACGGGGTTTGTATATTGGCTGGTCTGCGCGCTATGGAGCCTGGTCGTGTGGGGATTCTTCGGCGGCGCGATTACGCGGATGGCGGCCGTTTCGTTTGCGCGCCGTGAGAGCCCGTCGTGGAAGCAATTGGCCGGTTTTGTTCGACAGCGTTTTGGGGCCTACTTCTCGGCTCCCTTGTTGCCGATTTTGGGAACATTTCTCGTCGCCATATTCTTGGCGGTCTTGGGTTTTATCATGCGGGTGGGGCCCGGGATTTTGGTGGCCGGCATCGTGTGGCCCTTGGTGCTGATCGGCGGTTTCATGATGGCGTTTTTGCTGATCGTGCTGTTTTTCGGCTGGCCCCTGATGTGGGGCTCGATCAGCGCCGAAGGCACCGATTCGTTCGGCGCCCTGAGCCATGCCTATTCATATACCTATCAACGGCCCTTGCACTACCTGATGTACGCCGTGGGTTCGGCGCTGATCGGAGTGTTGGGCTGGTTTTTGGTTTCGCTGTTCGCCTTCTGGATCATCAGCTTGAGCCGGTGGGGCGTAAGTTGGGGAAGTGGGGCGGCGCAAATCAACGAAATCTTTTCGGGCGGTGAACTCGGCACACTGGGCAATGCCGGCTCGGCACTTATCCAATTCTGGCTCCATTGCGTCAACACGCTTGCTCTGGCGTTCGTATTCAGCTACCTGTGGACGTCGACTACGGTCATCTATTTCCTGTTACGCCGACTGGTCGACGCCACGGAGCTGGACGAAGTTTTCATGCCGGAAGAAAGCGAACTGCACGGCCTACCGCCGCTGAAAACCGGTCCCGATGGCGTGGCCCAAGTGGCCGACGATCCGGTCATGGCCGGCGATGGCTGAGCGGAAGCTAGCCGGCAAACCGCTCGAGGATCTCCTGCATTTGCGCGTGAAACTGGCCGCGGGAGATCACCAGGTCGCAGCCTGCGTCCGCCGCAGCGCTCAACAACCCTTTATGAACATGCGGTCCAAAAGCCAGCACGGTGCCTCCGGCGGGAATGATCGACTTGAGCCGCGGCACAAACTGGCCGGGATCGATCGTGGGGTGACTGAGGTCTAGGATCACCAACCGCGGACGGACCGACTCGGCTTGCGCGAGAAGCGCGTCGCCCGATCCGGCAATTCTCAACGAAACGCCCGCGCGAACCGCGGCGCCGGACACCTGCGATTGCATTACCAGATCGGAAATGAGTGCGACCGCGGGCATGTCATCTACTCCAACAAAACCGCCTTGGAGGGAAGTGGGCAGTTCCATTTTACTCCGTGGACTCCGCAAAATCGGCACCGGCCCCGGCGGTTTTTGTTATAGCCTCATAACCCAATTCCGCCCGGTTGTCAAACCGCTTCGGGGCCGCGGACCACGCTTCCGATATCGATCGCTTCACCGGCCGGCAACACGAAGATTTTCCCGTCTCCTATGTTTCCCTCGGGTCCGGTGCGGGCCACGCTGGTTAACGTGTCGACGGTGCGGTCGAGAAAATCGTCGTTGACGACGATTTCGAGAGCGATTTTTCGCAACAGATTCGTTTTGTACTCGTTGCCGCGATAGGCCTCGGTTTGGCCGCGCTGGCGGCCAAAGCCTTGGGCGTCGCAGACCGTCATGCGGGTAACGCCGATTTTGGTCAGCGCTTCGCGCACGGCGCTTAGCTTCGTCGGCTGGATGACGGCGATGATCATTCTCATGTGCAAAAACTCTCTCTTCGACACCGCTGGCTGTAGCATATCGCCGCTCGGCGGTTTGGGGAAGGTTTTTGTTTCCTGGTGCTCGAAGTTGGGTGGCATGCTTCACGGTTCGCGGGCATGCGCGTTCAAAGAGCATGGTGGGGGCGCCGCGCGACTGGGTGACCGTGACGCTCGGCGCGCGGCCCGTTGCCAAAAAAAACCGCCTTCCAATGGGAAGGCGGGCTGAGACTGGTCGAATCGGGGCTCGCTTACGGCGTGACCAGATTCAGCCGCGCGTCCAGCACTTTGTGAATCCGGCTGGCCGTCTCTTCCAAATGGGCCCGGCTATAGGTGTCGAGCTTCGGGTTGCCCTTAAGCACGTCGTTGATGCGTCCTTCGAGCCCGGTGAGCTCGGAGAAAGCCACGGTTTGGCAATCTTGCGGCGCTCCGGAGTTGCCCATCGCCACGGTCGAGAGCCGCTTCAAGTAAGCTCGCTGCAAGTTGCGGCGCAAGCTGCTGATGGCCGGCTTGCGATTGGTGAATTCGCCTTGGGGCATTTTGTCCACTTCGGAGAAAATTGTTTTCGTCAGCCGCTCGAGCAATTCGGCGGTGGTCAGTGCATCCTGATCCGCCGCGACGTGCAGTTCGCTGTCGTGCAAACGATCCAACGTCAGCGGCGAGAGCAGTTGCATCAGGATCCGGCTCTGCCACATCGAGATGACGTCGTGGACCGGATAATCGGTCCGCAAGGGAACTTCCATGCCCCAGTGCGACCACCGCGTGGCTGCCAGGTAGTTGTACAACTGCGGCGGAAACTGGAATGGTTTATCGCTGAACACCTGCTCCTCCAAGAGCCCCAGGGCTTCGCGTTGTTTGGCCGGGTCGACCACGACAAAAGGCGCCTGGCCATTGGAGTCCCCCTTGTGGGCACGGTTGATGTACAGGCCGCCGACAAAGCGCGAAACGAAGTACATGGCCTGGCCGTGTTTGCTGAGCAAAATACCGAAGGCCTGCCGCACTTTCTCATAGCCTTCGCCGTTTTTTGCCGTTTCATCGATGACCTTGGGCCACTGCTCGTTGATGAGTTGGGCCCGGAGCTTGGCGTAAGCGATCGGATCTTTGCTCATATCGAAGCGATTGGAAAGCGGGTCGGGATCGATGCCGCGGGTGTCTTCGTCGGTGGCGTAGGCCAAAGCCGGCTCACCGCTGCGGGCCGCGATCTTCTTCAATTCGGCAGCTTCGCCTTCGGTGCCGCCGCTGAGCGGCTTGTAGCCATACTCGATGGCCCACACGTCGTAAGGCCCGATCGTGGTCGAGAAGTACTCCCCCTGGTTCATGCCCTTGGGCATCAGGTTGGCCGGGGTGTAATCCATGACCGAAGCGGCCAGGCCGGTGTCTTTTGTCTTTTGCAAGTCGTTCATTTCATCGATGGACAAGAATGTGCTGGCTTTGAAGTTATGCCGCAGGCCGAGAGTGTGGCCGATTTCGTGCATCGTGACCTCTTTCAAGCCTTGCATAATCAGCTTTTCGCGGTCGGCCGGGTTGGTGGTCCGCGTGGACAGCACCGCCGAACCGAAGGCCAGTTCGCGCGCCAGGCCATGGTGCAGTTCGCACTCGGCGCCGTTTCCCGGGCCCTCCTTTTTGAGGTGGTCTTGATAACTCTTCAAATCGAGCGGGCCGCCGGTCATCGCGGCAATGCCCTCTTCGGTAAAGTTCTCGTATTCCTGCTTCCAGGCTTGCAGAAAATCGGCGTCGAAAATGATATCGGCGTCGAGGATCTGGCCCGTGCTGGGATTGACGCGAGAGGGGCCCATTGCAAAACCGGCGCTGGCCGTGATCCAGCGGAACGTGTTGTAGCGAACGTCCTCGGGATCCCAGTCGGCATTGTCCGGCTGCTGGCGGACCTCGATGGCGTTGGCAAAGCCGGCCTTCTCGAAAGCCTTGTTCCACTCGGTGATACCCTCGCGAATCGGCTTGCGATAGACGAAGGGAATCGTTTTTTCCAGCCAGAATTCGATCTGTTTTTTGGGGGGCGAAAGCTCGGCCGAGGAATCGGCCTTCTGCAAATCCCAACGATTGATGTAGCGCACAAAACGGTCGTCCTCGCCCTTGTGTGACCAATCTTTTACGGCCGTCAAGAAATAGCCGACCCGATCATCGGCCAAACGCGGGTGATAGCCGGTCTGCGGCAACAAACTAATCGAATAATGCACGTTGATCGTGGCGCCGCGACTGTCGGCAACCGAATCGATGTCCAGCAGCCCGCTCGAGGCATAAGTCGCCGCAACTTCCAATTCAACGTTGTCCTTGAATCCTTTGATCGACGCCCAGGTGGATTTGTTTTCCGAGAACACGAACCCGGGCAGCACGACCGAGATCTGGGGCAAGTCGCCCATGAAGACCGGCCCAAGATCCACGAGGTAGGCGCCGTTGGGGCTCATCGTGGCAATGGGCAGACTGAACAGCACACTGTCGGTAAATGCCAGATTGATGGCCTTTTGCTGGGGATCGCTCGCGGCGGCAGTGAAACGCACGTTGCGCCGCACGATATGAATTCGTTCGTCAACCTTGCGGAACTGCCATAGCCAGTCGTCTCCAAAACCCCAAGTCATGCCACCCAACAGTAGGCCCTTGCCGATGCCTTTGGCGATCGAAATCAGCACGATGAAATCGCGGTTCATTTGGCTGCCACCCAATTCGGCCAACAGCCGCGTCCCTTTGTGATACGTGGTAATCACCCCTTCGACTTTCTCCATGTCCTTGACCACTTCGGCAAAGGGCGGATATTTGGGCGGCGTAGCCGGCGTGGTGCTGGTCGCCGGCGGAGTCGCGGTCGTGGCCGGGGATGCGGCTGGAGTCGCTGGCGCATCTTTGGCCGCTGGAGCATCTTCGGCACGGACCCTCACGGTCCAGCCGCAGATCAGGGTCAAGCACAGGACGCCGCAGACGGATAGAAAGCGCTGGTTCATCGTGATGTCTCGCTGACCAAAAGACGTGAAATGGCGGCGAGCGTGCGAGAGCCGACGGGGGCGCACGTAGCTGGCACCGCATTAAATATAGCCTAATCTAGCTAGTTCCCAAAAGCCCGCCGGCAAGGCATTTATCGATGGCTGAGTAGGCGGCGGGCGGCCGCTAGTTGGGAACTATTGGCTCGATTTCTGACTGGCCGAGGAATGTCCTTGTATTATACATGACGATTACAAAGGTGGTGCGAATTTTTCCGCGAGCACGGCCGAGAAAACCCCGCATGGCAGTCGACAGCAAGATCGAAGCGGTTCTGCGGCTTTATCCCGACGATTGTCAACCGCTGGCCATTGAACCAATTGCCGCGCCGGACGCCTTTAGCGGAGCCACCCTTTGGCGACTGCAAAGCGTACGCGGACCGCTGTGTCTTCGATGTTGGCCCCATCATCCCACCCCCAAGCGGCTTGAGTTCATCCAGGCCGTTTTGTGGCATGTCGATCAAGAGGGTTTTCATCAAATCCCCCTGCCGCTGGAAACCCAGCACCATCATGGCTACGTGCGTCACGCGGGTCATCTCTGGGAGCTGACGCCCTGGTTACCGGGGGCTGCCGATTACCGCGAAAAGCCAAGCCACGCCAAGCTGCACGCCGCGCTGGCGGCCTTGGCGAGATTCCACTTGGCGGCCGAATCCTTCCCTCTGCCCGAAACGGGTCCCACCCCTTCGCCTGGCATGTTGGAACGGGTCAGTCGGCTCGAACAACTGC
>JACQFF010000313.1 GCA_016200205.1 Planctomycetia bacterium
GACGAACTATCGACCAAAGACGCGATTTTCGGCCAGTTGCGCAACTGCATGGACCTGGCCGTGGTAGCCGCCTTGATCTCGAAAGAGAACCTCACTGAGAAATGCGGCTGGAGCATGCCGCTGTTGTTGAGGCCCGATCTGGCGGTCGAAAGCTACAACGCACCGCACCAGGTCGACTCGCAGGCCAGCGCGCTTCGAAAGGGGAGCACCTGGATCATCAGCGCCTCGGGCGGCGTGCAGATCGATCCGCGGCACCTGCTGGAAAAGACCGTCCCCAGCCCCGCGCTCGGCAGCGTCCGCGCCAAATCGGTCTCACCGGGGGCCGCCTGGTGGTGGAATTAGTCGTTTCAAAACGCGGCGCGACCAATCTTATTGGTCCCCAACTTGCATTTCGCCGATTATTCCGCTCCGCTCGCGCTCGACTTCCAAATCGATGGTTAGCGCTTGCGGATTCCTGAGATTCACGATCCGCACCAGCAGCCCCCGCGAGGCCCGCGCGAAATACGAATCGATCAGCCCCGCCTGAGCAAGGCCCTCTCGGGTAGGCGGCGCGGCAGGCAACGTGGATTTCAAGAGTACCAGTTCACCTGCCTTGAGCACGGCCGCAATTCGGGCGGCAATCGAATCGCTCGTGACCTCCCATCCGCAAGGCAACGCATCGGCGGAGGACTGATCTTCGCGCAAAAACCGTTCGACATCCAGGATCTGCAAGCTGGCCCCGGTGGAGAAGCGCAACTCGTCCAAGCTGCGAACGAAAGTCGCTTCCTCCAGCAGACCGCTGACGAAATCGGCCGTGAGCCCCATGGCCCGAATGCTCAGCCAATGAGCCGCCTCGGCCGCGATTTGCTGCTGGGCATCGAGCCGGCGAATGGCGTCGACAATCGGCCCGCCGCCGATGACCATGACGTTCACCGCCGCGGCTTGTGCAGAGAGCCAGCGGCGAAAGCTCGGCACGAGCTCGGGCCAGTCGAGCAAGCTACCGCCAAGCTTGATCACCCGCCGGCACATTTGCGTCATCGGGCCCCCTCTCGGGCCAACACGGCCAAAGCATGCGCCGGCGCGCAGCGCGAGAGCTCGGGGCCCAAATCGGCAGAGAGCGACACGATCTTCGGAGCCGGGGAGATCTTCATTTTTTCGACGACTTGCCGCGCCAGAAACTCTCCCCGCCCTGAAATCACGACCGTCCGCGGCGGCTCCGACAGGCGGGCCACCAATTGGCCGGCAATCGACGAGATTTTCTTGAATTGCGCCTGAGCCAGCGACTCGGCCGCGATCCGAGCATCGGCCTGGCTGAACATTTCGCGGTCCGCGCAGATCATGCGCGCCAGCCGATCGCGAGCGGCCGCTTTCGTGGCGGGCCGGCGATCGGCGGTGTTCGTGCTATTTGGCTCTTCCGGCAACACGCCCAACGTCAGGTACACGTCCCACATCGTGGCAAACGCTTCGTGGGCCGTCGGACATTTTCGGCCACGCCACGGGATCAAGGCCGCCACCGCGCAGACGGGACTGCGCTCCACGCCGGTATAGATCAACTCGCCATTGACCAGCCGATTCGGATCGGTGTGCCCGATCGTCACCGGCACGCCGTCGACCAGCGGTATCAGATCGCAGGTGGTCGACCCAATGTCCAAGAGCAATCCGGGTCCTTCCTTGACATACCGGCCGGCGAAATTCGCCAAGGCGTGACAATTGGAAGACGCGGCCAATAGCGGCTGCTTCATCGCGATTTGCAACGAGACGAGCTTTCCGTTGGTGAGATAGACGCGCGTGTGGCGGCCATCGGCCGCGACCGAGAGTGCCTTGAGAATGTAGACCACGCCCTCGGCCTTGGTCGCGAAGCAGTCGGCCAGCTCGCCGGTCATCGTGGCCGCGATGTGGTCCACTCGCGGCACCATGGCGATCATGCCCCGCAAGGCATCAGTCAATTGCCGGAAATTCTCCCATAACGGAAACGGGCGCGAGGCCGCGAAGCCCTGACCATCCGCCGCCTTCAGATTGGCTCCCCCTATGTCGAGTGCCATCCACTTCATACGCCACCTAAAGGAGAACAAAAACGCACGGCTCCCGAGGCCTCGAATTGTATCGGCCCCGACTGCCAGCACAACTCGACCGGGTGGCCGGCGGCCACCGCGATCATCGCCGCCGCCAAATTCCCATCCGCCAAGGCCCGCAGACCGACATATGAAGTGGTCAGCCGGGGGTTGATTTCAATCACGGTGTCGCCGGCCCCCGAGAGATCGTCCCCCAACACCAAATCGACTCCCACATACCCTAGGGGGTTTTCCAGAGTGCGAATTACTTGCGCGGCCAACCGCGTCGCGCGTCCGGCCAGATGAGCGTCCATCGGCAAGGCTCCGCCCAGATAGACAAGGCGGCCGTCGCTGGTGAGCAACTGCCGGCAAGGAGCCAGGGGCACCATTTGGCCCGGACCACACAACGCCGCCACGCTGGCGGGCGTTCCTTCGCAAAAAGTTTCCAGCCGGCCGGGCACGTCGCCATTCGTACGATGCCTCGTCGGCCGATCGATCCATTCGATGCCCTGCGACCCGGCGCCGTCGCGCGGCTTCAAGACCGCGGGATACTCGAAGCTTCTCGGCAGTGGCTCGCCCGGCGCCAGCACGATTCCCTCCGGGACGCGCACGCCGTGGGCTCTCAAATGGCCGGCCGTGGCGTGTTTATCCGAGGCCAGGGCCACGAGCCGCGAGTCGGGACCCAACAATTGCCCTCCGCCGCGTTCCACCGCCTGGCACCGCGCGTGAAGATATCCGAAGAATTCCGGCGCTACGATCACCGACCAATCCGCGACGGACGAAAGTCGCTCGATCGCCTGCTCCTCTTCCACCGCGCTATGCACGGCGTGCAGTGTGCAGTCGGGTAGCTGTAAGTCGCGATAGCGGACGTCTTGCAGTACGTCGACGGAAACCCCGCCGAGCGAGCAAAAATCCGCGACCAACGACCGGAGTATCGCGAAACCTTCGGACAGCAGCGAACGGGGAGGCGGTTGAGAACTATGGCAATACCACCCGCCGCCGGTGACAAACTCATAAACAAAAATGCGCACGTGCCCACCGCTGGAGCGAAGAGGTGCCGCTACCGCCGACAAAGCAGTATGACGCGCGGGCGGAGGTTCAGAAAATCCCTAATTGATCCCGGGCTTCTTCGGTCATGCGATCGGGCGTCCAAGGCGGGATCATGACCACCTTCACGTCCACGTTGCCCACGCCCTCCAAGGCGCTCAGCACGTTCTTGGTCTGCGAGACCAGTTGCGGACCGGCGGGACAGGCCGGACTAGTCATGGTCATTTCGATTTTAATATCGACCTTGTCGTCGGTCCCTTGCAAGTCGACCACGTAGACCAAGCCCAGATCGACGATGTTGATGAACAACTCCGGATCGACAACTTGTTTGAGCGCCTCGCGGACGGCGTCTTCGGAAACGACCATTTTCGTGGCTCCACTGCCAGCAACTATTTTAGAACAAGCCGGACAAAATTCAACCGCCGCTTGACTTCGGCGAGCTCAGCCGAGCCGCGGCTTGGCGTCGCGCCGGCCAATAGGCCTTGTCCCGCCGCTCTTAGCCGCAAAGCCTCAGCAACACGTCGTCGCCAACCACCTTGACGTCATGCGTCACGGTCGCCTTGGTGGCCGGCATGGTCAGAGCCCGGCCATCGCGGACGTCGAATTTCGCTCCATGCCGTGGACAGGCGATCGTAAAACCTTGCAACTGGCCTTCGCCCAGCGGGCCGCCGTCGTGCGTGCAGACATCGTCGACGGCGTAAAAATGCCCCGCCGTGTGGATGACGACCACTAGCCGGTCGTCGACTTCCACCAACTTTCGACCGGGATCGGGAATCTCGGAAATGTTCGCGACGCGAATAAAGTCGGGCATGCGTTTGAGCAACTCAAGACAGCAAATGAAGTCGGCGGATCGGGAATGCGACTTCTAGCCGCAAGCCTCCTCAACCTGCCCTCTCCCGCGGTTGGGAGAGGGTGCACAATGGTCAGTCGTATTCGCGAATCCGCCGGCCGATCGCCTCCCCCAACGCCTCGCGCACGCTGTCGATCGTAATCCGGTCGAACACTTGTTGAAAAAAGCCGGCCACCACCATCCTTACCGCTTCCTTGCGCGTCAAACCACGGCAACGGGCGTAGAAGATTTGTTCGTCATCCACTCGTCCCGTCGTCGAACCGTGCGTGCACCGCACGTCGTCGGCCAAAATTTCCAGCCCGGGGATCGAGTCGCTGCGGGCGTGATCCGAGAGCATCAAGTTATCGTTGCGTTGATAGCCGTCGGTCTTCTGCGCCGCGGGATCGACTTTGATCATGCCCCGCCAAACCGTGCGCGAGACATCTTGCAGTGCGGACTTGTAGAGCAAGTCGCTTTTGCACGAGGGCGCCTCGTGATGCTGGAGCGTGTGATACGAAAGATGCTGTTTGCCTTCGGTGAACATGACGCCATTGACCTGCGCGCCTGCGCCCCGGCCGACGAGCGCTACGTGCTGGTTGACCTTGGCCAGGCGGCTGCCCAACGCGGCGATCGTCCATTGCAGCGCGGCGCCACGGTCGACCAGGGCCTTCTGATGAGCAAAGTGCCACACGCCGGTCGCCCAGTTCTGAAGATTCACATACCGCATCCGCGCCCCGGGGCCCAACAGCAATTCGACGGCGCCGCAATGCAGGCCCGGCGATTGTTCGCTCAAGCTGGCCGTTTCCGCCAGCAGCGTGGCTTCGGCCCCGTCCTCCAGAATCACCAGCGCGTGACCCAGATCGGCGGCGCCGGGCGAGATGACCGAGAGCATGTGCAGCGGCTCGTCGATCACGACCCCGCGCGGCACGTACAACAGCGTTCCGCCGGACCACGCGGCAGCGTGCAAGGCGGCGAACTTGTCGTAATGGGCATCCACGGCGCGAAATAGATGCGATCGCACCAGGTCACCATGCTCGGCAGCCAGCTCGTCCAGGCTGCCAAACAGCACGCCGCGGCGGGCCCATTTTTCGTTCAACCGGGCCGAATGCGGGTGGCTGTCCCACGCCGTCACTTGTCCGCCGAGCTCGACGCGATGCGTGAGCAATCCGTCGGCCAATCTCGCGCCCGCGGGACGATCGGCCGGAAAACCGAACCGGTCCAGGCGGAACAGGCGGATATCGGTCCGCGACCATTCTTCGTCTTTTTGGCTGGGCAGCGGCAGCTCTTCGAATTTGGCCCAAGCCTCGCAACGCTGGTCGCGCAGCCACGAGGGCTCCCCGCGCGATTGCAGAAAGGCGTCGAACGCTTCGCGATTGAAACCCAAACTCGTCGTGACTTCAGCCATGAATGTGAGCTGTTTGCGTGGAGGTGGAAACTTCGGCGACCTTTGTTCAGCGGCGGATCATGGGAAGGCAACCATTGCACCGCGGTTTGCGGCCCGATCCGCCTCGGTCGCTTGCCAAAACCCGTCGAGCTGGCGTACTGCTCTAACCGACCGAACCTTCCATCTGCAATTCGATGAGCCGGTTCATCTCCACGGCATATTCCATCGGCAGCTCTTTGATCAACGGCTCGATGAACCCGTTGACGATCATCGTGCTAGCCTCGGCCCCGGAGAGTCCACGGCTGGTCAGGTAGAACAACTGCTCCTCACCGATCCGCGAGACGCTGGCCTCGTGGCCGACGGTGACATCCTGCTCGTCGATTTCGATGTAGGGGTAGGTATCACTGCGGCTGGCCGAGTCGAGAATCAAGGCGTCGCACACGACGCTCGACTTCGATTTCTTGGCGCCGCTTTCGATTTTCACCAGCCCTCGATAGCTCGAGCGACCGCCATTCTTGGAAATCGACTTGGAGATAATTCGGCTGGAGGTGTGCGGTGCGCAATGCACGACTTTCGCCCCGGCGTCTTGATGCTGGCCGGCGGACGAAAACGCGATCGACAAAATCTCGCCGCGCGCGCCGGGCTCCATCATGTAAACGGCCGGATATTTCATCGTCAGCCGTCTACCCAGGTTGCCGTCGATCCATTCCATCAGCGCGCCTTCATAGGCCACGGCCCGCTTGGTCACCAGGTTGTAGATGTTATTGGCCCAATTCTGGATCGTGGTATAGCGGCAACGAGCGTGCTTTTTGACGATGATTTCCACCACCGCCGAGTGCAGGCTTTCGGTGATGTACATCGGCGCGGTGCAGCCTTCGACGTAGTGCACTTCGGCCCCTTCGTCGACGATGATCAGCGTCCGCTCGAACTGGCCCATGTTCTCGGCGTTGATGCGAAAATAGGCTTGCAGCGGAAACTCGATCTTCACGCCCTTGGGGACGTAGATGAACGATCCTCCCGACCAGACGGCCGAGTTGAGCGCGGCGAATTTGTTGTCCGCCGGCGGAATGATCGTCGAAAAATACTCGCGCAGCAGATCGGGGTGTTCCCGCAAGGCCGTGTCGGTATCGGTGAAGATCACGCCCTGGCGGCCCAGATCTTCTTGCAGCGAACCGTAAATGACTTCGCTTTCGAATTGGGCTTTCACGCCGGCCAGAAACTTCTTCTCCGCCTCGGGAATGCCCAATCGGTCGAAGGTCTTTTTGATTTCGTCGGGCACTTCGTCCCACGTCTTGCCCTGCTTGTTGGCCGGCTTGAGGTAGTAGTAAATGTCCTGGAAATCGATGGCGATTTTTCCGCCCCAGCGCGGCATCGGCTTCGAGTTGAAAATTTCCAAGCTCCGCAGGCGAAAATCGCGCATCCAGTCGGGTTCGCCCTTCATCTCCGAGATCTGGCTGACGATTTGGGGGTCGAGCCCCTTGCGAGCCTTGAAGACATATTTCGACTCGGTGCGAAAATCATACTTGTTGATTTCGCCGATCCCGTCGTGCGAGTCGGTCAAGACGTTGGTGGCCATATTCGTATCGCTTTCGTTGAGTTGTCTTGTCGTTCTTGCTCCTTCTCCCAGTGGGAGAAGGTTGGGATGAGGGCGCGGTGTTTGTTCGCCCGTCTCCCTCTCCAGCCCTAATGCGAGGCTACCGTCTCGGCCTGGTCTTTCATCGCCGCCTCGTCGGCCGCCGCGCCGGGATACGCCGCCCGAATCCGATCATAACCTTGTTTGTGCAATTCAATCGCCAGCTCGGGCCCGCCGGTTTCGACGATCCGACCGCCCAGCATCACGTGCGTAAAGTCGGGCCGGTTGTGCTCGAGCAAGTGTTCGTGGTGCGTGATGATCAAAATGCCCATCGCCTTGCCGCCGATGTCGGCAATGCTCTGGCTGGCCAGCCGCACGGCGTCGACATCCAAACCGCTGTCGGTCTCGTCCAAAATGGCGAACTTCGGCCGCAGCATGGCCAGTTGCAGGATTTCGGCCCGCTTCATTTCGCCGCCGGAAAAGCCGTCGTTGACGTAGCGGCGGGTGAATTCCTTGTCCATTCGCAGTTGGTCCATTTTCGCGTTGAGCTCTTTGCGGAACTCGCGCATCGGGATCAGTTCTTCGCCTTCCTTGCGGTTGGGGCGACGCACATTGGTGGCCGCATGCCGCAGGAAGTCGGCCATTTTGACGCCCGGAATCGACATCGGCCGCTGGAACGCCAAAAAGATTCCGGCCCGAGCGCGCTCGTTGGGCTCCATCGACAGCACGTCGGCCCCGTCGAGCGTGATGCTGCCGTGGGTTACCTCGTAGCTGGGGTGCCCCATGATGGCATAGCCCAAGGTGCTCTTGCCCGAGCCGTTGGGGCCCATCAAGGCGTGAACCTCGCCCCGCTTGATCTCGAGGTTGACGCCTCGCAAGATCGGCTTGCCCTCGGTGGCCACGTGCAAATCAGTAATCTTCAGTGTTTCAACCATGAGTTGTTTCGTTGTCTACTCTTGAGTCGGACGTGCCGACTTTTGGTTTCTAAAAATCCCCTCACCCTGCCCTCTCCCAGAGGGAGAGGGGTTATGGCTCAGCCGGTGATCTTTTGGTGGTCGTACACCGACACCTCTTCAGGCGCCTCCACGTAGCCCGAGTGATGCGGCACCGGCAGTTCGTCATCGACTTTGATGCCCACATTGGCGCCGGCAAGCCGGGCAATCTTGTGTCCCTTGATCTTGTCTTGAATCCGCATCAGCCCTTCCAGCAATGCTTCGGGCCGCGGAGGGCAACCGGGCACATACACGTCGACCGGCACGACCAGATCCACGCCCTTGACCACGTGATAGCCATACTTGAAATACGGCCCGCCGCCGACGGTGCACGCACCCATGGCGATCACGAACTTGGGGTTGGGCATCTGGTTGTACAATCTCCGCAAGCGGCTGCCCATCTTGTAGGTCACGGTGCCGGCCACGATCATCAGGTCGGCCTGTCGGGGACTGGCGCGAAACGCGCCGGCGCCGAAGCGGTCCATGTCAAAGCGGCTGGCCCCGGCGGCCATCATTTCGATCGCGCAGCAGGCCAAACCGAACGTCATCGGCCAAATACTGGATTGCCGGGCCCAGTTAATGGCCTGTTCGACGGTCGTCGTAATTACGTTCTCTTCGAATCGTCCTTCGATCCACGGTTGAGTCATAATGTAGCTCGATGTCGTTGTGTGCTGAAACGAGCCAGCCAGTTCGGCCGGCAAAATCCCTCTAAAACAATTTGAATACCCGCGTCATTCCAATTCGCTTTCAGTCCAGGACTCTGGTGGGTAAATCCACATCGAGTTCTCGCTGGATTCCATCCTGATGGCAGCTGCTTTGCCGCACGACAAACAGGTGTACACAACGAGCTGTTTTTCGTTTGGGCGGTCCCTATGGAGATAAACTTCAATCCGCGTGCCGGACTCTTCACCTTCTGCGTCGCTCACCGGAAAGCAATTCGAACAGTCCGGACATGGATTTCGCGGAACTGCGAGAAGCCCCAGCCAGCGGCACAAAGCCGCTTCTACCTCGGCCACTTGCTCCGGCGCCAACTCGCCGATTCGGCTTTGAAGTTTCGCCCGAGAAATTGTCCCAACGCCGTGGACGTCAAACACCCCTGGCCGCTGAAAGTACGGCGCGTCAATCGCCACCTCAAATCTTGACCCCCTTGCGCTCGTGGTGCGCGGAATGTATGTCACTAAATCCCTATCTTGATCGTGTGCCCGCACGCTCAAAATCAGGCAAGGCCGCACTTTGCGCTGCCAGCCCGTGTCGATGATCCAAACTTCACCACGACGCGGGTCAGCCTGAGCCATTGCGCTCTTCCTCGCGGTCGTACATTTGGAACATCTGATCGGTCAGGAACGTGAGCTCTTCCTCTCCAACAGGCCCCCCCTCGTTCTCGTCGTGAGCGCGCTTCATTCGCTTTGCAATCTCCCTCGTCACAATCACCTGTTCCGCGGGTGAAAGCTGATCGAACGAGGCAAGAACGTCTTGAACAGATTCTTTCGTTGTCATTGCAGTCAGCACTTCGACAGCAGGTTCGTAACTCTAAGCGGCGAATCCACCAGTTTAAACGTCGCGATCCTTACATGAAAGCGTTAATTCACCTCGAATCGGCAACACGACTCGCCATCCAAACGGCAATCGGCCAACCGCAGGCCATCGCCTACCAGCTCCGAAAACATCATTCGTTCCAAGGCACAAATCCCCCGGTCTTGCTCCGCCAGTTCCGGATACGGGCAGGCCACCGCGGTCAACACGGGCAAAGGTCCCGATTCGTCCACTTCAAACGGCACATTCCGCTGGACGAACACCTGCGACACCGATTGCATCCGTTCGGCCGTCGTCGTGCCGCTTACCTGCTCGCCGTACATGCTGGCCATCGTTTTGGCGATCCGCTGCAACAGACCGCGACGAACTTCGGGGTCTTCAATGGCCCGAATTTCTTTCCATAAGGCAAGCGCTAGATCGACGAAATTGGCTCCCGTTTGCCGCCGGCCCTTATCGGTCAGTCCATACCGATGACTCGGTCGACCGCGTCCCGCGCGAGCCAGCTCGCGATCCACCAGCCCCTGGGCCATCAACCGCACCAGCCGCTGCCGCACCGCGGTAGCCGTAACTTGCGTGGCGGTGGCCAGTTCAGCCACCCCCAGCGGCCCCACTTTGCGAAGCAGATCGAGGATGCCAATATCGGAGCTTTCTGTCACTTGATCCATCATCACACCATGCGTAAAGCAACCCACATCATTATCTTACCAATTTGCACATATTTGACAACCCAATATTTGAAAATTATCCTAGCGACGCCCATTTCGCAGGTAATTGGGCTATAAAAGCTTACAAATTGGCAGCAAATGGCCAGTTCGCGATGTCCAATTCGCGATGTCCAAACCTGTCAACCTGTTGGGGTCCCGGGATTTTAGCGGTGGGCGACAGCCCACCGAGCAGTTGCCCCCAACAATCAATCAGCCGCGAGAGCGGCCGGGCGTAAGAACACATTCGTCGTTTAGGCGGCGGTGGTGAGGGTGGAATTGCGGCAGCGGGGGGAGTAAGGGGAGATCGGACGGTTTCGAAGGAATTTCACGAGGCGGTCGTCTTGCGAGATGACAGCCGCCCGGATTTGC
>JACQFF010000068.1 GCA_016200205.1 Planctomycetia bacterium
AAGCCGTCGTGCAAGCGGCTCGCGTCAGTTACGGCGCGGGGACGCGGAAGGTCTCAGACGACCGTGGACTGGTCCGCTATCTATTGCGACACCGCCACACCACGCCCTTCGAAATGGCGGAGTTGAAATTCCTGGTACGCGCGCCGATGGATTGCTGGCGGCAGTGGATTCGCCATCGCACGGCCAACGTCAACGAATACAGCACGCGCTACTCGCTGGCCATCGACGCCATGCAAACGACGACCCCCAATGCGTGGCGGACCCAAGCCACGCAAAACCGCCAGGGAAGCGAAGGCTTTTTGGATCTCGAAACTGGCGACGCACTCTCTGAGTCCGAGGCCGAGTTCCAACGTCGGGCGCGAGAGCTGTACGAACAGCGGATCGCCTCGGGCGTGGCCCGCGAGCAGGCTCGCAAGGACTTGCCGCTGTCCACCTATACCGAAGCGTATTGGAAAGTTGACCTGCACAACTTGCTGCACTTTTTGGCTCTGCGGATGGACACGCACGCGCAATGGGAAATTCGCGAGTACGCCCGCACAATGGGCCAGCAGATCGTGCAGCCGCTCTTCCCGCTGGTGTGGGAGGCCTTCCGGGACTACCGCTTGGAAGGGCTGTTTTTATCGCGGCTGGAGCGAGAAGTAATCGCTCGACTCATGGAGCGGCTCGCCGCGAACGGTCGGGCACAAGCCACGGAAGAAGATTTCCTGGCCGTGCAAGATCCCTCCTGGGCCAGGCTCACTCGCTGCCGCGAACGAGACGAATGTCGCGAGAAGCTCGATCAATTGAATATCTTAAAATAAGCGAGGCCCCGAGAAGCTGTAGAGCCATGTCCGATGCCGCCGCCGACGAACTCCTGGAACTCAATCAGCAACTTTTGGAGAGCATCGCCACGGGCGATTGGGACACGTATCAAGCGTTGTGCGATCCCTCGATCACGGCTTTTGAGCCCGAGGGGCGAGGACACTTGATCCAAGGCTTGGAATTTCACCGCTTTTATTTCGACCTGGGACCCTCGGAAGGCCCACGGACCACGACCATGGCGTCGCCGAAGGTGCGCGTGATGGGCGACGTGGCCGTGGTTACGTATGTGCGACTGGTGCAGTCGTTGAGCGAGTCGGGCTCGCCGGTCACTTCGCACTATGAAGAAACACGGGTGTGGCAAATGCACGAGGGCAAGTGGCAACACGTCCACTTTCATCGTTCGCCCTGCGGCTAACGTGCCCGCCAACTACTGACCCCTGGCATGCCAATGTCGCAGGGGCGACCCACGGGAGCCCCGGAGCTTCCGCTGGCACTGCCCGACATGGACACTACGGCTATCAAAAAACGTTGACCGGCTGCGGCGGCGACAAACACTCAAGCGGTTCGACTTCGCCGTTGGCGACCATCCGCTCGATGACCTCTTGACGAAAGATCGGCACATAGCCGGGCGCGCGAATGCCCAGTTGCACTCGGTTCCGATCAATGCCAAGCACGGTCACCACGATACCGTCGTTGAGCACGATCGACTGTCCGCTTTTGCGAGAGAGGATGAGCACGGTGAGCGCCTCCTATAGGTGTGGAGCAGATGCCGAACGACAACCACCGCTTTTTGTTGACTCCCGATTCATGATGCTAATAGGCGATTGTGAGCGGATTGTGAGCCGCAACTTAATTCTCGAAAAGCTTTGGCATGGAACGGGCATGGCGGCCGTCAGCCGACCCGCCCTGCCCCGCTATCAGGCCGTTTCAGGCCCGATCGATGAGAAAGGGCATGACCTCGCCCAAGCTGGCCGCCCCCGCCGCCAGCATCACGAGGCGATCGAAACCGAGCGCCACGCCGGTCGAGTCCGGCAGGCCGTGCTCCATGGCGGCCAATAAGCGGCTTTCTTCGGGCAGCGACGGTTTGCCCTCGGCGATGCGAGCGCTGTTGGCTTGTCGGTTGCGCTCGCGCAGCACCCATGGGTCACGCAGCTCGTGATAGCCGTTGGCCAGTTCGATGCCCCGCACGTACAACTCGAAGCGTTCGGCCAGCGGCGGCTCGCCGTGCACTTGAGCCAACGCTGCCTGGCTGGCGGGATAATCAAACAGAATGGTGGGATGGGTTTGTCCTAAATTCGGTTCCACGAGATGGGACAACAGTAGGTTCAGCCAGCCATCGCAGTCGCCAAGCGAGAGGCTTTCGGAAATCGATATGCCTCGACTGCGGGCCAACTCGGCGAATTCGGCTGTTCCGGCACGATGGGGATTGACGCCGGCGTGCAATTCGAAGGCCTCAGCATAGCTCAAACGCTCGGCTGGACCCAACTCGAGCAGCGATTCGGCCAGATCGGAGAGCAGTTGCATCCCGTCGGCCATCGAATCATCGCGGCGGTACCACTCCACAATCGTGAATTCCGGATTGTGAAGTTTCCCAGCCTCGCCAGCCCGAAAGGCCCGGGTGATCTGATAGATCGCCTCGCCGCCGGCGGCCATCAGCCGCTTCATGCCAAATTCGGGCGAAGTTTGCAGCCACAGTTTGCGACCGATCTCGGGGTGACGCGGATCGCGCGGCAAGACGACCGAGAGCGGATCCAAGTAGCGATCGACCACCGCGTCGGCCGAGATGCTCGGAACATGCTCACGCGCTTCGTGAGCATGGCACCCGTCTCTTGCGCGATAAAAACAAAAATTGGCCCGTTAGCCTTTGGCCCGTTCCAGGTATTCGCCGCTGCGGGTGTCGACTTTGATCATGTCGCCGATTTCAACAAAGGCCGGACAGATGATTTCCGCCCCGGTTTCGAGCTTCACCGGCTTGGTGAGATTCGTGGCCGTGTTGCCGCGCATCGAGGGTTCGCAATACTCGATCTTGAGCACGACATGGTTCGGCGGATTGACGGAGATGGGCTTGTTGTTGAACAGCACCATCGAGCAGACCATGCCTTCCTTGAGATATTTCCAAGCTTCGTCGCACTGTTCCTTGGTCAGTTCGTATTGCTCGTAGTTCGCATTATCCATGAATACGAACATGTCTTGCTGGCGATAGAGGAATTGGGCGGCAATTTCAGTCACGTCGGCCGCCTCGAGCGAATCGCCGCCTTTCAAGGTCCGTTCCAACATCGTGTTGCGCACCAAATTGCGCAGTTTGCACTTGTAGAGCGCATTGCCTTTGCCGGGCTTTACGAAATTGCACTCGACCATCAGATACGGATCGCCGTCGATTTGGACCTTGAGTCCTTTTTTGAAGTCGCTTGTGTTGTAACTGGCCACCGGATAGTTTCCTACTTCGCTTTGTTCAAGTGGAGGGTTATGTTAAAGATCTGACGCACGAAACGGCTTGCAGGCGGCACCTCGAACATGAGTATTTTATCGATTCCGTTCAACTCCGACTTGAGCGCCCCGCCCGTTTCCGTGCCGGCCTACGGCTCCTGGCAGGAAGCTCTTAAAGACGCCGTCCGCGACGCAGCCGAGCTGTGCCGGCTGGTCAATCTGCCGCCTCAATATGCCTCTGGCGCAGCTTTAGCGGCCCGAGATTTTCCCGTATTTGCCCCGCGCGGGTACATCGCCCGCATGCGGCCAGGAGATGCTCGCGACCCGCTGTTGCGGCAGGTGCTCCCGCTGGAAGATGAACAAACCGTCCCGGCCGGCTACGCGCCCGACCCGGTAGGCGATCGCGCGGCGACGCGGAGTCCCGGGTTGCTGCACAAGTATCGTTCCAGGATTTTGATGGTAACAACTGGGGCTTGCGCCGTCCATTGCCGATATTGTTTCCGCCGGCATTTCCCCTACTCAGAGGGGCCCCGCTCGCCCGACGACTGGCAAGGGGCGTTCGAGAATATCGCGGCCGATACCACCCTGCGCGAGGTGATTTTAAGCGGCGGCGACCCGTTGACCTTGGTCGATTCACATCTGGCCGAACTCGCGCGCCGCTTGGCCGCCGTACCGCATTTGCGGCGGCTGCGGGTCCATACCCGGCTGCCGATCATGATCCCCCAGCGGATTACGGCGGAACTGATCGATTGGCTCCGCGGCACGCGGCTGGCCCCGATCGTGGTGATCCATGCCAATCATGCCGCCGAACTGGATGGCGCCGTTGCCGGTGCGCTCGCGCGGCTGTCCGATGCGGGGATACCACTGCTCAACCAGGCGGTTTTGCTCGGCGGCGTCAACGATCAGGCCGACACGCTCGCGGAGCTTTGCGAAAGGTTGGTCGACTTGCGCGTGCTGCCCTACTATCTCCACCAGTTGGACCGTGTAGCCGGAGCGGCCCATTTCGAAGTGCCCGAGGCGCAAGGGCGAGATCTGATTGCACAATTGCGCAAGCGTCTGCCCGGTTATGCCGTCCCGCGCTATGTGCGTGAGATGGCCGGCCAGGAGCACAAGACGATTCTGGCCTGAATGGGACGGATCACGGACTATTCCGGAATGACTGCGATCTCTGCTCCAGCCATGGTCGAGAGTTGCTGATAGACGAGCATATCAACGCCCTCGGGCAAGAAGTGCACGGAGCCGTCGGCGAACAGAAAATTTCCGCCGCCGGGATGATCGCTGCGAAAGTTGGGCGTCAAGTGGGGTCCGCCACCGAAAGCTCCCCCCTTGATCCCGGCAGCCGCGGGCAGGCTCTTATCGCAAATCTTTTTTTTGGCGACTGTATAAACGCCCGGCGTCACGGGGCTCTTGTTGAGCGGCTCGAGCGTGCAAGCGGCGATGGCCGCCACGACGAGGTCGGGTTTAAAACTGAGCGCAAAATCTTCGATCGGCTCGCCCGAAGCCCAGGCCTGGTAGGCGGTACGCAATTGCCCGCTCGAATCGATACCAAATGGCGTCGAGCGACTCGCCGGATCTGTATATGGCTTGGCCAACGGCCATTTCGCCCCGCCGGCCCCCTCGCCGATTGCGATCGTCTTGGAGGTGCCATCGCTAACGCGTCTCAGCGGCACCGCCCAATTCAAATCAAACAGTCCCCGCTCCGACTGCGGCACCAGTTTCGGCGTCACACACCACGCGTCGGTGATGCCCTTGCAGAATACATAATCGGTGCGTCCGAAACCCATCGTGCCGGCCGGCGAGTGATCCGCTGCTTGGATGAGTAAGTCCATCACGGAATCGATATACGGGTTGTCCAACGTGCTCGATGGACAGATATAGATGGGAAGCACCTTGCTGATGACGAGTGGCGACTGATCGAGCTCCTCCCACGCAGTATCGAAATTGTAGAGATTCGACAGATTCTGCTCCTCGAAATACGGCAGCAGCATCGCGTGGCCGCTGGCGTACATATCGAAATCGCGCAGCTTTTCGGTGCTCCCAGCCGGCGGCAAAGTCTGGTGCGCGTCGTGATAGTTGTGCAGCGCGATGCCGAACTGCTTGAGGTTGTTGAAACAGCTCGTCCGGCGGGCTGATTCGCGGGCAGCTTGAATCGCCGGCAAAAGCAGGGCCACGAGAATACCGATGATGGCAATGACCACCAGCAGTTCGACGAGTGTAAATCCCCGGCCTCGGCGCATCGGACGATACTTTCCAGCAAGGTCGTGCTATGGACTCGACAACGTTGATGAAACGCGACGAGAACCAAAACCCGGTCGCCCCATTCTATCCCGATTTGGCGTGAAACCAAAAGAAACTTGCGAAATAGTTTCTTTACCTCTCTCTCCGCCGCGCAAAACTCGGCGTGTTGGGCCGGGTTTTCATCCCCGCCAGGATTCGTATACACTAGCCGGCACGACGGGTTCGGCCCTCGGTTTGTTTACATCCGTTTCAGCACCACCCACGCACCCTCCCCTTAAGCCATGAATGATTCGTCTCGCCAGTGGCCCTTTGCTGGGCCCGTTTTCGTTTCGGTATTCTTGTCGACCGCGCTGGCTGAACACGCCAGAGCCGAAGATTGGCCGGCGTGGCGCGGACCCCGGGGCGACAGCGCCAGTCGGGACAGCGGTTTGCCGGTGACATGGGATGCCCAGAGGGGCATCGCTTGGAAGACGACTCTACCCGAGTGGGGAAGCAGCACGCCGGCCATTTGGGACGACGCGGTTTTTGTCACCACGCAACACGAGGACGATCTGTTGACGTTGAAGCTCGACCGCCGCACCGGAACAGTCGAGTGGACTCAAAAAGTCGGTCAAGGGACCATCCCGCGCGCGGGCCCCAAGCGCGAAAAACAGAAGTTTCACCAACTCCACAATCTAGCCAGCCCTTCGCCGGTGACCGACGGCAAACTCGTCGTGGTTCATTTTGGCAACGGAGACCTGGCGGCCTACGACTTTATCGGAAAACTCCACTGGCGCCGCAATCTGCAAGAGGACTACGGCAGCTATACGATTTGGTGGGGGCACGCCAATAGCCCGGTCCTCTATCGCGATTTGGTGATTTCCGTCTGCATGCAAGATTCATTGGCCGATCTAACCGACAAACAATCGGCCAGCTACCTGGTGGCCCACGATCTCGCGACCGGAAAGGAGCGCTGGAAATCGACCCGCATGACCGGCGCCCCCGCCGAAGAGGGCGACGCCTATACGACGCCCATTCTGGTTAAGGTCGAGGGCAAAATCCAATTGATCGTGATGGGCGGAAACCAGGTCGATGCCTACGATCCGGCGACGGGGGAGCAACTCTGGTATCTGGCGGGACTGGTGGGCGGACGCACCGTCACCGGGCCGACTCCTGGCGAGGCAGTGGTCTATGTGACGCGCGGCATGCGCGGGCCACTAGTGGCGGTGAAACTCGGAGGCCGAGGCAAACGGCCCATCAGCGATATCGTTTGGAAATACGACCAAGGCACGCCCGATACACCCTGCCCCGTGTTGTGGAACGACCTGTTGTTCACCGTGACCGACGACGGGATCGCCCGGGCGTTCGATGCTCGCACGGGACAGTTGCACTGGAAGCAACGGTTGGCGGGCGATTACAAAGCCTCGCCCTTGGCCGCCGACGCAAGGATCTACTTCCTCAACACGGCCGGACTGTGCACGGTCATCGCGGCCTCGAATCGTTTCGAAAAGCTCTCCGAAAACCCCTTGCCCGACGTGACGCTCGCCTCTCCAGCGGTCTCCGGCGGCCACTTGTACATTCGCGGCCGCCAGGCACTGTATTGCCTGGGCGACCAGTTCGACAAGCACTGATGAAGCGCATCGCCTGGCTGACCGATATTCACCTGGATTTCCTGTTGACCCAACAGGTAACTGGATTTTTGACATCGGTCGCCGCATTGCGCCCCGACGCCGTGCTGATCAGCGGCGACATCGCCGAGGCGCATAGTATTTGCGAGTATTTGCAGCGGATCGACGAAGCGATCGGGACCACGATTTATTTCGTGCTCGGCAATCACGATTATTATTATGGATCGATCGCCGAGGTGCGCCAGCGCGTCGCGAGGTTTTGCGCCGAGCGGCCGCGGCTGCATTTTCTAACCTATGCCGATGTCGCCCGACTCACGCCTGGCATCGGCCTAGTGGGACATGACGGTTGGGCCGACGGCCGACTGGGCGATTATCCAGGCTCGCTGGTCGTGATGAATGACTTCAAGCTTATTGCCGAGTTGACCGGACGAACGAAAAAAGACCGCTGGGAGGTGCTTAAGGGGTTGGGGGATGAAGCGGCCGCACATTTTCGCCGCGTCCTGCCGCTGGCTTTCGAGTCTTGCCAGGAAGTGGTGTTGCTGACGCACGTGCCGCCGTGGCGCGAAGCCTGTTGGTACGACGGGCGCATTTCGGATGAGCAATGGTTGCCTCACTTCACCTGCCAGGCCGTCGGCGAGGCGATCCTCGAGATCATGGCCGCACGCCCCGACAAGCGACTGACCGTGCTGTGCGGCCACACGCATGGGCAAGGCGAAACCCAGCCGCTCGACAATTTGCTGGTGGTCACCGGCGGGGCCGAATACGGGCATCCGGCGATCGGGCGCGTGCTGGAATTCGATTAGCCGCCGCTTGCAAAACCCGCTCCCTCGGGGAGAGGGAGGAATCAGCGCGACTTTGAACCTCACGCCCGGCGTGCTACGATGACGCCCTACCCGGCCGCAACCAAGAGGCGCAAAAACAGCGGTAACCCAACACTTTTCTAGACTTTTTGCATCATGAAGTTTGCCATTTGCAACGAAACCTTTCTCGATTGGCCATTCGACAAGGCGTTTGGCTTTGCCGCGGAGTGCGGATACACGGGGATTGAAATCGCCCCGTTCACGATGGCGACCGATGTCCGCCAGACCAGCGCCGCTCGGCGCGCCGAGATTCGCCGGCAAGCCGATGCGGCGGGCTTGGAAGTCGTCGGGCTGCACTGGCTGCTGGCCGAGACGACCGGCTTTTATCTGACCAGCCCCGATGCAGCCGTCCGCCGCCGCACCGCCGAGTATGTGCAAGACCTGGCCCGGCTGTGCCGCGACCTGGGCGGATCGCGGATGATTTTTGGCTCGCCACAGCAGCGCAATATTCTGCCGGGTGTGAGCCCCGACGAAGCGTTCAATTACGCGGCCGAAGTCGTCGCGGAATGTGTCGGCCTGCTAGAAGAGACCGGCGTGACCTTGTGCATGGAACCGCTAGCGCCGGCCGAAGGCAATTTCCTCAACACGGCGGCCGATGCCGTGCGACTGATCGAAAAGATTGGCAGCCCGAACTGCCGGCTGATTCTCGATTGCAAAGCCATGTCGAGCGAGGCGGTGCCGATCCCCGAGTTGATACGCCGCCACGCGCGACTGTTGGCGCATTTCCATGCCAACGATCCCAATCGGCAAGGGCCCGGTTTTGGAGCGCTCGACTTCGTGCCGATCTTTGCCGCGCTGGGCCAAATCGATTATCGCGGCTGGGTATCGGTCGAAGTGTTCGACTACACGCCCGGCATCGAGCGGCTCGCGCGAGAGAGCATCGACAACATGCGTGCGGCGCTGGAAAGTTTGGCCGGCGCGCAATAGGCGTGCATACGTCGGGGTGACGCGCATTGGTCGGAAGTCATGACTCGCTTGCTGGTCCATTTCGCGGCACTGCGCGACAAGTCGGCTATTGCGCGTCTATTGGATGCAGCATCGAGATAGTCTCTTGTGGACCGAAGGCCCACAAAAAACTGCCTCGCAGAACGGGAGAGTCCGACGCGTATCAGGTAGCCGCTTTCAACTCGGCCAGATGCTGGGCGGTGCCCACCAGGCGGTCCCAGTTTTCATAGATGTACTGGGGCGGGCCGCCGATTTGGGCCACCACTTGAGCTACCTGCTCCGTTTCGATCATCTCGATGGCATCCCACGGGCAGACCTTGAGATCGTACGGATTGGTCTTCTTGCCCGGAATGTGCACGCAAACCTCGCAGCCCACGCAGCGCTCCAGATCGATCTCGCACCAGCTTTGCAGATTATGCATGTAGTCATACTGCTGGATTTTGACGATGCAATCGACCGGGCAGACTTCCAAACAGGCCTCGCAGCCGGTGCAATTGTCGGCGTTGATGACGGCCAGTTCTTTCGGCAACTTTTTACGAGGGCCCTGTTTGGCCATGGAGCACATCCTCGATGTCTATGGGATGAAGCCGGTAGAGTGAGCCGGCCGCCGTTTGTCTGAAGGTAATTTCGAAAAGCGCCCCCTCACCAGGCCCTCTCCCACGCTTGAGAGGGTGGTTGGGGAACACACAATCCAATCATAGGAACAAATCGGCAGGACGCCAACCGCTGATGTCTGGATTTGCCGCGTTTGGGCGGAAATTCAATATCAACCCAAAGTCAGAACCCCCTGGTTTCCCAGAGAGGGACAGTCCCATTTTGCTCCGAAGACTGCGCAGAATTGGGACAGTCCCCAGCCGTTTTGAGATAATTTCCTAGTCCCCGGGAATGGATTCGCCGGCGATGATGTCCTCGAAAGTTTGCCGCTGGCGGATGAGATGGGGCTGGCCCTGTGAAATCAGCACTTCGGCAGCTAGCGGTTTGCTGTTGTAATTGGATCCCATCACAAACCCGTACGCGCCGGCGCATTCAATCACCAGATACTCACCGACTTCGGCCACGGGCAGCGAGCGGGTGCAGACAAAGCCGCCGGCCTCTTGCGTGAAGATATCGCCCGATTCGCACAGCGGACCGCCAACCACGACGTCGTGCATCGCCCGCTTGGGCCCCAGAGCGCCGCAGGGGACGATTGCCATGGGATGGTAGGCCCCGTACAAGATCGGCCGCGCCAAATTGTTGAAGCCCGCGTCCAGTAGATAAAAAGTGTTGTTGCCCATCCGCTTGATGGCACAGATTTGCGCGATGAGAAAACCGCTTTCGGCGACCAGGTAGCGGCCGGGCTCGATCTCCAGAATCAGCTCGTGACCAAAAGCATCTTCCAACCGTTTTCGCATCGCGTCCCATAGCTTGAAATAGGCGCCCAAGTCGACATACGTCTCACCTTGGCGGTAGGGAATCGGCAAACCTCCGCCGGCGCTGATCGAGGTCAACGTTCGTCCGACTTCGCGGGCCGCTTTTTCCATCGCGCCGGAGACTTGCGCCAAATGTTCCAAATCGGTGCCCGACCCAATGTGCATGTGCAGGCCCGAGATGCCCAATCCATGATGGTCCGCCAATCGCAAGCACTCGGCCAGCTCGCCGTGCCAGATGCCGTGTTTCGAATGCTCGCCGCCGGTGTTGGTCTTTTGGCTATGGCCGTGGCCAAAGCCCGGATTGAGTCGCAGCGTAATGTGGCGCCCCGGAGCCAGGCGGCCCAATTGATCGATCATGTCGGGCGAGCCGCAGTTGACGTGGATCCCCTGCTGCACCACCAGCTCGAGCGATTCGCGATCGAAGATATCGGCCGTGTAGGCGATTGGCGGCGGGTCGCCAGCGATCGAGTAGCCCGCCGCCATGGCCCGGCGAATTTCTCCGGCGCTGACCGCATCGACCAGCACTCCCTGCCGCCGCATCAGGTCCAAGATGGCCAGGTTCGAGCAGGCCTTTTGGGCATAGCGCACCTTGTCGAAAGCCCGCAAGTCCGCGATCCGCTCGCCGATTTTTGTGGCATCGTAGACATAGACCGGGGTGCCAAATTGACGCGCCAATTGCTCGACGCTCAATCCGGCAATTTCAGTTCGCAACGGTGAAAACGGGATCGGGGTGGGCATCGGCGACAGTCCTAGAAAGTTCGACCCACGAGGGAGACATGAAGTTCGGTGCTACCCTCTAATGGAATCGATCAGACTAGCGAATTGTAGCGGTCAAGAGAAGTGGCACGTGGGCCAAGAGTCGCTGGGCCAAGGATTGTCAGACGCCCAGTGCTCCCAGCGAACTCTCGAGCGGGCTGTCTGGTTTTTTGGCGCTGGAAGCGAAGACCGTGCGTACCGCCGAGGGGCTCAGAGTGATGATCGTGGCCGGCGCTACCGAGGTTGGGGCGGCTGCCGGAGCGCTCGAAACAAAAGGAAACGCGCTGGGCGGAGTTTCCGTGCCGGCAGATACGCCCATTTGACTGTGCGCTTGATCCACCGCCGCAAAAAGTTGCACGGCGGGTAAAGTCGCCGCGGAGCTCAGCGGCTGAACCGCCAGCGCAGCGCTGGGCGAAGCGCCAGGTGGGTTGCTGGACCGAAGCAGATAATTGATGACCATCAGCAAGTCGCGCGGCGAAACGACTCCGTCGCCGTTGACGTCGTAGAAATAAGTCTTTCCGCTGCTTTGAGCCGGCGCCGCCGCCGCCGCGGCGGCCAATGGAGTGGCGCTGGGGACCGAACTGGCGCTCTGCGAGTTCAAGTTATTGATGACCAGCAAGACATCCAAGCTCGTGACCGAGTGATCGGCGTTGACGTCTTGCGGCAAAGTGGCGTTATGGTTCGCCGGTGTGGCAAGGGCAACAACAGCCGGCGCGAGAGGCGGGACGGGGCGAACGATGCGAATCGCGTCGCCGACCACAAGTCCGTTGGCGTTGTTAGTCAGGCTGACCGTCAGGGTGCCGCTGGTGACGCTGAAGGTGCCGAGGTTGCCCCAAGTTACGCCGTCGGCAGCGGGACCGGTAGGAGCCTGCTGTTGGTTGACGATGACCGTCGATTTGGAAACCGCTGCGTCGGCAATCGTGAACGGCGAGTTGGTGGCGCGGTTGCCGAAGGGAGTCCAGGTCGTAAACACCTGGTATTGGCCCGGCGCCAGGTTATTGAACGTCCAATTGGCCTGATCGTTGCCTGCCCCGGGTGCGTCCGAATGATACTGCCGCTGGAAAGAAAGCGAATTGTTGTTGTTGACCCAATTGCCATTCTGTCGATAGGCGGTTGATGTGTCGTCGACGACGAATTCACCCGTTCCTGGGGCGGTCCCGGTCCCTTGCACTTCGAACCTATACGGATGCTCCGAAGCATCGTCGTTGTCGATCGAGACGATTGCCTGGCGTAAGCCGGTGGCGATGGGGTGGAACATCACCTGGAAGGTGCTCTGGCCGCCCCCGGCCACCGTGGCGCTGGGCTGGGCGATGACGGTAAAATCCTGGGAGCTGGCGCCGAGGATATCGAAGATGTTGACTCGTGGACTCCCAGACAGGTGTAATTCGGCATTGCCGTTGTTGGTGATCGTGAACGTATGGTTGGTCGAATTGGTGGCGGCGGCCACGGTGCCAAAGTCGGTGCCGTCGTCGACGATTGGAGCCCTGGCTCCATCGGCAATTGATTGACTTCCTCCGGAGACGTCCATTTCCGGCCCTTGCCGCGGGATGCCCATGGCCACGATCCGCACCGCGTCGGCGGTCACGTAGCCGTTGGCATTGTCGCTGAGCTTCACCGAAAGAGTGCCGGAAGAGGCACTGAATTCGCCGAGACTCTGCCAGGTGATGCCGTTGGACATGTCTCCGCTCGGCATCAGTTGCTGATTCACGAGCACCGTGCCCTCGGGAGCCGAACCATCGAAGATCGTGTAGGGAGCATTCGTGGCCCGGTTCGCAAACGGAAGCCAGCGGAGGAATACCTGGTAGTTTTCCGGAACAAGGTTGGCGAATGTCCAGGTTGCCGTGTCGCTGCCGTCGCCCGGGGCATGGAAGTCGTAATCGAGGTGGTAGGCCAGCGAATTGCTGGTGTTGGTCCAGCCGCCGGTCTGGCTGTAACCGGCCTCGCCGTCGTCGACGATCGTTTCGCCGGCGGGAGGATCTGCGAAAATGATCGTGCCCACGCCCTGTGCGTCAAGAACGTCGGCGTGAACCGCGGTGGACAGATTCAAAGAGAAGCTTTCGTTTGGCGCGGGCATTCCGCTGGCCAGCACGGGCACGGTCACCAGTTGCTTGGTGACTCCGGCCGGAAAGTCGAGCGTGCCGCTCTTGGCCAAATAGTTGGTTGGGTTTTTCGCCGATCCGTCGGCGGTGGCATATTGCACCGTCACGTCCTGACCGCTGGGACGGTTTAAAGCCACGGCAAACACCGCATCGATCTCGCCCGCCTGAGTCGTGGTCACGTGCACGTCGTCGACGACAAGCACTGGAATCGGATCGTTGTCCAGGATCGTGCCGACGCCGGGAGTTTTGATGATCGTGGCGTTGATGGGATTGCTCAGGTTGACGAAGAAATCTTCGGTCGATTCATTGAGCAGATCGCCGATGATCGGCACCGTGATGTTGACCGATGGCGTACCGGGCGTGATTTGCAGAGTTCCGGCCTGGGCTACGTAGTCGCTGGCCGCGTTGGCCGTGTCGTCATTCGTGGCGTAGCTCACCTCGGCCGTCACGTGGCTGACGCCGATGACCGACAGAGTGAAGACCATCGGGGAGGTGCCCACGTCGCCTTCGAGTGCCGTCGCGTCGTTGATCGAAACGTCGAGGTCATCGTTGAAAATCGTGCCGACGCCCTGGGCGCGATCAATGACGTTGTTCGTCGCGTTGCTGAGGGTTACAAAAAAATCTTCATCGGATTCAACGATCGTGTCGCCGACCACTTTAATCGTGATTTGTTGACTGGTGACGCCTGGCAGGAATGTCAGGGTGCCGCTTTGGGCAACGTAGTCGCTCGGCGCATTGGCCGAGCCGTCGGATGTGGAGTAAGCGACCGTGACCGTTTGCGGCATGGCCTGCTGGACAACAGTGAAAACAAAATCGGTGAAACCCGCATTTCCCTCGAGTTGGGTTTCATCGGCAATGCTCAACCCTCCCTGCAAGAGCACCGTGCTCACCTGCGAGACCATCCAGGCGCCGCGTCCCGCGGTGGCGGCAACAAGCACGTCATCCTTGACGTTGTAGTGCAACTCCATGACCGGGGCATTGGGTAGCTCGGTGCCGGCGGGGAGCCAAGGGTTTCCGGCGCCAAGCCGCAAAATATGGACGCCCTCATTGCCGCCGACAGCAATAGCCGCACGCCCGTTATTGCCATTGATGAACTCGATCGAGCGCAACTGGCTATCGACCAGATTGCCGGTAATATTGGTCCAACTTTGCCCTGCGTTGGCAGTGTGAAATACGCGATTGCGACTGTCGATGACGTACGCGCTGTGCCAATCGCGAGGGTCCATTACAACGCCGACCGGCGTTGCGCCGGGAAACGCGGCGAGTCGATTCAAACCGGCGGCGAGGTTGGCGCGAAAAAACAGCCCGCGATCCGTTCCCACGTACAAGGCATCAGGATTTGGCACGCCGGCGGCGGTGCCCCCATATGCCATGGTCGTGACAAAACCGACGACGCCAAGGTTATTGAGCGTATCGCCGCGGTCGAACGATTCGAAGACATTATTCTCAGTGCCGAATACCAGCCGCGTTGGCTGGATACGGTTGATTTGTACGGGAGAATAGAACTGCGGAAAATCGACCTGATAAATCGTTTGGCCGCCGGTGCCGTTGACGATCAAATTCGCCACTTTGCCCCCGGTGACGACATTCGAGGAATTGACGATCTCGAAACCGAACTCGAGCAAGTTGTGAAAGCTGCCGTAGCGGAGAGACTGACCCGCCATGCTGTCGTCGATCGCCACAATGCCACCGTCTCCCTCCAGGACTTCGCGCCACGCAGTCGAGCCTGGCCCAATTTGCTCGGAGGTGCCGGTATCCTGGGCGCCGCCGAAGAGCGTACGCGTGTTGCTGTCGTAGGCGACCGAATTGAATTCGGTCACCTGCAAATTGCCAATCAGGGAAGTCCAAACGCCGCTTGCGGAAGCTGGAGACGCGCGCTTGTAAATTCCGCCGTCGTCACCTTCGATGATGTTGCCGGCCGCATCAAACGTCATGTCGCGCGAATCGGCGTGCGGAGCTGTGCCCGGCAGCGGACCGCCGCCATCGGGATCCGCGAAGTTGTCGGTCAAGGGCGTCCATTGGCTACCGGCCGGCAGCGATGAGTCCCCGCGGAACAGCCGGCCCGAGAAATCGACTGAACCGATCGAATTGGGAAACGGATTAGGCTGACGATCACCGCCGACGTACACGAGATTCGAATTGTTGGGGTCCGCCACGACTGAAAAATGGATTTCCCCCTGACCGCCGGGTGATTCGGTCGGCATATTGGCCGGCCCTGTATCCGTCGTGGGTTGTAATCCATTGATTTGGCCGTTGTCGTTCGTGGTGGGCAGATCCATGGCGGTCCATGTGCCGCCTCCGTCGCCGGACCGAAAGAAGCCCGCCAACTGGCCGTTATTGTCGATTCCCACATACACGTTATGAACTTTGCCGACCGACATCTCGACATTGTCGGTATTGACCGTTGGCGTGTTGGAAAACAGTGCATTCATGGCCGGGCTACTGACTCGCGACCAGGTGGCGCCCTGGTTGGTCGATTTGTAGATGCCGTCGGAGGCGCCGGCGTCGACAACCGAATCGAACAGAATTGCCGGATCGGTGGGATCGCCCTGCATGTCGAATGAACGCCCGAGCGGCAAGCCGGTGCCGGTCCGGCCGGAAATCTGAACAAAGCTGGCGCCGCCGTCCGTACTGCGAAAAATACCGACATTGCTGAGCGAGATTTGATCGGCATCGTTTTCGGCCACCACGATCGTGTTGCCCCGCTCGGCCACGCTGGTGACGTTCTTGCCGACCAGCGTGCCGCCGCCGTTGATCTCGGTCCAGGTGATGCCGCCGTCGGTGGTGCGCAATAGCCCGGTGCGGGGCCCGCCGTTCATCAAATTGCTACTGAATCGGCCAATGCCGGCAATGAGCGTATTGTTCGTCGGATCAGTCGGGTCGAATTCCAGCGCGCCAATCGAAAGCGACGAGTTATGGTCAGTCAGTGGGGTCCAGGTCGGGTTCAAGGCGGTCGCATTCGTGGTCCGCCAAATTCCGCCGTTGACGGCCCCCAAATACACGATATTGGGATCACTTGGATTAGCCGCCAAGGCGTTGACCGCTCCGGTGACCGGATTCTGTTGCGAAGTCAGTCCGGCGACTTGCCCACCGGTGATCGGCCCTGGGCCCTCGGGGATCCAGATGGCCATCATGCGACGATCTTCCAGAAATTCGAGCGACGAGCCGACTCGCTTGCCGGTCGGAGCTTTCCGGCTTCGATAGCGACCCAAATTCCTGGCGCGCTTCGTGTTGAAGACTGATCTGAATCGCATTGTGATCGCTCGTGTTGCCGTTCGAGATTGCGTCGCGCAAGGGGGGGGCCGCGGCTGTCCCTAGCACGTGGTTTGATGCCGTTTCCGTCTGGGTTTTCCTTACAGATGCAAGAAGTCTTCATACTAATTAGGCCAAAACTGAGCCGCAAGAAAAATCGCACGATCTGTCGCTTCCGCTGTGGGCCGTGCAAAACAAGCGGTTTGCGAGCGCTATTTTGCGGCGATTCACAAGCAAGGCCACCCTGGCGTCAGCAAATCGCGGCTTTGCGCGGATGATCGGGACGCGCGCAAAACAACGCGGCGCCGACCGTTTCGGGTTGGCGCCGCGTTGGTTGAGTTATCGATCAGCCTGGGCTCGGACCGGGAGCTTACTGGCCGCCCGGCAAACCGCCAGCCGTAGCCATTCGGCCCGCGCGGGCCAGGAGCCGGATCACTCCTTCTTCGGCATTGAGGCTAATCATGACTGCGTTTGGCTGCGGCGTCACGACCAGTCGGACGTGGTCCTTGCCTTGCGACTTGGCCAACTCTTCGGCCATCGCGTTGACTTCCGGCCGATCTTGCATGGCGGCCGCGAACTGAAAAATCGGCGTCAAGGATACATTCAACTGGAGCGGCGGCACGCGCTTGCTGGCGTCCGACTTGGATTTGTCGATCAGTTGCTTGCACAGCTTGAGGCTGTCGGTTCCCAAGGCCAGGTAAGCGCTCTTCGAGCCAATGCCCACGGCCACCTCCAACTTGTCTCCCAGAATGCGTGAGATGCCTTCCTCTTTGGGCACCGGCAAGCTCGCGGTATGGAAGCGAACGCCGCCATGTTTGTCGGCGTCGAACTTGATGCCGGGGAAATTGGGTTCTTTTTCCGCCAGCTTGGCAAACTTCTTCAGGGCGTCCTCCAGCGAGTTGGGATCGGCCACGTAGGCGCCGACCACCAGAGCCATGGCCTTGTCGCTCAAGTTCAGCGTGGCCCCCGCGTCGATCTTGCCGCTTTCGATCGTAGCCTGGATCGCGTCGAAGACTTTGGAGACCATTTCCTTGGCGATTTTTTTCGTCGCTTCATCGGACAGTTTGTCGTCGGCATCGATGTGCGCGAGCGCGCCGGCGCGGACGGTTTGCAGCGCGGCCACGATCTGCTCGGTATTGTCCTTGGCAATTTTGGCCGAGACGTTCAGCGATGCCGCCGCATCGGGCGCCAAAAAGCCGGTGAAATCGGAGGTCGTCTCCTTGACCTGCGACAATTGCTTGCCAAAATCGCTGCCGGCCACGGCCGCCAGGGTCAAGTCGATGTGGGTGGTTTTGGCAGTGGTGTCCAACGCCCAACCGAGCGTGAGTTGATCGATTTCGTTGATCGCGGTGGCGAGAGCCTGGATTTGGCCCTCGACCATCTTTTTGCGCGCCGCGTAGTCGGCGTCGCTTTCCTTGGGCATCTTGTCCAGGCCCGACTCGACACCCATCCGCAACTGGTCGATGGCCAGCGAGCGGTATAGTTCGGGAATGTTTTGCACGTTCAGCCGCAGCGCGACGTCGTAATCCTTATCCAATCCGGCCAACAGCTTGGTCGGATCTTTGGGCACCTCGGCGAGCGATTCGGGCGACATGCTGATAAACGCCCATTTGTTCTTACTTTCTTTCGCGAAGACCTTTTGGCCGAAAACGTTGAGTTCGAAAACGCCATTGCCCGAGTCTTGGGCATCGCCGATCAGACCTGAGAGCGCATCGAGCAGGTCCTTCAAGTTGTCGACCGGAATGAAGATGAGCGGCTGCAACGAGAGCCCATCGGTGGTCAGAGTGACGCCCCAGGGTCGATTCCGATCAAGGCCCTTGAGGCCCTGCCCCTGGGTGAACAGCTTGATCATGTCCTCGAGGTTTTTATCGAGATCGGGATTGCCGGCCAAATTCCCGATAAAGCCGATGTCGCTCATGATCCGGCCATAGCTGGAAATCGAGAGCACGGCAACCGGCTTGGTGCCGACATCCGGGGCGTTGTCGTCCTTCGCCATCGAACGCACCGTCGATCCGGCGAGCAAGGCTAAGGCAAGAATGGGTAGGATTATTTTTTTCACGTTTTGATCTCCTGGGGGAACTCTCGAAGGACCGTCACATGCAGGCCAAGGCGTGACCGCACCGCGCGGCTCCTGCGGCTTATACCCTTGGAAGGCGCGCAGGGTTTTAACGAGTTTCACCGTTGGAGGGACTTTAGAGCAAACGGACAAGACCCAATGGCGACCTTAGCAAGCGGCATTTCATAGCCGCGTGCGGCTTTGCGGCGCACAATTCACGACAATTTGTCTGACCGCTCCTAGCGTCAGCCCCCCCAATCCGTAGAACCGGCTCAAACCACCCCGTGGCGAGACTCAATCGTAGGTTATCGAGTGCCGCGCGCCTAGCGAACCGATGGGAGCCGAGGAGAAAGATCTCCGCAGCGGTGAAAGAATCAGGCGTCCGAAAGCGCATAGTCGATTTTGGCGCGCAGCCGTACCGCAAAAGACGAGGACGGCCCCATGAGAAGCGCGACCCCCAAAAAACAGAGCAACCAAGACGGGCCGGGATCCAAGCCTTTAGCGCTCGCGAAACGTAATGCGGCCCTTGGTCAGGTCGTAGGGAGAGAGTTCAACCCGCACCCGATCTCCCGGCACAATGCGGATGAAATGCTTCCGCATTTTCCCGGCGACATGAGCGATTACGGAGTGGCCACCATCAAGCTGCACGCGAAAACGCGTGTTGGCCAGCGCCTGCGTCACCACACCTTCGACTTCAAGTGCTTCTTCTTTTTGCTTTTGCGCCATACGCGACTCCAAAATGGGTTCGTGAAAGTCAAAATAGGCCCACCATAAGTGCTATCCAGTATCATCATAACTTTTGCTACTACCCCCAGTCTAGAGCAGGCAGACTGCGGCAGCCGCGGATTTATCGACCTCGGCCGGGTGGGGCAGATCGAAAACTATCCCAGGCCCGCGAGCCCCTCTCCCACCGACTCTAGCACCGATTCACTCGATTCAATACCCACCGACAAGCGAATCGTGCCGGGCGTTATGCCTGCGCCGGCCAACTCCTGATCACTTAGCTGACGATGCGTGGTGCTGGCCGGATGGATAACCAAACTCTTTGCGTCGCCGACGTTCGCTAAATGGCTCCACAGCCGCAAGGCCTCGATGAAGCGGGCACCCGATTCCCGCCCACCCTTGAGATCGAAGGAAAACACCGCGCCGGCGCCGCGCGGTAAATACTTCTTAACCTGTTGTGCGTAGAGGCTGCTCGCCAGACCTGGATACTTGACCTGTTCCACCATCGGCTGACTTTCCAGGAATCCTGCCAC
>JACQFF010000310.1 GCA_016200205.1 Planctomycetia bacterium
CTCGACGTGGTGTACAACCACCTCGGCCCGGAGGGAAATTATCTGAGCGAGTTTGGACCTTACTTTACCGACCGTTATCGCACGCTCTGGGGTAGCGCCATCAATTTCGACGGCCCCGACAGTGATCCCGTCCGGGAGTTTTTTATTGGCAACGCTCTATACTGGCTCAGCGAATTCCACGTCGACGGTTTAAGGCTCGATGCCACGCATGCCATTTTCGACCAATCGGCCCGTCCATTCTTGCGCGAATTGACCGACGCCGTGCGAGCGTGCGGAGAGCGATTAGAGCGCCGAGTCTTCACGATTGCGGAAAACAACGCCAATGATCCCCGCATCGTGCGGTCTGGGGTGCTCGGTGGGTTCGGTCTTGACGCGCAAATCTCGGATGATTTCCAGCGCTCGCTCCATTCCCTGCTAACCGGTGAACGGCGAGGCTTCTACGGCGATTTTGGCGCTCCCGACCACTTTGCCAAGGCGTACGGGGCGGGCTTCGTGCTCACGGGTCAGTATTCGGTCTATCGCCGCCGTCGCTACGGAGCCGATGCCGCCGATGTACCGGCAGACCGCTTCGTGGTATACGCCCAAAACCACGATACCATCGGCAATCGTCCCGGGGGCGAGCGGCTCGGGCAGTTGGTCGGGTTCGAAGAACTGAAGCTCGCGGCCGCGACCACTATCCTGTCGCCTTCGATTCCACTGCTATTCATGGGAGAAGAATACGACGACCCCAGTCCGTTCCACTACTTTATCAGTCATTTGGATCCTCAATTGGTGGAAGCGGTCCGCCAGGGGCGAATGCGAGAATTCGCGGCCTTCGATTGGCAGTTGTCGCCGCCCGACCCCCAGTCGCCCGTGACGTTCGAGCGATGTCGACTGTCGCGTTCGCTTGCGAACTCAGGGCATCACGCGGTGTTGCGAAGTTTCTATCGAGAGCTGTTGCGGCTGAGGAATGAGTGCCCCGCGATTCGCAAGCCCCTGGGCCAGCCGGGACCAGTAGCCGTCTTGAAGGACGAACGAGTTATGATCGCCCAGCGGAGGGCGGAACGCACGGCCATCTGGGTTTGCTTTCATTTTGGCAGCGAACCGGTGAATATTGCAGACCATTTGCCCACTTCGGGCACGTGGACCGTTTTGCTCGACTCGGCCAGTCAGCGTTGGGGCGGACCGCTCGACACGCCGCGCCAGGATTCTTCATCGCCTGGTTGGCTTATCGCGAGTCCGAAAAGTTGCGTGCTGATGGCCGCGAATGGCTAGGAGTACGGTGTGAATTTGAATTGCGCATGCCCAGCCCGCAAGTTCGGGCGGCTTGTACAAGCGTTCGCAAGCGCCCGGCCGCCGGCGTTGCCCGTGCGATTACGCGGTTGGTTGCGGGTCCAGGAACAACCCGGGTGGCGCGATAGGGCCGCGCTACTCGAAGCGCAACAACAGGTCGTTCGCGTCGACTTGAGTTCCTGGCTTGACGAGCAGTTCCACCACTTTGCCGGCCCGTTCGGCGTAGAGCGTGGTTTCCATCTTCATCGCCTCGAGCGAGAGCAGCTTGTGACCAGCCGGCACCTTGTCGCCCAGCTTGACCGAAACTGTCACGACCAAACCCGGCATCGGCGCGCCAACTTGCTTGGGATCGGCACGGTCGGCTTTAACGCGCTGTTTCTCCTCGGGCTCAAGCGACAGATCACGCACGTTGATGCTTCGCGGCTGGCCGTTGAGTTCGAAGAACACCGTGCGCCGGCCGTCGGGGTGCGGATCGCCGACGGTGAGAAACTTGACGATTAACGTTTTGCCGCGTTCGATTTCAATCGCGACCTCTTGTCCTGGTTCCTGGCCGTAGAAAAACACATCGGTGGGCACGACGCTGACGTCGGCATATTTTTCTTGGTGGGCGACAAATTCGTTGAATACCTTCGGGTAAATCAGATAGGACAGAATCTCTTGCCTCTTCGGCTGCCGGCCGAGCGTCTTTTGCAATTCGCCAGCCGCGGCTTTGAAGTCCGCCGCGGCCAGTTTGGCGCCGGGCCGGCCCTGCACCGGTTTCTGGCCGCGCAAGATGCGCTGGCGCACTTTCGGCGGAAATCCGCCCGGTGGCTGCCCCATCCGGCCCGCAACCAGGTCGACCACCGATTCAGGAAAGGCCAGTTCACGTTTCGTGTCCAGCACATCCTCCACGGCCAGGTCGTTGGTGATCAGAAACAGGGCCATGTCGCCGACCGCTTTCGACGACGGTGTCACTTTGACAATGTCCCCGAGGAGCTGATTCACCTCCGCGTACATCCGGCAAATATCGGGCCAGTGAGCGGCCAATCCGACGGCTTGCGCCTGCTGAAACAGATTCGTATACTGCCCGCCCGGAATTTCATTGGTGTACACATCGGCGGTACTGGCCATCATGCCTGTCTCGAAGGGCGCGTAGCATTCGCGCGTCGCTTCCCAATACCGAGCCAGGGCGTGCAGGCTCTCGAAATCGAGCGAGCTGTCGCGCGACGTAAACCTCAATGCTTCGACGACCGAATTCAAATTGGGCTGCGAGGTCAGTCCCGACATCGACGCGATCGCGCCGTCGGCAATATCCAGTCCAGCTTCCGATGCCTTAAGAATCGCCGCGGCTTGCACGCCGCTGGTGTCGTGCGTGTGAAAGTGAACGGGAATGCCGATTTCCTGCTTCAGTGTTCGCACAAGCAACTCGGCCGCATACGGTTTGCAGAGGCCGGCCATGTCCTTGATGGCCAGAATATGCGCGCCCAAGTCCTCAAGTTCCTTCGCCAGGTCGACGTAATACTTTAGGTGGTACTTCGTGCGATTCGCGTCCAGAATGTCGCCGGTATAGCAGATCGCCGCCTCGCACAGGGCGCCGGTTGTCAAAACGGCTTCCATGGCGACCCGCATATTGGGTACCCAGTTGAGCGAATCGAAGATGCGAAACAAATCGATGCCCGCCTGCGCCGATTCCTGTACGAACGCCTTCACGACGTTGTCCGGATAATTCGAATACCCCAAGGCGTTCGAGGCCCGCAGCAACATCTGAAAAAGAATGTTGGGGATCTTTTCGCGCAAATCGGCCAATCGCTGCCAGGGGCATTCCTTCAAAAACCGCATCGCCGTGTCGAACGTGGCGCCACCCCACATTTCAATCGAAAACATCTCCGGACATAGTCGCGCATAGGTCTCGGCGATCGCCAACATGTCGTACGTGCGCACGCGCGTGGCCAAAAGCGACTGATGCGCATCGCGAAACGTGGTGTCCGTCAGGAGCAGTTGTTTCTGTTTCAGGATCCATTGGCAGAATTGTTCGGGACCCGATTCCAGTAATCTTTGGCGCGAGCCGGCGGGTATCGGCTGCTTGTGATCGAGCGGAGGAATCGGGGCCGGATCGCGGCGAATTTTGGCCGGCCGCTTTTTCACCAGCGGATGCCCATTGACGATCACGTCGGCTAAATAGGTGAACAGCTTGGTGGCTCGATCCTGTCGGGGTACGAACTCGAATAACTCCGGAGTTTCGTCGATAAACCGGGTCGTAAATCCGCCGGCGATGAACTTGGGGTGCGTGACCAGGTTGATCAAAAACGGGATGTTCGTCTTCACCCCGCGGACGCGGAACTCTTGCAGCCCCCGCTCCATCCGCTTGGCCGCGTCAGTGAAACGCGGCCCCCAGGACGTGACTTTCACCAGCAACGAATCGTAAAACGGCGTGACCATGGCGCCTGAAAATGCCGTGCCGGCGTCGAGTCGCACTCCCATGCCGCCGGCGGAACGGTAGTGGGCAATGCGGCCATAGTCGGGCAAGAACCGGTTCTCCGGATCCTCGGTCGTCACGCGACACTGCAGCGCGTACCCATAGGTCCGCACGCTCTGTTGCGACGCCAGCCCAATTTCCGGATCCGCCAGCGAGCGGCCTTCGGCTACCAGGATCTGGCACTTCACGATGTCGACCCCCGTGACTGCCTCGGTCACGGTGTGTTCGACCTGGATGCGCGGGTTGACTTCGATGAAGTAATGTTTTCCAGTCTCCGCGTCGACAAGAAACTCGACAGTGCCGGCGCTCTCATATCCGACCGCCTTTCCGATGCGCAAAGCCGAGTTGCACATCGCGTCGCGCAAATTCGAATCGAGGTTCATCGCCGGCGCGATTTCGACCACTTTTTGATGGCGGCGTTGCACCGAGCAGTCGCGCTCGTAGAGATGCACGAGGTTGCCGTGCTTGTCGCCGATCATCTGCACTTCGATGTGGCGCGGCCGTTGGATATATTTTTCGAGGAACACATCAGAATTGTCGAACGCCGCTTGCGATTCGCGCTGCGCTTGCTCGAGTGCGGACGCGAGTTCTTGGGGCTCGTTGACGACGCGCATTCCGCGTCCGCCCCCGCCTTTGGCCGCTTTGACCAACACAGGGTAGCCAAGTTTTTCGGCCAGTTTTTGAGCCGCTTTGGCTCCGCTCACCGGCTCGCTGCTGCCGGCGAGAATCGGTACGTCGGCCGCTGTGGCAATCGCCCGGGCCTCGATTTTGTCGCCCAATTTTTCCAGAATTTCCGGGGGTGGCCCGCAGAAAATGATCCCGGCGTCGCGACAAGCTCGGCCCAGGCCTGGATTTTCCGACAGAAAGCCATAACCGGGATGGATTGCATCCACCCCGTAAAGCCGGGCGACATCTAAAATGCCGTCAATGTCGAGGTACGTCCGAATAGGCTCGCCGGGATGGCCCACCTGGTAGGCTTCGTCCGCCTTAAACCGATGCAGCGCATAGCGATCCTCGTGCGAGTAGATCGCCACCGTGCGAATGCCAAGTTCGTGGGCAGTGCGGAAAACCCGAATGGCGATTTCACTGCGGTTGGCGACCAATAGCTTGCGGATGGTGGCTGTCATAAAACGCGTGCGGCCTTCCCGTTGGCTTAGATCGGCTGGCCAAAACCTATCGGCCGGGGCGACGTTAAGCCGCAAGCGGCAGTGAAACGCTGCTGGCAACGGGCACGGTTGGGTTTTGTCCGACTGTTCATAAACACTCGATATCGGGCTCGGCCCAAAATGTAGCAGCGCCGTAGTGCAAGCGGCTAGGGGGCGCAGCCACTCGACCGCTGTGGTCCTCTGTGCTTATAAGGTATAGTAGCCAAGGGTTTGCTGGCCTCTGACACGTTGGCCGGCTTTCCGATGGGCCTTCCCAACGAGTTCCCCCCTTACGATCCCTACAGTTGGACCGGCCATGCACCGCCCCGTATCCGCACGCGTTTGGTTGGCTCCATTCCTTGGACTCCTCGGATTCCTCGCCTGTCGGGGACTGTCGGCCCCGGCTCGTGCCGCTGATGTCGACGCTCGCAATGCGGCTTTGCTGTCGATTACCGCCCAGGACGTCAAGGAATATGTCGGCGTGCTGGCGGACGACACCTTCGAGGGTCGCGAATCGGGCAGCCGGGGAAATCGCGCGGCCGGCATCTATCTCGTCGAACATCTCAAGAAATTCGGCGTTCGCGGCGGCGGCGTTAAAGACAGCTTTTATCAGAACTTCGACGCTTATCACAATATCCTCGGATTCGTGGACGGACGCGATCAGGCTCTCAAGGAAGAAGTCGTCATCATCGGCGCCCATTACGACCACGTCGGTTACGGAAACTCGCGCAACAGTTTCGGACCGGTCGGCCTCATTCACAACGGGGCCGACGACAATGCCAGCGGAGTGGCCGGCATGCTGGAAGTCGCCGGCGCCGTCTGCCAGTTAGCCGAGAAACCGAAGCGATCGATCCTCTTCGCATTCTGGGACGGCGAGGAAAAAGGCCTGCTCGGATCGCAGCACTGGGTTGACCACCCTACGGTCCCGCTCAACCATGTGCCGATCGTGATCAATGCCGACATGATTGGCCGATTGCGCAACTCGCGCCTCAGTATTGCCGGGGTCCGCACCAGCCGAGGCCTGCGGCGTCTCGTCAGCCGGCAGAATGATGTCGCCAACTTGCTCATTGATTTCAATTGGGAGATTAAACCGGACAGCGATCATTACACGTTTTACTCTCGCGGCATTCCCTTTTTGATGCTGCATACCGGAATGCATGGTGACTATCACCGCCCGAGCGACGATGCTGATAAGATCAACAACGAGGGGCTCAAGCAAATCGCGCAGCTCCTGTTCAACGTGGTGATTGAGTTGGCTGAATCGCCGGCCGTGGCCGGCTTTCGCCGCCAGGCCAAGAACGAATCTCGCCGGGATCAGCAGGCGAGCGAGCGCCCGCTGCCGCCACTGCCCAGCCGGCTCGGCATTCGTTGGGATGAGAAGGCCGCCGAGGATGGCGCCATCGTCGTAACCGCCGTGACGCCTGCTTCCGCCGCGGCGAAAGGGGGTCTCAAGCCCGGCGATCGTCTGGTCAAATTCGCTAACCGCGAAGTGCGCGGAGCCCCGGAGTTTCGCTTGAGCGTGCTGGCGGCAAAGAATCCCGTGAGCGTTGCACTTCAACGGCCGGGCGAGGCTGCTCCTGTGGAAACAACGCTTGAATTAGCGGGCAACCCCGTACGGCTGGGCATTTCATGGCGCACCGACGACGCGGAGCCGGGCTGCGTGATTATCAACCGCCTGACGCCCGGCTCTCCGGCCGATCTGGCCGGATTGCAAATCAACGACCGAATCTATCGGATCGGCGGGCAGGAGTTTGCCACCAGTGAAGAGTTCGGGCAGTTGGCCACCGGAACACGCGAGGCGCTGGTGTTGGACGTGGAAACCGCCGGGCGCGTCAAAACCGTCGAGATTCCGCCAATTGCCGCTGAGCTGGACAGCGTGCCCAGCGCCCCTCCGAATCAACCGGCCAGCAAGTGACAAGCATGAACGCGCTATCCCCAGGGCGAACCTAGGGGGCTGCTTTTGCGCCCGGTTTTTCGATCGCCAACAGTTCCAACTCGAACACGATGGTTGTGCTGGGACCGATTGCCGGAGGCGATCCTTCCTCGCCATAGGCCAATTCGGGCGGAACGAACAACTGCCACTTCGA
>JACQFF010000307.1 GCA_016200205.1 Planctomycetia bacterium
AAAGAGCGTCCTCGTAGAGCTGCAATCGGAATCTATGGCCAATGTAGTCTTGGCCGACGACGACCAGCAAGCCCCACACCGCGGCGCCCATCAGGGCCCAGCGGAGGCCGGGCAAGCCCGTGAAATGCAGAATGACCAACCCGGCGGCCCCCAAGACGCCTCCGACCAACAGCGGAAACAGAATCGCCGGCGCGATCTCGTCTTGTTGGACCTGGAACGCCGCCCAGGCCACGGTCGCAGTAACCAACGCGTTGGAAGCGAGCCAAATCAAGTAGCGTTCGGTCGTGTTGATCGCCGCTCTTTCAGACATGGTCATTCAAATGATCAGGCCGCAAGCCTCTTTAGCTCGGGCAAGTACCTGCGAGGCTTTTTTTCGCCCCCGCTCGGCGCCATCGGCCAGAATCTCGCGCACACGCGCGGGCTGACTGGCCAGTTCCGCTCGGCGAGACCGCGGCTCGGCAAAATACCGCTCAGCGGCATCCGCCAAGGCTTTTTTTACCTCGCCGTAGCCGAATCCGCCGCGGCGATACAACGCGCCCATGGCTTCGCGCTGGTCGCTGGTGGCTACCAACGAGTAGAGCTGAAAGAGGTGGTCTCCCGCCGGCTCTTTGGGCTGATCCATCGGGCGCGAATCGGTGGTGATGCGCATGATTTTTTTGCGCTGCGCCTTGGGATCGTCAAAGATCTCAAGCGTGTTGTTGTAGCTTTTCGACATTTTTTCGCCGTCGATGCCGGGCACTTTGGCCGAAGCATCGAGGATCTTGGCTTTGGGCATCACGAACACTTCGCCGAATTGATGATTGAAGCTGGCGGCCAGGTCGCGACAGACTTCGATGTGCTGCAATTGATCGTCGCCCACCGGCACCGTGTCAGCATCGTAGGCCAGAATGTCGGCCGCCATCAGCACCGGATAGTTGAACAAGCCCGCGTCGGCCGGCAGCCCCTTGGCCTTTTTGTCTTTATAAGCATGACACCGTTCCAGCAGGCCCATCGGCGCACCGGTCATCAACAGCCAGCACAGCTCCGAAACCTCGGGCACGTCCGACTGCACAAACAGCGTGGCCCGCGCCGGGTCCAGACCCAGGGCCAACAGGTCGATGGCCGCATCGAGCGTGTATTCGGCGAGCAGTTTCGGATCGCGCACGGTGGTCAGTGCGTGCAGGTTGGCGACGAAGTAGTACGACTCTTGTTCGTCCTGCAAATCGATGTACTGCCGGATGGCGCCGAAATAGTTGCCCCAGTGGGGACGGCCGGTCGGTTGAATGCCGGAGAGAACTCGCATTAGGGATTCGGGGTTGGGGATTCGGGGTTGGGGGGCGGCATTTCCAGCGTGCCAACGACGTCGGCCAGACGGACTGCGCCGAGTTCGGCGATGGCCGCGGGCAATTGATCGAGAATGGCCATCGTCACCGTGGGATTATAAAAATTGGCCGTGCCGATTTGCACGGCGCTGGCGCCGGCGACCAGAAACTCCATCACGTCGTCGAGCGTGGCGATGCCGCCGATGCCGACCACCGGAACTTTGATGGCCCGTGCGATCTGATACACGGCTCGCAAGGCGATCGGCTTGATGGCCGGGCCGCTGAGCCCGCCCATTCCGTTGCCCAACAAGGGTTTGCGCCGCCGCCAGTCGACCGCCAGGCCCAAACAGGTATTGACGGCCGAAATCGCGTCGGCTCCGCCCTCGGCCGCGGCTTGGGCCACTCGGGCGATGTCGGTCACGTTGGGAGTCAACTTGGCCAGGATCGGCAGCCCGCACGCCGCGCGGACTCCACTGACCACGCGACGGCACATGGCCGGGTCGGTTCCAAAATCGACCCCGCCGCTGACGTTGGGACATGAGATGTTCAATTCGATCGCGGCGACGCCGGAAAGCCCGTCGAGCCGAGCCGCCATCGAGACGAACTCACCGTAGTCGTGCCCGGCGATGCTCACCACGATCGGCACCGCAAGGCTGCTCAAATAGGGCAAATGATGTGTGATGAAAGCTTCGATGCCGTCGTTATCGAGCCCGATCGAGTTGAGCATGCCGGCGGGCGTTTCAATAGAGCGCCAAGGAGCATTGCCGGCGCGAGGCCGCGGAGTGATGGTCTTGGGAAGGATGGCGCCCAAACGCCAGAGGGCCACCAGTCCCTCCATTTCTCGCGCATATCCGAAGGTGCCGGAAGCCACCATGATCGGATTGGGAAGCTGCAACCGGCCCAAGCGGACCGCAAGATCGACACCGAAGGAGTTCACGCGATCAACCAATTTGCCCTATGTGCTGGTTCGCCGACGAAAATTCCCGCCATCGCGTTGCATCGCGACAGTTCGACGATTCGCGGCTCCGGTGGTTCACGACGGCACTGTGTAATGTATCGGTCGTCGGGGCCGGGGGCAACGTGGTGCGGCTGTCCCCAATCGCGGCGCTAAAACAATCGAGCCGCCCGAATCACGAGCGGCTCGCGTAGATAACCTTTCGAAAGTATCGTGCTAGATCAAACCGCCATGGGTCCGGTAGGGCGACAGATGGCTCGGTTGGTCGAGGAACCAGATGCGCTGCCACTCTTCCAGGATGAGCCGCAGGTTTTCGGACGTGAAGATCAGTTCTTGGGTTCGCTGCGACTGGTCGCCAGAATAGATGGGTAACGCGCATCCCCAGCTCATACTGAGCGACAAACCCAAGATCGCAGCCAGCAAAAGCCCGCGCATCACACGACTCCTCCGTGAACCTCAGGTGCTCTCCGACGGTTCAGAGAGCAGTGGACGCATCCATGTCGGGTCTGGCGGCCTCGATGGCTCCAATCAGACCTTGACGACTGTTTTTTTATAAGTTTGCGATAGAACGCGTTTCGAAGCGGATGTGCAAAGAGCTTCGAATGACTCGGAAATTTCGCCGATAGACTACTGCTTATTGCACCCTGCGCCGAGGTCAAACCTTGTGCCCTGGCGCGAGCCGGTTGCAAGCCCGCTAGGGAGAATTGCTTTGTGCGTTATAGCCTGAACTGCCCAGTGTTTCGGTGATCGGCCTGCTATCACCCGCAGCCCCCTGGCCCGGCGCTGGGTGACCCGCGGAGTTGTCCCCGCCAGCACGGGCGCGCTCGGCGGCCGCGGCGGCCTGTCGCTCCAGCTCGCGCACGCGTTCTTCCATTTCCTTGCCGGGCTTGAAAGTTACGACAAATTTCTCGGGAACGTAAACCTTGTCCCCGGTACGAGGGTTCCGTGCCTTGCGGGCCGCCCGCTTTTTCACCTCGAAAACGCCGAAATTTCGCAGTTCGATCCGGCGTTCCTCGACAAGCGTCTCCACGATTGCGTCGAATGTCTTTTGTACGATTTCCTTCGTCTTGAGCTGGGTCAACCCGATCTCGTCTGAAATGGTTTTGACAATCTCTTTCTTGGTCACGACGCAGTTCTCCTCTAGAGAAAGGGGCGCGCGGGCGAATCGGCTACCCTCGCTTCAGCGCAGTCATGCTCCAAGTGTAAATGGCATAAGAACTACAGTCAAGATCATTCGCAAGGCTCCACCCCCGCGGGTTAAGAATCCGAAGCACGAGCAGAACGGGTCAGTACCTCGCCAAGTGATTTGTTTCCAATACTTTACAGGAAACCCCGGCGACCGGATCGCAGGAATCTATTCGCAATTGCAACATTAGCAATGACTTAGCGCTATGTGGACAGGCCCGTCAGGCGATTGCGCAAGCCAAAACGCATCGCGCCCTTGTGGGCCTAATCATCGGCGTCACAACCGGCAAAGTTTAACTAATCCGGGAAGTCGCTCGACCACCCCCATTGTTGGTCCATCGATCGCACAAAGCAGGGAAGGCGCCAGCATCGCAATCGTGGCAATCTCGCACAGTACACGCCGGACGATTCAGATTTTGACAATCGAGATCTGATGCAGGATCTGCTCGGCGGAGTGTAGTTTCCCTTTGCCGCTGCCCGGGCAGACTTCGCAGGTCCGCTGCCAGGCTTGCTTTGTTTCGACGTTCGACTCCCAGAAGGGCCACGTGCGACACTGCCGCGGGCGGGCATCATAGACGGTGCATCTGCGCGTATGTCCGTCGAAGAATACGCAGTCGCCGTTGGCGTACTCCACGAGGCTCTTGCGAATGCCGACCTGACGCACGAATTTCTGTTCGAACTCGTTTGTGGGCATTCCCAGCTTTTTCGCCAGAGCGGCGATTTCTTCGCGGTTGACCCACACGAAGCCGGGCGCGCCGGTGCAGCAATTGCCGCACCCGGTGCACTCGAATCGCAGGCCTTTTTCGAACCAGGGCTTTTCATCCATTGCAGGTCGTTCCATTTCCCGTTTCCGCTGCCCGTTTAGGCGAGCAGACGCGCGGCTCTCGCGAGTCTATATCTCCGAGGCAGCAATCTGCGCGACCGCGGCGAGCGTGGCGTCGATTTCAGCCTGGGTCGTGAAGGTCCCTAAACTAAAACGCACCGTGCCGCCGGTCTTGTGCGTACCC
>JACQFF010000316.1 GCA_016200205.1 Planctomycetia bacterium
CATACCTCTCCGGCGAGCGCACGCCGCACGCCGACCCCGACGCCCGGGCATGCTTCATCGGCCTTACGCTGGCCCACACTCGCGGACACATGGTCCGCGCAATCATGGAGGGCGTAAGCTATGCCATGCGCGACAGTTTGGCGATCATTCAAGAACTGGGCGTACCGGTGCGCCAGATTCGGGCTTCGGGCGGCGGCTCCAAAAGCCCTCTGTGGCGGCAAATTCAATCCGACGTGTTTGGACAGAAGGTCGTCACGATCAATGCCGAAGAGGGACCAGCTTATGGCGTGGCCTTGTTGGCGGCCGTTGGCGCCGGGGCGTTCAAGAATGTTGAAGAAGCATGCAGCGCCACGATTCGCGTGGTCAAGGAAACTTCGCCGAATCGGCAGGCAAAGAAGTATCACGACGCGGCGTTTCCCATCTACCAGGGCTTGTATCGTTCTTTGAAAGAAGACTTCAAACGCATTGCCGCGGTCGAAAACTGTTAAAATGAACTTGGGCTCCTCGAGTCGGCGGCACGCTCTCTTGACTCTTCCGCACTCTTTAGCGAGCAGATTATGGCCGCCATCTACCTGACCGAGGCTGAAGTCGACCGCCTGCTGAACATGAAGCTTGCGATCGAGGTTTGCGAAGAAGCCTTCCGTCGCCTGGCCGCAGGCGAAGCCGACAACATTCCGCGAGTCCGGGCGCAATCGCCGGGCATCATCTTGCATTCGATGAGCGCGGCCGCCGCTTATCTGGGCCTGGTTGGCTGGAAGTGTTACACGACGACGCGCAAGGGCGCGAAATTTCACGTCGGGCTCTACGATCTCTCGGGATCGCTGGTCGCGTTGATCGAAGGCGACCGGCTTGGCCAGTTGCGCACCGGCGCCACCACCGGCGTGGCTGTCGAGGCGATGGCCGATCCCGGGGCCACCGAAATGGGACTTTTTGGGGCCGGCTGGCAAGCTCAGAGCCAATTGGCGGCCGTCGCCACCGCGCGCCCGATCAAAGTGGCCTACGTCTATAGCCGCAACGAAAAGAAGCGGAACGATTTTGCCGAATCGATGTCGGCACAACTAGGCATTGAAGTGCGACCGGTCGACCGGCCGCAAGAAGCCGCCGAGGATTTGCCGATCGTGGTGACCGCCACCACCAGCCGTGAGCCGGTATTTGATGGCTCCTGGCTGGCCGAGGGAGCGCTTGTCTCGGCGGTGGGATCGAATTGGCTGACGAAGGCCGAGATCGACAGCAACGTCGTTCGCCGCGCCGACAATATTGTTTGCGACAGTATCAAAGCCTGCCAGATTGAAGCCGGCGATTTCGTCGAAGCGATCGAAAAGGGAATTTTCGACTGGTCGCGGGCCGTCGAACTCTCGGACGTCGTCACCGGCAAGGCCACCGGCCGCAATACACGCGAGAGCATCGCGCTATTCAAATCGGTCGGAATGGCCTTGGAAGACGTGGCTCTGGGCGGCAAAGTCTTGGAGCTCGCGCGCAAGCAGAAAATCGGCCGCGAGTTGCCGTTCTAAAACCGCGGCCCCGACAGCGGCTTAGCGGTTCTTGATGTGAAGCCATTTTCTAGGCGCCGGCCCGGTGTATCGGGCCCGGGGCCGAATCAAGCGGTTGTTGTCCAATTGTTCGATCACGTGCGCGCTCCAGCCGACCACGCGGCTGAGCACGAACAGCGGCGTGTAAAGGTCGACTTCCAAGCCCATGTAATAGTAAAGCCGGGCGCTGGGCCAATCGAGGTTCGGGGGCAGTCCCTTTTCGCTCTGCACGATGGTTTCGATCGTGTCGGCCATGGCTTCCATGTCCTCGTGACCCGTTTCAGCGGCCAATTCGCGGCACAGCGTGCGTAAATACGCGGCGCGCGGATCGCCCGTCTTGTAGACGCGGTGACCAAAGCCCATGATCCGCCGCTTTTGCGAAAGCGCGTTGCGAATCCACGCTTCGGCCTTCTGGGCGGTGCCAACCTCCATCAGCACACCCATCACGGCCTCATTGGCCCCGCCGTGCAGCGGCCCCTTGAGGGCGCCGATGGCGGCGGTGATCGAAGAATGAACGTCGGACAATGTGGAGCAGACCACGCGGGCGGCAAACGTCGAGGCGTTGAATTCGTGCTCGGCGTACAAAATGAGCGAGACGTCCATGGCTTTGGCCAATCGCGCGGAAGGAGCCTTTTCGAACAACATCCAGAGGATGTTGCCGGCCAGGGAGAGCTTCGAATCGTAAGCCACCGGGCGTTTGCCGTGCGCCAGCCGATACCGGGCGGCCATCACGATCGGCAATTGCGCCAGCAAGTGCTCGGATTTACGCAAATTGGCCGCGTGGCTGTTGTCCGCGGCGTCGGGGTCCCAATGCGCAAGCGCGCTGGCGGCGGTCCGCATCACGTCCATCATTGGCACGCCCGCGGGGATCTTTGCCAAGAGCTCCACCAGCGCCTGCGGCGTGTCGGCACTTTCGTTCAGCCGGCCGCGAAAAGCCGCCAATTCCCTCTCGCTGGGCAGTTCGCCGTGCAGCAACAAATGGGCGACTTCTTCGAACGTGGCGTGCTCGGCCAAATCCTCGATCGAGTAGCCGCGATAAACCAGCCCGCCCTCGACGGTGCTGATCGCGGTTTCACCGGCGATGACGCCCTCCAGACCGGGACTATAAATGGGTGCGGCCATGTGGATCTTTCGATTTCGTGGTGTTTGGGGGATTGCGGCGGTGAGGGCGATAAGCCGGGGGAATTCGAAGTCTGTTCAATTCGACCAAACGAAACTAACCGGGCTGCTCCCCGGAAAAATATGCCCGATCGCGAGCTTCATAGTCGTCGTATTCTAACAAATCGTAGAGTTCCTGGCGGGACTGCATCAGGTCGAGCATTTCCGATTGGTTGCCTTCGTTGGCGATGATGGCCAATGCCGCCTCGACGGCCTTCATCGCCACGCGCAATAGCGTCACCGGGTAGAGCACGGCGGCGTAACCCAGCTCGGCCAGTTCGTCGAGCGTCAACAACGGGCTCTTGCCAAACTCGGTCATATTGGCCACCAGTGGCGCATCAACCGCCTCGGCAAATTGTTCGAATTCTTTGAGATCGGCCAGCGCCTCGGGAAAAATCCAATCGGCGCCGGCATCGAGGTAGCGTTTGGCCCGCTCGATCGCATCGTCGATTCCCAACACGCCTCGAGCATCGGTACGTGCGAGCAGAACCAGGTTCGAGTCGCTGCGCGCCGCGGCCGCGGCCCGCAGTTTGGCGCACATCTCCTCCGGCTCGACCAAGCTCTTGCCGGAGAGATGCCCGCAGCGCTTGGGCAGCTCCTGGTCTTCCAGTTGAATCGCCGCGGCGCCGGCTGCTTCCAACTCGACAATGGTGCGTTCCACATTGAGCGTGGCCCCAAAGCCCGTATCGGCGTCGACAATTATTGGAATCTTCACGCGCCGGGTTAGGTAAGCCGTCTGCTGAGCCATTTCGCTGAGCGTGAACAGGCCCACGTCGGGCAGCGCCAGCGTGCCGGCCGAAAAGGCCGCGCCCGACAGGTACATGGCGTCGTAGCCGGCCTTCTCGATCAACCGCCCGACGAGCGCGTTGAACGCCCCCGGAACCTGGATCGTTGAGTCCGTCACGGCGTCGCGGAGCAATTTACCGGGCGACATGCGCGTCATGAGAGCACCTTGCAAAGCGGCGTCGGATCTTTCCTTTGGGAATATAGGGGTCGAGGGAAGCCCTATGCAAGAGGGTGGCCGGCACAGCAGGTCGCACAGGTACTAGGTAGAACGCAAGTGGCGCAGGCACACCCGCGTCCCGCGGTCGCCCCTGGCCATCGCCAAAGCGCTAGAGTAGTCTGAAGTCGATATGTGCAGCTCGGCAATCGTCGATCCCCAGATGCCTCGTCGCGGTTGGCGCCGCTGGTGGGTGGCGGCTGAAATTGGGCTGATTTTCCTGGTGTTCTTTATCCAGGGGGCGTGGCCTGCGCCGGAGGCGAACGAGCCGCATTATCTAAGCAAGGCCAAACACTATTGGGATGCGAGTTGGTGTGCCAAAGATTTTTTTTGCGGCACCGCCGACGCGCACCAGGTCTTTTACTTCACGTTTGGCTGGTTGTCCTTGTGGATGCCGCTGCCGGCCCTGGCCTGGTGCGGCCGGCTGCTGACCTGGGGCCTATTGGCTTGCGCCTGGCAACGCTTGAGCAGGGCACTCGTGCCCCGTCCGCTCTACGCTGTCCTTTCGGCGGCCCTGTTTGTCGCGCTCAATGAACATTGCCAGATGTCCGGCGAGTGGGTGATCGGCGGCGTGGAAGCGAAAGGATTCGCTTACGCGTTGGTACTGTTCGGCCTGGCAGCCTTGGTAAAAAATCATTGGGGGCGCGCCTGCCTGTTATTCGGCGCGGCGTCTTCGTTTCATGTGATCGTTGGCGGTTGGTCGGTCGTGGCCGCGAGCATTGCCTGGCTGGCCAGCTCGGATCGGCCGCCGCTAAAACAGATCATCTTGCCGCTCTCGGGCGGGCTGTTGCTGGCGCTGCCGGGATTGCTGGGAGCATTGACCCTCACCTGGAACGCGGATCCGCGGATGTTGAGCGAGGCGAATCGAATTTACGTGCTCGAGCGGCTGAGCCATCACCTGGTGCCGCAGCATTTTCAGGCGCAGTCGATCGTTCGACATTTGGCATTGGTGGCCGCCTTGGTGATTTTGGCCTGGTTCGCCCCGGCCGACGTTCGGCAGCGGAGATTGCGCGGGTTTGTGGCCGGCGCCGTGGGGCTCGCGGCAATTGGGATGGCCATCGGCGTGTTGATTCCACCCGAGAGTGATCTATCCAACGCGCTTTTGCGATACTATTGGTTTCGCTTGTCGGACGTGATGGTCCCGTTGGGCGTGGCGTTGTTCTTCTGCTCGATTTTGTTGCGCTGGCAGACAGCGAGGCCGACTTGGCACATGGCGGCACTCGTAGCGGCCATGCTATTGGCGAGCGGCCACATGAGCGAGACGATTTGGCAACGGCAATTGCAGCTCCGGCCGCGCAGCGAAGAGGGCATCCTCCGCTTGGCGGCGTGGCGCGATATATGCGACTGGGCGGCGGTCGAGACTCCGACGGATGCTGTCTTTCTCGTCCCGCGACTCGCGCAGACCTTCCGTTGGTATGCCGGACGTGCCGAGGTGGTCACTTACAAGGACATTCCGCAAGACGCGGCTGGCGTTGTCGAGTGGTGGCGGCGGATCGAGCGGATTTATCCCCTGGCGTCCGACGGCGGTTCTCGACACAAATCCTTGGTGGAGCAAGGCTCCCAACGACTGCGAGAGTTGGGCGCCGAATTTGGGGCTGACTACGTGGTAACTGCCGCCGATCCGCCGCTGACTTTAGAACGGGTTGGACCGATCAATTCCAGCTTCGCGATCTACCGTTTGCCCGATCGGTCGACCCAGGGCGAGGGAGGACCGCCTCGAACGTCCGAATAAACGTCGCGAATAAAGCGGAACCTCGAAGCCATCCAATTTGCATAGCCTTTGACCGGCTGGGGTGTCGAGGCCGATAATATCCGCGGATCGATTTTGGAACTGCCACGAGTCGCGCATTGAACCCTCAACTTCCCGCTCAATTGGCTGCACGACTTCAACAACCCTTGCCGGGTTGGGCGGCCCAAGCGCGCTATCAGCCGGAGTTGAGTTTCGGCAGGCATTTGGGGCCGGTGCCGGCGGATGCCAAACCGGCGGCCGTGCTTGTTTTGCTTTATCCTCATGGCGATCAGTGGCATATTCCCATGATTTTGCGCCCTGCCCATATGCTCGATCATGCCAGCCAGGTGAGTCTGCCGGGCGGGGTTATCGAAGAGGGCGAGAGCACTCAGCAGGCGGCATTGCGCGAGTTTTCCGAGGAGCTCGGCGCGCCGGCCGACGACATTCGCTTGGTGGGACAACTCTCGAGGCTGTACTTGTTCGCGAGCAACCATCAAATCACGCCCTGGGTTGGCGTAACGCAAGTTTACCCCCGCTGGAGTCCAAACCGCGGCGAAGTCGATCGAGTGTTGGAAATTCCGTTGGCTCATTTTTTGGATCCCGTCAACACCGGTTCGATCGCACGAATTCAGCGGGGGCTGAAATTCTCCGCCCCTTGCTTCTGTTGGGATTCGGACCGGATTTGGGGGGCGACGAGCATGATTCTGTCCGAGCTTGTCGCGAGCCTGGCCGACTTGCCGCTGTAGCAGTCCAAGGGCCGTCCAGCATTCCCGCCGCAACCGCGTTGTAATAGCTGAAACGGTTATGCCGTGAGCGAGGCGCGAAACACCTCAAAGAAGCCAAAACGTGCCATGATAGAGATGGAGCACTGCAAAGAGAGAACGCGATTGTGTCTGGCCTGGTTGTCAAACGACTCGATTCGCTGGCCGAATTGCGAAACACTGCGCGTCTGTGGGACGAGCTGTGGGAACGCAGCGAAATCACGCTGCCCAGTGCCCGGGCCGCGTTGGTCGCACTTTGGTGTGAATCCTTTGCCGCCGACCAACCCTTCCGGGCTTTTGTCGTGGAACGCGATGGCCAGGCTGTTGCCGCTCTGCCACTAGTGGAAAGCAAGTGGAAGGGACTGAAGATCGGTCTGTTGCCGGGCAACCATTGGTCTCCCTCCGGCGACTTGCTGCTCGATCCAACGTGCGATGCCGAACGCATTTGCGGGGCCCTGCTTCGAGCGTTAAAACAACACGCCTGGCCTTTGCTTTGGTTCGGGGGTGTACCGGCCGCGGCCAATCGCTGGCAGGCCTTTTTCAGGGCACTCGAGGAACATTGCGTCGCGTATGCCCGCCGGCCACGTTTCATGATCGACCTGGTCGAGATTCGATGCGATTGGGATGCGTACCTCAAGTCGCTGTCGCGAAATCACCGCCGCCATATGCGCAAATCGGCAACGCGCGCCGAACGAGCCGGGACTATCAAGCTCGCGTGCTACGACCAACTCGCACCCGAGGAGGTCGAGCCCCTGCTGAAAACGTGCTTCGAAATCGAAGCCCGCGGTTGGAAGGGCCGAGCGCGAAGCGCCGTTCTCAACGTGCCGGGCGCCTGGGAGTTTTATTTGCGGCAAGCCAAACAGTTGGCCGCCTGGGGACAATTGAACCTGACGCTCTTGACGCACGAAGCACGGCCGATTGCCTTCGAGTATGGCTGGCGCAGCCAAGGCGTTTATTTCTCGCCCAAGGTCGGCTACGACGAGGCATTCCACCGATTCTCGCCCGGTCAATTGCTGCGATTCCGGTTGCTCGGGCAGTTTCACGAGCAGCCTGGTGTTCATTCGATCGATTTCCTCGGGCCTTCGACCGCGGCGACTTCCAAATGGGCCACCGACCAGTATTCGATCGATCGAGTGGTCGTGGCGGCGCGGGGCCCGTTCAGTCGCGCCGTTGTCGCGGCCTATCGTCATTATGGATGGCTTCGTTCGATGATTCGAAGTCGAGGCCCTCAACGCGAAGGCCGTCGCCGGGCAGCCGCTCAAAACACGGCGTTGCTGGACGGAGCCTTGGAAGAATGCGAAGGGGGCCGTGCTCAGCGAGGCGAGCGGCGATAGAATAATTCAGTGTCGTTTCCCGAATTCTCCAGCCGCTCGATCGCAGGCCATGTTTCGAAACTCCAAACCAAAGGCCGTTGTCTTCGATCTCGACGGCCTGATGTTCAATACCGAAGATCTCTATCAGGACGTGGGCAGCGAGCTGCTGCGCCGCCGCGGCAAGGATTTTGGCGCCGATCTGGTCGACGCCATGATGGGCCGCCCAGCGGATGTCTCATTGCAGTTGATGATCGAATGGCACGGACTCGACAGCACGGTCGATCAGTTGGCGGCCGAAACGGACGAAATCTTCGCCACGCTGCTCGACGAGCGTTTGGCCGTCATGCCAGGGCTGCTGCCGCTGCTGGCGAAGCTGGAAGAGGCGGGGCTTCCCAAGGCGATCGCCACCAGTAGCGGGCCCGATTTTGTCGGGAAAGTTTTGGGAAAATTTGATTTGGCCCGCCGTTTCAAGTTCGTCCTCACCTGCGACGACATCAGCCACGGCAAGCCGCATCCGGAGATCTACTTGCTGGCCGCCCGGCGGTTTGGGTTCGAGCCGCGAGAACTGCTGGTCTTGGAAGATAGCCAAAATGGCTGCCGCTCGGCGATCGCGGCCGGCACACTGACCGTGGCGGTTCCTGCCGGCCATAGCCGACGGCACGACTTCAGCGGAGCGGCCCTCATCGCCGACAGTCTGGCCGACGCAAGGCTGTGGGCCTTATTGGGGATCGAGCCGGCGTCCGCATCCGCGCTCTAGGCCGCAAACTCATGCGTGCTCGAAATCTGCCCCATCGCACGGCACCGGTCACGCCAGCCGTTGTGCGCCTGCTCGGCGAATCGATCGAGCCCTTCGCGCAACATGGGCGTTGACATCTCCAGCGCGCGACGCGCTCGTTTGCTGTTAAGCGAGGTTTCATCCTGCCATTGGGTCGCTGACAACGGCGGCATGTCACGGCCGATCGAAGGCGCTCGAAATCCCATCGCCATGGCCAGCTCCGACACAAAGCCCGACGGGCTGCTCCGCTCGGCGCCGGCTAGATGATAAAGCCCGTGCAATCGCGTTTCGTAGGCGCGAAACAGCAACTCCGCCAGATCCGTGGCCAAGATCGGCGTGGCATGCCTCCGGCCGTCGGCAATCCAACGTGCGCCGGAATTGAGAGATTCAAAAGCTCGCTCGGCGAATCCGGCGTGTGCCGGAACGGGACTCCAACCATAAGCATGGGTTCGCACGACCAGCGCGCCGGTCGGTTCCAGGGCCCGCTCCGTGGCGCGAACCTGAGTCGCCCGCGGCAAGGGGCTCGTCGAAGTCGAGGCCTCCTCGTGAAACATCCGCGGCCCGGCGAACACCACGTCGCTGGAAATCACCGTCAGCCGCGCTGCCACCTCCGATGCCAGCTTGGCCCACTGGACCACGACTTGCGGTTCTTCATCGGCCGGGGAGTTGGCGGCGGCCCAATCCCAGCTCGAGCATGATAGCGGGCCGCAGTGCATGATCCATTGCGGTTGCCATTCGTGGACGAAGTCTTTGAGAGCAGCTTGATTGCCTGGTTCCCAGCGAGCCGTGTGAAAGCAGGACGATTCCATTGCCTGTTGGCTGTGCAAACCAAAGACTTCGCAGCGGTCCGCCAACTGCAAAGCCAGATTACACCCCAAGGGGTGATCGATTCCAGTGACCAGCAATCGCTCCACTTTCGGCCTCCTTGCCTGGGTGAACAATTGAGTCGCCAAATCGCCGTTTTTCTCGATCAATTGTATCGGAGGAATGCCGGCGGAAAGGTGATTGTAACGCCACCTCCTGCGCGGGCCAAGACGGATTCGCTCGAACCAACAGGTTTGCGAAGTCTTGCCATCAGTTGTTTTCCTGGCGATGGCGCGGGTCTGCTTGTATTGACGCTGCCGCCGAAAAACTGCTAGACTCCGCGCGACTGAGGCACATTGAAATCTCCACTTGATGCATGCTTGCGAAGGATCTAAAGGCAGCTCAATGCTCGATACGCTGGGAATTGTCGACGTTCGCCGAGAATCGGAGAGTTCGGACCTGAAAGTCGGTCGCAAGCTCGGCGGTAAGTCGCTGTTGGAATGGATCGTGCGCCGTGTCACCGATTGCCAGCGCCTCGATGGCGTGATCGTACTGATGGGCGACAGCGAACGCGATGAACCGATTCGCCAGCTTGTTCCACCCGACGTGCCGGTCTTTATCGGCTCTGGGCGCGATTCGCTGACCAGGTTCGCCGCCGCGCTCGATGAATACCAGGCCAAAGCCGCCGTCCGCGTCTGCGCCGACAATCCCTTCATCGATCCGGTGCTGATCGACCGGCTCGTCAGCACTGCCGACGCCCATCCGAATTGTGACTACATCGGCTACCGTTGTGGCGATGGCCGGCCGGCCATTTTGACGCAATTGGGCGTCTGTGCCGAATGGTGTCGAGCCGAATCGCTGCAAGCGGCCAATCGCGATGCCCGCGGAGCGGCCGATCGCCAGCACGTCACCGGATATTTGTACGCGCATCCCGAGCGATTCAACGTGCGGCTGATTCCCCTCCCCGCCGGGTTGGACCGCGAGGATCTGCGGCTGAAAATCGACTTCGAGGAAGATTGGGAACATGCCCAAGTCATCTATGAGGCCTTGGGTCCCGACGAGTGGGATTGGCAACGGGTTGCCGATCTTTTGGTCCATCAACCAGCCTTGCGAAAACGAATGGCTGTCCTGAACCGCGCAACGGCGCCGGTTTAGGCACGGTTTGGACAGTTGGAAAGGATTCTTACGTCCATGCGCGCGATGCGGTCCGCCTTGGAGGCCGGCCCGGGTGCCACTATGCACCCCGCGGCTGGCGCCGGATGTTCGCTGCCCGCCGGGCATGTGCCGCCCGCCGCTCTTGGCATCGGCGGCCTCGTTTTCGACATGACCGACGTACTCTACGATGCCACGCTGTGGCGGCGCTGGCTGCTGCGTTTGGTCAACAGGCTGGGCGTGCGCTGCAGCTATGCCAGTTTCTACCGCGATTGGGACCGCCGCTACCTGGTCGACGTGCATTGCGGACGTCGTGAGTACAGCGAAGCCTTTCAGTCATTCCTGTTGGCCAACCATCTTAGCTGGGCGCAGATCGACGAGCTCGAGGCCTCCAGCCGCATTCAACGTGAAAACTTCGAATTGAATGCCCGTCCCTTGCCCGGGGTGGTCAAAACAATCGGTCGGCTTGCCGAGTTGGGGCTGCATCTCGTGGCATTTGGCGATTCGCCCTATCCGGCTGCCAGGCTCTCGGAGCGGCTCGAACGACTGGGGCTGGGCAATCGTTTTCGAACCGTGCTCTCATCGTTCGATCTCGAGGCCGCACAGCCATCGGCTCGATGTTATCAATCGGCCCTGGACGCTTTGGGCCTTTCCGCACAAGACGCAGCCTATGTGGGACACGATGCCGCACACCTGGCCGGCGCGAAAGCCGTCGGAATGCGGACCGTGGCGTTCAACTTCGAGCGCCATGCGCGAGCCGATTTCTATCTCGCGCGATTCGAAGATCTTTCCGCCGTTATCGAGAGCGGATCGGTCCTCGAACCCGACAATACTTCACCCGATTGCCGGCCGAATCTTTACCGCGGGGTCACATCCCAGATCCACCAAGGGGGCAGTCGATGATCGCGCCCGTTCGAGAACCCCCAGCCCGACCGACCGGCTCGGCAAACAGACTGGCCGCGGCCCGACGCGTCGTCGCCGCCGCACTGTTGAATCGTAGCGCTCGACGCAACAGCGGCACGCCGCGCGTCTCAAACCTGTTGGCTTGGACGTTTGTCGCCTGGGCCGCGGCGGTGGCGATATCCTACGTCGCGCTCGGCGGTCGCTGGATAATCCCTCTGTATTGACCTCGGGAGCGTCTTTGCGAAAGCCCAGCCACGGTTTGCGTTTGGGGATCCCATGTTTGATGTATTGAGCTCGCTGTTGGCGTTTTGTGTCATCGGCCTTTCGGCCTTTGGACTCGGACGGCCCCTGCTGCGAAAGCTCCAAGTCGCCCAGGGTGACCCATTGGAGGTTGCCGTCTGGAGCCTAACGCTCGGGCTGTTGCTCGGGGGATCTTTGTTGCTGCTGCTGGCGCTGGCCGGCTGGCTCTATCCAAGCGTGATCGTCGCCATTTCGCTCGCCGGAAGCTTGTGGGCCCTCGTCGAGCTCGCCTGCGTCCATCTGGGCCGTATGCATGGGCGGATTTTGGCGATCGCCGCCCAGCCCGATCCGGCCGAGCCCGAGAGCGCCCACCCGCCAGCCACCAATTTGGCGCTGGTCTGCGGATGCTTGGTTCTGGTGGCGTCCTTGGTGGGGGCCTTGGCGCCGCCGACTTCGCCCGAGGCCCTTTCGCGCGGCTTGGACCTTCCCAAAAACGTGCTCTTGACCCATTCGGTCGTTTCGGCCTCGGACACCGGCGAACCGGCCCCGAACATAGTCCAGATGTGGTTCCTGTGGGCCCTGGCGCTCGACGGCGCGGTGACGGCCAACCTGGTGCATTGGTTACTGGGCATGCTCGTCGCCTTGGCGACGGTGCTCTTGGCTCGCCCCGTAGTGGGCCGTAGCCCGGCGCTGCTGGCCGGGTGTCTGGTGTTGTTATGTCCTGGCGTAAACCACCAAATGAGCGCGCCGCTGGAAGATCTCGCGCTGGGGCTGTTCACGACGCTGGCGCTGGTGGCCGCCTGGCAGGTCACGGCGCAATTGGAACCGGCCCACTGGGCCGTTGCCGCCGGCCTCATGCTGGGCGGCGCAATGGCTGCGAATCCTGCCGGCGCGTGCTTCGGCTTGGCCATCGCCGCGGCGTGGCTCTACGCCGGCTGGACGCAGCGCGATTCGCTCCGAGATCTCGCCAGTTCGGCAAAACGCCTGATCCCCGCCGCTGTGGTTACCGCCCTGCCATGGTACTTGGCCGCGCCAGCCGGAATCGAGACGGGACCTTCGCAGCCGCTCGACTCGGTTTTGGTCAACTTGGGCCCGCAGGCACTAATGGCGCTGGGCGGTTTGCTGATCGCCCGCCGCTTGCGAGGATTGAACTTGATTCTGGGCGTGCTAGGCGGCTATGCCGCGCTGGCGCTGGCGATCCGGTTGCCGGGCCGGTGGTGGTCCCCGCTGGTTCCGTTGACGGCGATTGCCGCAGTCTGGGTCTGGCGGGAATTGGACCGTCTGACTCCTTTAGCCCGATTCGCGGCCGTCTGCGCCTGGGGTGTCTTGCTCTTGGCTGGGCCGCTGGCCTGCTATCAGCGGGCCGTTATGTCGCTCGGGGTAGCCACGGGCTGGCAAAGCCGACACCGATTTCTGCTGGCGCACGAGCCGACCTATCGAGCGGCGGCGGTCATGAATCGGATCGGCCGTCCGGGCGATCGCTTGTTTTGCCAAGATCCCCGCACCTTCTATTTTGCCTGCCCGGCCGTAAGCGAACGGACATACCTGAATCGACAGCCTTCCGGCGATACCGACCCGGTGCAATGCGGCCTGCTCGAGAGAGCCAGGGCCGAGGGTTGTTCTTATGCCCTGCTGGCCGAACCAGTTGAGCGCGACGGCTTCGGGGCCGAATCGACCCGCCAGCAAGTCCCTGCGGACCCGCTACGGAGCCGCGCGCTAGACGATTCATGGCGGATTGGCCAAGTAATGCCAATTCTTGAGTATCGTTTTGCCGATGATAACAATCGTTTTATCCGCTACAGATTATTGAGAATCCGCTGACGGTCGCTAGCTGCTGGCGGGTAAAGTCCCAAGCTTCGCCTGGGGTTGGGGAAAACCCCCGTAGCCGATATGGCCACGCCGGTGGGGTTCATGAATTTTGCACGAGGTGTTTTGCGATGAGACGCAGATCCGGTGGTTTGGGAGCGCTTCTGCTATTTGTCTCGCTCGCTGGCTGTGCCATGTGCCAAAACCCTTTTGACTATTGCGGCCCGGTCATCGGCCCGCGTGGCTGTCCAAACTGCGAGTTTGGGGCTCGGCAGGGGTCTGTCTTTGCGCCCCCCTCGGACAGCCCTTCCGTCGCGACTTCTTCGATGAGCCCAACACCCGCCGGAGCGGCCGAGCCGATCCAAGATTCGTTGAGTCCATCGCCCGAGGCCGAGACGGCCGAGAACGAGACCGGCCAGAGCGCGACTCGCTAACGGGCCCGCGGTCCGAACCCCACCGTCTCCCGGAGCGGTTCGGGCAGCTTTGAAGTGTTCATGCCGCGAGCGGTCAGGACGATACCAATCGCTGCGCTAGCGCCTCCAATTCTGGCGAAAGGGCATACATGTGCCGGTACTGGAGTATCTGCTTCGCAATGAGGACCAGGCGCTGTTCGAACGATAATTGCACCAACGGTGCAAGCAGCGGCGCATTGAAGGCCGGAATATCACCCCGTTGACATTCCATCGCCATGCTCATCCGCGGGCGCGTGGCGAAAGGGCTTGCTCGCGAACCCCAGTGTAATACAGCCTGGTTCCAGCATAGATATTCACCGGGTTTAGCAGGCAGCGCGCGAATGCTCGGAAGGTCGAAGCGCCACTGGTCTTCCTGGGGCGTGTTGAAGGTCTGGTCGCGGTTCGAGGGCACGAGGTAAATGCAACTGGTGAGCGGGGTCACCTCGTTGAGCGGAAGCCAAAGGGTGAGAGAAAGCGGTGCGCCGTCGGAGGCCAGCGATCTTCTGCCTTTGTCGCGATGGGGTAGCCATCCGCTTTCTTCACGCTCTGGGCTGACGTGCCAGGCCCAGAAGTCCGGCAGCAGGCGATAACCGTCGCCGAGCAGAGACGACACCACGGGATGCAGCCTGAAAAAGCATTCCCACGCCTCATCAAAGAGAAAAATGAATGTTGGTGGAATGCCGAGACTCACGCAACGTTCTACTCCCTCGGCCAGTGCAGTCGCAAGCTGCTTGAGACCGTCATCCTGCCCATCCAAGTAGCCCTCCTTCATTATCCGCTCGCGAATCCGCGCCATGAGCGGCGGGTTGACGATGCAGAAGCCTTGCGCGCGATGGGATTGTATCGACAGGTGCGGGAACTGGGTGCGCCAGAACTGCTCGCGCACCACTTCGTCAACCGACAGCGCAGTTGTGAGCGGCGTGAATGGCATCATCAAGAACCCGCCTCTTCGAAGGTGTCATGAATTAAACGGACTAGCGCTCGTCCAAGATTTTCCAATTGCGCTGGGCCTGAATCCGATCCGGACTCGGAGCACTCGATATCTTACCAACGCGCCCCCCGCCGGCGTCTAGCGTGGCGCGAATTTTTTCCCGAATTTTTAGGGTGGCCCCGTTTCCTCAAGATCGCACTTCCCGCGAAGAGTTGAAACCACGAAAGCCCAAGAATGGAAAAGGCCGGAGGCCATAGGCCCCAGAACAATAATCCACAAAAACCTAAATCTCCCAACCTACATGGCAAGAAAGTCGGGTTCACTAAGCGCATAAGAAAGCCGCACGTGGATTTCTCTACGTGCGGCTTGAAAGCGTATCGACTAACTCTCGGACTAGGCACGACGTGCACGACGCTTGTGAATCGCCACAATGCCCAGCCCAGCGGCTGCGAACAATCCCAGCACAACGGAAGTCGGTTCGGGAACGACAATCGAGACCGTGCCGTCGGTGATTTGGACCGGCACCGGGGTGCTCACGTTGAAAAAGTCCGTCGAACCATTGCCGTTGTTCGGGCCCAGGATGATCCGCCATGTGTTGTTTGCGCTGTTAAAGCCGGTAAAGTCGACGATCATGTTGATCAACACGCCGCCGTTGGTGCTGGCCGCAATCGGCGAACTCGGATCGGCCAGGTTTTCGAAAACGTCGATGTTCGCCGAGTCGCTGCCGGCATCGCCAAACAGGTGCGACGAGGAGGACATGAAGTTATTGCTGATATCGCTTGGGGCTCCTTGCCAGCTAATCGCCGGACTGGCACCTGTCGGGGGGAAGTTTCCAATTCCGGCGACGAAGCTCATCGTGGCAATTTCCAGATTGATGTCGGTCGACGTTACCAGGTCACCGCCGGTGATTTGGATGGGAATCGACACAACACCCGTGCCCGCGGGATAGTTATGGGCTCCGACCACGATTGATAGAGCCGCCTGGGCGGAAGTCGCCAAGCCAAATACGAGTGCTAAAGTAAGCATGACTTTTCGTTGCATACGATTCTCCTTTGTTGATCTTGAATTCATTGATTAGTCGGATCTGGCCAAAAGTTGGACTGAACATCAGTCCCCGCATCACTCTTGGCACTCACGCAATCCTCGGCATGAATTCCACATGCCAGCTCTGTTGCTCGAAGGAAACTTCCGCTGCGCCAATGGCGTACCTCAATGGAGGCGAGCACGACCCAGTGGCTCATTGCGCGGTAACCGCAACCTTGACCCAGCATCAGCGCGGCGATACGCCACACAGAGCGTCGTGGCGTGACCAACTGGGTAGCAGGTGCGGGCGGCGAGAAAAGAAACCGTGAGCTTCACCCCAGAGGGTTGCTTAGCACAGTTTCGCCGTCACCATTAGCATTACCTGCAAGTTCAGATACGCCCTGCGCACAGGGCTCGCGACTTCCTTGTCATTCTGCCACCCAACAGGGGATTTATACCCTGAAACTTCGATTTGACTTGATTGTAATTGAAAACTTCAAGTTTGCAACTCAAATCCAAAAAAATTCTTGTTTTCCTTTCTGCCGGCCCGGGGGCCCGATTAGTCCAGTCCCAGTTTGACCAATTGCAATTCAAATAACGCGGTATCCAGATTCTGGGCGTCGCCGATCCGATAGGCCCCCGTGGTAATTCATCACTTCAGTCGGGTCGCTCCGCTGGGGCGGATTATTCATGGCCTAACATTAGCCTGAATCGCAAGCGAGGCAGTGACAATGACTTACGCTGGCTGACGCGTTTTGAAGTTGTGCACTTTTACTGGCACTCTCGCATTTGGCTCTGAGCTGAGGGCAGGGCAATCACCAAATCGAGGATTTTGGCAGAGTGGCAACCGAGCACACAGAGGACTCCGAGGATGCAAGACTTTGACGAGCCTACCGAGCAGATTATCGGTGCCGCGATAGAGTTTCTCTATGCCTTCGGCGTCCTCAGCGGCAAAAAAGCTGGCAAAATACGTGCAATTCAAAAACTGACGCGTCGCTCTAGCGTGGCGCATCCTGCGCATGTCCGTTACGGGGGGACATGAATAATGCCGGGTGAGAACGCGTCTTCGAACTACGCGACTGTGGGGCGAGGCTCCCACCGAGCCTCTACTTCCGGCGGCAAATCGGCTCGGCGTGAGCTCCGCCCCCAAATTCCAGCGTTTGGACCATATTGAAGACGCGTGCCAAGGGGCGCGTCTGACGGAAACTTTAAGCCGCAAAGAACGCGAAGGGCAGATAAAAACAAGGAGTTGCTTTGTAAGTGCTGCTTTTCGTCCTTCAGGCCCTTGCGGTGAGAAACCCGGCCTCTGTGGCAAGAAAGCTCGGCTCACTTGTCGCGGGAACCCGAAGCGAAAAAAACCGCACGTAGGTTTCCCTACGTGCGGCTTGAAAGCGTATCGACTAACTCCAGACTAGGCACGACGTGCGCGACGCTTGCGAATCGCGACAATGCCCAATCCCGCAGCTGCGAACAATCCCAGTACGATCGAAGTCGGCTCGGGAACGATCGTGACCGTGCCGTCTTCGATGCTAACCGGCACGGGCGTGGTTACGTTGAAGAAATCCGTCGAGCCGTTGCCGTTGTGCGGGCCGAGGATGATCCGCCACGTTCCGGGACCAGCGTTGAAGCCGGTGAAGTCGACGATCAGGTTGATCAACTTGCCGCCGTTGGTTTGGGCCGAAATCGGCGCACTCGGATTGGACAGATTTTCAAAAACGTCGATGTTCGCCGAGTCGCTGCCAGCATCGCCGAACAGGTGCGATGTGGTGGACATAAAGTTATTGTTGATGTCGCTCGGGGCGCCATCCCAGCTAATCGCCGGGCTGACACCTGGCAACGGGAAGTTGCCCGGTGCCGCAACAAACGCCGAATCGGCAATTTCGAGATTGATGTCGGTGGACGTGACGTTATCAGTGCCATTGATTTGGATTGGAATCGTCACGACAGTGGTGCCCATGGGATAACTATGGGCCCCCACCACGATCGAAAGTGCCGCCTTGGCGGAAGTCGCCAGGCCAAACACTAGTGCTAAAGTAAGCACAACTTTTCGTTGCATACGTGTCTCCTTTGTGGATCTTGATTTCATTAGCAATGCGTTAGTCGGATCTGGCCAAAGGCCGGACTGAACATCAGTCCCTGCATCACCCTTGGCACTCACACGAAACCTTGGGACTTCCTTGTCATTCTGCCACCCAAAAGGGGTCGTTAAAAAAACCCCGAAAAACTCAATTTGGCTTTATTGTAATTGAAAACTCCTCGTTTGCAACTCAAATTCCAAAAATTTCTTGCTTTATTTTCTGCCCGGCCAAACCCCAGGCATTCTCGCCTAGGCGTCCGAATCCGGCAGTCCCAGGCGGACCAATATCGCATCCAGCAGGGTATCGTCCAAACCCAAGAAATCCGCGATCTTATCGGCTGCGACGAGAATCTCCCTGGCTTTGGGGGTGTTCTCGTGTGCTAAGTGCAGCAGGTACTTGGCGATCGGACCGTGGTTCAGGTCGAGGTGCGAGAGCCGATTGACGATCCAAGCCGGAATGGTTGGCGTCGTCGTGCTCGTCGACGTGCTGGCCAAGGCCGAGGCCACCCCAGCGTCGCCGCCACCTGCCGACGCCGGCGCAAACGGCCCGCCGGCACCGATGGAAATGAACTGCAACCCGGTCTTGATGG